>NZ_CP157390.1:2193539-2506902 GCF_040050925.1 Leifsonia sp. NPDC080035 | reverse complement strand
AGGCTCTGGCACACGTTCCGCTGGCTCCGCCGGCTGATCGGCCTCACCGACTTCGTCGGCGGCGTGACGGGCGAGCTGACGCGGTGCCTGGAGCACTTCGCGAAGGGGAAGCCCTCCGAGGTCGTACCGTGCGTGGTGGAGAATCCGGAGCCGATCCCGGCCGCCCGCCCCGACGGCCTGCACCTCGTGGCCCTGGGCGGCCTCATCCCCCGCAAGAACCCCCTGCTCGCCGTGGACGTCGTCGCCGCGTTGCGCGAGCGTCACCCGGAGGTGACGATGCGCTGGGTGGGTGACGGCCCGCAGCGCGCGGAGGTCGCTGCACGGATCGCCGACCTCGGACTCGGCGACGTGTTCACGCTGGTGGGCAACGTGCCGCCCGAGCGGCGGTTCCGCGAGTTCGCCCCGGCGTCGATCTACTTCCTGCCGACGACCCAGGAGAACTTCTTCACCTCCGCCGCGGAAGCGCTCTCCGCCGGTGTGCCGGTCGTCGCGGCGCGCGTCGGCGGCTTCACCGATTTCGCCGACGAGTCCAACTCGGTCCTCATCGGGCGCGACGAAATGCGCGTCGAGCCCTTCGTGACGGCCATCGAGACGGCCGCTGAGCGGTTCGCAGGCGTCGCCCCGGCGACGATCGCCGAGCCGATCCGCGCCCGATTCGGGATGGACGCGCTGGCCGAGCAGTTCGACCGCATCCACACGTCCCTGCTCGCCTGAGCGTCAGCCCGCCGGTAGAAGGAACGACAACCCCCAGCAGGCGATGCCGACGACCGCGACGACGGTTCCGATCCAGGGCTTGCGCCGGTACAGCAGCCCCGCGCAGAGCAGGTAGAACGGGATGAGCGGGATGCCGTACCGGGCGGGCAGCGCGAAGTAGTAGCCCGCCGTGACGATGGTCAGGACGGCCAGGGCGGGGCCGATCAGCAACGCGATCGCGAACGACGAGACCGCGATCGACTCCCCGATCGAGCCGCGGCGTTCGACGGCGGCGGCGCCGAGCACCCCGCTCACGATGACCCAGGTCAGCACACTCGCGAGCACGAGGCCGACCGGGCCGAGCATCTGGCCGTCGACCGCGCCGTTGGCGGGGCCGGCGAAGAACTTGAACATCTCGGAGACCAGCTCCGCGACGCCGAAGTGGGTCGCGGTGCCCTGGTCGGCGCTCGGGCCGACCCGGATCGCGGTGCGGACCGCCAGCCAGAGCACCTCCAACAGTAGCGGGACGACCGCGATCACGACGCCGGCCAGGAACCGTCGGTCCTTCAGCCACGCCAGAAGCCGAGCACCGAAGCCGATGCCGCGGGCGCCGAAGGCCGACCAGCCGGCACGCAGCAGCAGGAACACCACCGCGACGGCGACCGCGCCGTAGTTCTGCACCTTGATGAGGGTGGCGACGGTGGCCAGCACCGCGAGCACGAGCAGACCGAAACGCTTCCCGTCCTCGAAGCGCAGGATGCCCCAGAGCATCGCCGCGCCCGCGAGCAGCGCCGGGGCGTCGGTGGAGACGTAGGTGTTCGACCACATCGCCGGCAGCGAGCCCACCATGAGCATCCCGAGCCCGAACGAGAGCAGCGGGCCGACCTTAAGCCTGCGCAGGCTGAGGTAGAGCAGCACGGCGGCGGCGGCCAGCCAGATCCATCCGGTCAGCCTGCCCGCGTCGGTCAGATCGTGGACGCCGAGCCACTGGAACGGTTGCGCGAGCACCCAGGTCACCGCGAAGTAGATCGGGGTGTAGATGTCGGCGGAGTTCGTCCCTGCGGTCGGGAACGCGGAATCGGGCGAGCTGTCCGCCGTGCGGCACAGGGTTGCGGGGTACTGGCCGATGAGCCGGACGCCGCGGCAGGCGAGCGACTCGCGTGCGTAGTCGCCGGTGTGCTCCCCGCCACGCACGATCCCCTGCGAGGGGACCTTGGCAAGGTAGTCGATGTAGACGTACTCGTCGATCGGCGAGATCGCCCGGTGCTCGCCCACCTGCACGATGCCGACGAGCAGGCTCGCGATCACCAGCAGCGCGCCGAAGACCCAGTCGATCCGCGCGCCTCGCCGCCGGACTCCGCTCTCCGGCGCCGCGGCGGGCGCCTCCGTCGGCTCGGCCGCTCGCGCCTCGGTCTGCTCCACCGGGCCTACTTCGAGCGCCGGAGGCGGTTCTTGACCTTGCGCACGACGACCTGCGGGCCGCCGTTGCGCAGGTAGTGGACGACCAGTTCCGCGTCGTGGCGGATGCCGTGCTTCTTCCGGCGCGGCGGCTTCGAGGACGGGACGAAGCCGGCCTGGAAGGTGCCGTCCGCCACGAGGTCCGCGGCGTGGTGCGGCGCACGGACGAAGTCGACGAGCGGCTGCAGCACCGAGTCCCACGTGTAGGACTCGCGCACCCGCCTGAGGTTCTTGACCGCCTTGCGCCGGAAGGCGTCGTCGTAGAGGACCCGCTCCAGGGCGGCGGCCAACGCGTCGACGTCATCGGCCGGAACCGCGACGCCGAGCGTCTCCGCACGCACCAGGTCGGCGAAGTGGTCGCCCTCGGTGACCACCATGGGCAGCTCGGCCCACAGGTAGTCGAGGATGCGCGTCCGGAACGAGAACGTGGTCTCGATGTGCGCGTGGTGCGTGCTCACGCCCGCGTCCGCCTCGAGCAGGTAGTTCTGGCGGTCGGCGAAGTCGACCCAGCTGTCGTTGAAGACGACCACCGAGTCGAGCACGCCGAGCTCCGCGGCGAGCGCGCGCGACTCGGCGACGATCGCCATCTCCGGCACGCCGGGGTGCGGGTGCTTGACGCCCTGGAAGAACAGCCGAGTCTGCGGGCGGGTCTCCGCCAGCCGGGCGACCGCCCTGATCAGGGTCTGCGGGTCGAACCAGTTGTAGAGGCCGCCGCTCCAGATGAGAATCTTCTCCTCCTCGCCGAACCCGTCCCGCACGCCGCGGAGCACCGGCTTGACGTGCTTCGGCGGCTGGCTGGAGAGACCGAACGGGACGACGGCGAGCAGACCGTCGAGGTCGGGGTCGCCCTCGTACGTGGCCGGGTTGACACGGCCGAGGCCGGCGAGCTGGCCGAGGTAGAAGTGCTTCTGGCGCTCGGAGGCGCACAGGAAGAAGTCGGCGCGTGCGAGCTGCTCGTTCAGGACCTCGGTCGCGTCGGCGACCTGACGCTTCCACTGCGCCTCCGGCAGCTGCCGCGCCTGCTCGAGCTGCTCCAGGTGCATCGGGTCGTAGATATCGGCGACGATGATCTTGGACGAGCTGCTGATCGACTCGAACAGCGCCATCGCGAGGCCCTGGAACACGATGACGTCCGCCCACTCCTCGAGCGGCTTCATCGCGCGGTCGTCTCCCGGGCGCACGTGGACGAGGTCGAACGGCGCCGTCACGTCGCCGACCCCGGCGAGCGAGACGAGGGTGACCGAGTGCTCCGCGCTCAGCGCCTCCGCGATGTTCCAGGCGCGGATCGCCGGCCCGGCCAGCTGCTGACCGACCGGATCGCCGGTGATGACGAGCACCTTCGTGCCGGTGGGGCCGTCGAGGACGTCGAACGTCTCCACGAGCGACTCGTAGCCCTCGAGATAACGGTCCGTCGTGAACGAGGGCGCGTCGGTCTGGCCGAAGAGCCGCCACACCTGCGCATCCGAGACGACGCGGGTCGACTGGATGCGCTCGCGCGCCTCCCGCAGCTGCGGCAGGTGCTCCACGAACTGGTCGATGGCGTACAGGCTGGAGAGGGCCACCTTCGGAACAGACGCGTTCGGGGCGGCGTCGTCGTCGGACGCGCGCAGATCGAACGCCGTGGTGTCCACCTGGCCCTTCTCGACGCCTCGGCGGACGCTGAGGGCCATGCTCGCCTGCAGGGTCGTGCCGAGCGCCTCGTCGCCGAGGTTCTTGAACTGGGTGTACAGGGCGTTGCGTTCGAGGAGGTAGTCCTCCTTGTATGCGCCGAAACCGCCCATCGAGGCGTGGTGCTTGTGGAAGGCGACCGATGCCGGCTCGTAGACGTAGCGCCAGCCGGCGAGGTTGAGCCGCCAGCCGAGGTCGACGTCCTCGAAGAACATGAAGTAGGACTTGTCGAAGCCGCCGAGCGCGTCGTAGACGTCGCGGCGGACGAACATCGCCGACCCGGTGCCGAAGAGCACGTCGTGCGCCCTGCCGTCGTCGGCGGGGGCCGGCTGCGCGGTCAGCGGCTTGTAGCCCATCCCGAACCAGGTGAGGGCGGCGCCGATGTAGTCGACGTTCTCGCCCTCCCAGTCCAGCACCTTGCTCGCGACCGCGCCGATGCGCGCGTTCTCGCCGAAGCGGGTGACCGCCGCGCGCACCCACGCCGCGTCCGGCCTGGCGTCATTGTTGAGGAACGCGACGAACTCGCCGGAGGACCGGGAGACGCCGAGGTTGCAGCCGCCGGCGAACCCGAGGTTCTCCTTCGACGGCACGACGAGCACGTCGTCGCCCGCCTCCGCCTGCAGCCGCTCGAGGCTGTCGTCTCCTGAGCCGTTCTCGACGACGACGAGTTCCAGCCGGTCGGACGGCCAGTCCAGCTCGCGGAGGTGACGCAGCGCTTGCAGCGTGTCGTCCGTACCGCGGAAGTTGACCAGCACGACCGAGACGACACCGGGTTTCGAGGCTGACATTGCATCCTTTTCGGTAGCGGGCAATCCCGCCGATTCTAGCAAAGCCGGAAGAGTGGGCCCCTGGCGCGGCGTGCTACTGTCCGAAGGCGTCGGAACACGAGGAATAACGGGTATCGGGGAATGGCAACGGAAGACGAGCGCGGCACGACCAAGGTCTTGGTGATCACACCGGATTCGCTGGGCAAGCGGATGGCGGGACCGGCGATCCGGGCATGGGAGATGGCGACAGTGCTCTCCGACGTCGCCGACGTCCGGCTGGTGTCCACCGTTGCCGCCGACCTCGAGTCGACGCGTTTCCCCGTCGGATTCGCCGACGAGGCGACGCTGCGCGGTCACGTCGCCTGGGCCGACGTCGTCGTCTTCCAGGGCCACGTGCTCTCGAGCTTCCCGTGGATCAAGCGCGCCCCGGTGATCATCGTCGCCGACATCTACGACCCGATGCACCTCGAGCAGCTCGAGCAGACCGTCGGGATGCCGGAGGACGACCGGCTCCGGGCGATCCTGGAGACCGCGGAGGTCCTGAACGACCAGATCGAGCGCGCCGACTTCATGATGTGCGCGTCGGAGAAGCAGCGGGACTTCTGGCTCGGCCAGCTCGCCGCCGTCTACCGCGTGAACCCGTTCACCTACGGCGACGACCCGAGCCTTCGGCGCCTGCTCTCCGTGGTGCCGTTCGGCATCCAGGACCAGCCGCCCGTGCAGCGAACGCACGGCATCAAGGGCGTCGTTCCCGGCATCGCCGAGACGGACAAGGTCATCCTCTGGGGCGGCGGGATCTACAACTGGTTCGACCCCATCACGCTCATCGAGGCCGTCGAGCTGCTGAGCGCGCGCCACGACGACGTCCGGCTGTTCTTCCTCGGCGCCGGACATCCCAACCGGCACGTCCCCAAGATGGAGATGGTGACGAAGGCGCGCGACCTCGCCGACGCGAAGGGCCTCGCCGGCACCTCGGTCTTCTTCCATGACGACTGGGTGCCGTACAACGAGCGCGCCGACTTCCTGCTGGACGCCGACCTCGGCGCGAGCACCCACTTCGAGCACCTGGAGACCGCGTTCAGCTTCCGCACGCGCATCCTGGACTACCTCTGGGCCTCGCTGCCGATCGTCACGACCGACGGCGACACCTTCGCCGGTCTCGTGCGCGAGCACGGCCTCGGCAGGGTCGTCCCGCCGGTGGATGCGGCGGCCCTCGCCGACGCGCTCGAGTCCGTTCTCTACGACGAGGCGGAGTCCGCGGCGATCACGGAACGCGTCCGCGAGTTCGCCGAGACCATGCGCTGGAGGAAGGTCCTGGCGCCGCTCGTGGAGTTCGTGAAGGATCCGCACCCGGCCCCCGACTCCCCGCTCACCCTGCTCACCCCGCGCACGCGCATCATCGCGGATCTGCAGACCCGCATCCGCGGCATGGAGTCGAGCACCTCCTGGCGGGTCACGCTCCCGATCCGCCTGGTCAAGGACGTGATCTCCCCCTCGGCCGGCCGCAGTCGCCGTCGCCGGGGCGCCGGGGGCACGCGCTAGCTGTCGGCCTTGCGCTGCGCGACCCACGAGCGCGCGGCGAGGCCGACGCCGAGGGTCAGCCTCACGGGCGCGAGCAGCACGCCGCTGTACTTCTTGTGCAGGAAGCGCCGGGCGCTCTCGTGGTGCGCGGCGACCATCGCCGCCTGGTTGGTACGCGTCGAGTGCGCACCGGAGTGCACGACCGACACGTCCGGCTGATACACGTTCCGGTAGCCGGCGAGGCCGAGCCGGTAGCCGAGGTCGACGTCCTCGAAGTACATGAAGAACTCCTCGTCGAACCCGCCGACGGCCTCGAACGCGCTGCGGCGGACCAGCACGCAGGAACCCGAGAGCCAGCCGGCGTCGCGGCGGCCGCCCGACTCGGTGGAGCGTTTGTAGCGGCGCGTCCACGGGTTGTCCGGCCACAGGTTGGCGAAGAGCGCGTGACCGACGCCGCTGCGGATGGAGGGCACGTCCCTGGCGGACGGGTAGACCTCGCCCTCGGCCGTGAGCACAGCGGGTCCGACGCTGCCGATGTCCGGCGCCTCCGCACCGGTACGGATCAGGGTGTCGACGACACCGGGTGCGAGGACGACGTCGGGGTTGCTGATCAGCACCCAGTCGATCTCGACGGGGAGCGTCGCGATCGCCCTGTTGATCGCGCCGCCGTAGCCGTGGTTGGCGTCCAGCGGGACGTAGCGCGCACCGGCGGCCCTGACGATCGTCTCGACCGGCGAATCCGGCGCGGGCGCGTTGTCCGCGACCACCACGTCGACCCCCGCGGCGATGTCCTCCGCGAGCCCGGAGAGGAAGCCAGGCAGCACGCCCTCCGAGCCGTAGCTGACCGTCACGACGGCCGCGCGGGGTCGGGCGTCGCGGGCTGGCTCGGTCATGATCCGTTCAATCCTAGTTGTATGCTGGAGTGTCTTGTGGCCGATAGGCCAGCACCCGCACGAACGAGGATCGATGAGCTACATCAAAGAAGTCCTCGGCGCCCGAGAACTCCTATCGAACCTCGTGCTCCGAGAGGTCAGGGGCCAGTACAAGCGTACGATTTTCGGCCGGCTCTGGTCCCTGGTCAGCCCCCTCGCCTCGATGCTGGTCTACACGTTCGTGTTCTCGTTCGTGTTCCGCGTCGCACCGCCGAAGGGCGACCCGAGCGGTCTCGACTTCTACGCGCTCTGGCTGCTCTGCGGCCTGCTGCCGTGGACGTTCTTCTCCACGGCGGTCTCGACGGGGATGGGCTCGCTCGTCGCCAACGCGGGGCTGATCACGAAGGTCTACTTCCCGCGTCTCGTGCTCCCGGTCTCGACCGTGTTCTCGGTCGCGTACAACTGGCTCTTCGAGATGGCCATCCTGATCATCGCCCTGCTCGTCGTCGGCGGCTTCGTGTGGCCGTGGCTGCCGCTCGTCGTGCTCGCGATGCTCGTGCTGGCGGTGTTCGCCACCGGCGTCGCGCTGCTGCTCTCGATCGCGAACGTCTACTTCCGGGACACCCAGTACCTGCTGACGATCGTCCTGCAGTTCTGGATGTACATGACCCCGATCGTCTACCCGATCAAGCTGGTGGCCGATCAGTCGGAGAAGATCGGCGGCCTGCTCGGCACCCCGATCACCGTCCTCGACATCTACGAGCTGAACCCGATGCTCCACTTCGTCGGGGTGTTCCGGTCCCTGCTCTACGACAACACCTGGCCGACGGTGCCCGATACCGTCGCGTGCCTCGTGTGGGCCATCCTCGCCCTCGCGATCGGCGGCTGGGTGTTCGCCCGCAAGGAGAAGAGATTGGCTGAACTGCTGTGACCGATATCGCGGTGGAAGTCGCCGACGTCAGCAAGAAGTTCCGGCTGTACCACGAGCGCAATCAGAGCCTGAAGTCCGCCATCGCGCGGCGCCGGGTGTCGGTGCACGAGGACTTCTGGGCACTGAAGGACGTGTCGTTCGAGGTGCCGACGGGTTCCACGTTCGGCCTGATCGGGAGCAACGGCTCCGGCAAGTCCACCCTGCTCAAGTGCCTTGCGAAGATCTACTACCCCGAGAAGGGCTCCATCCGCGCCAACGGCTCGCTCGCGGCGATGCTGGAGGTCGGTTCCGGCTTCCACCCGGAGCTCTCGGGCCGCGAGAACATCTACCTGAACGGCTCCATCCTCGGCATGGGCCGCAAGGAGGTCGACCGCAAGTTCGACGAGATCGTCGCCTTCTCGGGTGTGCAGCACTTCATCGACCAGCCGGTGAAGAACTACTCCTCCGGCATGTACGTGCGCCTCGGCTTCTCGGTCGCGATCAGCGTCGAGCCGGAGATCCTCGTCGTGGACGAGGTGCTCGCGGTCGGCGACGCGGAGTTCCAGAAGCGCTGCCAGCTCAAGTTCCAGGACTTCCACGCGCAGGGCAGGACGGTCATCCTCGTGAGCCACTCGCTCGCGACGGTCGAGGAGATGTGCGACCACGCCGCCTGGCTCGACAAGGGCGTGCTGCGCACGGTCGGCGACGTGGAGACGACCGTCGAGGCGTACCAGGCGTCCCTGCACTAGACGTCGCCGCCGCAGGCCCGCCCGGTCAGCGGTGCAGGATGGCGTAGACGACGATCACGACGCAGCAGAACGCGCCGTAGCCGATCAGGAGCCACGTCGCCAGCCGATTGCGGACGATGAGTGCCAGTGCGGTCATGAACGCCGGGATCAACGCGATGCCGTAGCGCGGCGGCACAGGGTAGACGCCGCCGAGCGCGACGCTCATGGCCAGTGCCAGAAGCGGTGCGAAGACCACGAGCGAGACGGCCGTCGCGATCCCGAACGCCTTGGTCGCGATGGAGCGCGTCGCCATAAACAGCGCACCGACGACACCGGCGATCGGCAGCCACTGCATCGGCAGCTGAACGATCGCGGGCAGCCGCCAGCCCGGGTTCCAGCCTGCGAACAGGAGCGGACCGGGGTCGACGAACACCGTCGCCATGGTGAGCAGCCAGCGCACGCCGATCGGTCCCGCCGACTCGACGCCCTGGCCGATGGCCGGCCCGACGGCGATCAGGGCGCGCACGCCGATCCAGAGCACCTGCGCCGCGACGGCTGCGACCGCACTGACGACCGCGATCAGGATGAGCCGCCGCCGGTGGTCGCGTCCCAGCGGCTCCGTACCCCGCCGCCAGAGGGCGTACATCAGCAGGATGAGCACGGCCAGCCCGACCCCGAGCAGCGTGGTGACCTTCGTCAATGCGCAGACCACCGCGATCGGCACCAGCCACCAGCCCCCGCCTTTCCCGTCGATCGCGCGGAAGGCGATGAGCAGCGCCGCGGCCCCCGCGAGGAGCACGGGAGCGTCGGTGGAGATGTAGGTGGACGACCAGTAGGTGGACGGCGACGCGATCACGATCAGCCCGACGCCGAGGGTCACGAGCTTCGGGACGCCGAAGCGCCGGAGCAGGAGGTAGAGGACGAGCACGCCGCCGGACAGCCAGAACAGGCCGCTCAGCCGCGCCGCGGTGAGAAAGTCGATGCCGGTGACGGCATGGATGGCCTCGCCGATCGCCCAGGTGACCGCGAAGTAGGTGGGCGGGTAGATGTCCGCGCTGGTCTTCGCGCCCTGCGGGTAGCGCGACAGGTCGGAGTAGTCGCTGCCGCACGGGTCTCCCCTGCGGCCGTACGCATCGCCGAAGCACGACATCTGCTCGAGCGCGCCCTTCCCGAGGGTCTCGCCGCGGTGGACGATGCCCTGCGACGGGATCTTGAGCGTGTAGTCGTAATAGACCCACTCGTCCAGCGGCGAGAGCGCCTGGGTGTGCCGCACCGTCACGACGCCCGTCACCAGCAGGGAGGCAAGGACCAGGACGATCGGGACCCAGTTGAGCAGCGTCCACGCCCGGAACCGGCGGCCGCGGTGAAGCGGCGGTGCGATCCCGGGCGTGGTGGCGGTCATGCCTCGAGGAGCCTCTTCAGGTACCGGCCGTAGCCGCTCTTGATGAGCGGCTTCGCCAGCTCGCCCAGCTGTTCATCCGAGATCCAGCCCGCGCGCCAGGCGATCTCCTCGACGCAGCCGATCTTGAAGCCCTGGCGGTCTTCGATGACCCGCACGTATTCGGACGCCTGCATCATCGACTCGAACGTCCCGGTGTCCAGCCACGCGGTGCCCCGGTCGAGCACCTGCACCTGCAGCTTGCCAGCCTCCAGGTAGCGCTCGTTGACCGTCGAGATCTCGAGCTCACCGCGCGCGCTCGGCGTGATGCTCTTCGCGATCCGCACGATGTCGTTGTCGTAGAAGTAGAGCCCTGGGACGGCGAAGTTGCTCTTCGGGGTCGCCGGCTTCTCCTCGATCGAGAGTGCCCGGAAGTCGTCGTCGAACTCGACGACACCGTAGGCGGTCGGGTCGCTGACCTGGTAAGCGAAGATGAGGGCGCCGTCGATGTCGTTGTGCGCACGGAGCGCCGAGCCGAGCCCGCTGCCGTGGAAGATGTTGTCCCCGAGCACCAGTGCGACGGACTCGTCGCCGATGAACTCCTCGCCGATGATGAACGCCTGGGCGAGACCGTCCGGAGAGGGCTGGACGGCGTACTCGATCCGGATGCCGAGGTGCGAGCCGTCACCGAACAGCGCACGGAACTGGTCGTTGTACTCCGGCGTCGTGATGATGAGGACTTCGTTGATGCCGGCCATCATCAGCGTGGACAGGGGGTAGTAGACCATCGGCTTGTCGTAGATCGGCATGAGCTGCTTGGAGATGCCCTTGGTGATGGGCCACAGCCGCGTGCCGGATCCGCCGGCGAGGATGATTCCGCGCATGGTGTCGAGTGTTCCTTACTTGTCGTCGAGCGACGCGTAGAACGCGCGCGCCGCGTCCCAGGTCGGCAGCAGTCCGCTCTCGGCGGCGTCGGCGAGGCTCGGCGCCTCGGTGTCCTTCGGCGAGAGCAGCAGCTCGTCCGCCGGGACGGGGAACTCGAGCGCGATCTGCGGGTCGAGCGGGTTGATCCCGTGCTCGCGGGTGGGGTTGTAGACGTCGGTGACGAGGTAGCTCACCGTCGCGTCGTCGGTCAGCGCCACGAAGCAGTGCCCGAGGCCCTCGGCGACGTAGATCGCCCGGCGGTCGGTGTCGTCCAGCAGCACCGAGTCCCACTTCCCGAACGTCGGCGAGCCGACGCGGATGTCGATCACGAAGTCGAGCACGGCGCCGCGCGGCGCCATCACGTACTTGGCCTGGCTCGGCGGGATGTCCGCGAAGTGGATGCCGCGGACCGACCCGCGTCGGGACACCGAGGTGTTCCCCTGCTTGAGGTCCAAGGAGTGGCCGACAGCCTCCTCCAGCCGGTCGAACCGGTAGAACTCGAAGAAGAGTCCGCGGTCGTCGGCGTGCTGGACCGGGGTGATCTCGTAGGCGTCGGGGATGCTCAGCTCGCGAATCTGCACTCCGGGAGTCTAGCAAGGGGCCGCTGCGGAGCTCCCGGTCACGACGAGCGCCGAAGACTGGAGCTCACCCAGCGCACCGGGCGGGTCAGGCGCCAGCTGCTGCTTGCGTGCACGGCGTCCAGCTGATTGACGAGACCCTGACGGTCGGCCGCGAGCCGCTCCGACTCGGCGCGGGCCGCGTCCAGGTCGGAGCGCAGTCGCGAGGTCTCCTCGCGCAGGGCCGCCGCCTCGCTCTCGAGATCGACGTAGCGGCGGATGTCGCCGCCGAGTGCCTCGTAGGTCGCGCGCACCCGCTCCGGCTGCTGCCCTGCCGCAGCGAAGAAGGCGCGCATCCCCTCCGGCAGGTCCGCGCCGACGCCGAGGACGCCGAGACCGTGCTCGTGCTCGAAGGCGAACGAGGGGAACTGCGCGGACACCTCCGCCCAGAACTTCCACACCCCGAACGTCTCCTGCCGCTCGGTGATGTCGTGGAAGAGCACCACGGCCCGGTCGGACAGCTTCGGCCGGTAGAGCTCGAAGTCCTCCCGCACGTCGTCGTAGCCGTGGCGGCCGTCGATGTGCAGCAGGTCGATGCTGCCGTCCTCGAAGTCGGAGACGCGGTCGGAGAAGTAGCCGCGATGCATCGTCCCGATGTCGCGGTAGTCGGCCTCGGTCGTGGCCGCGACGTACGCGAAGACCTCCTCGCCGTAGCGGCCGGCGTGCTCCTCGCCCTCCCAGGTGTCGAGGGCGTGCACGCGGGTCGGCAGTCCCAGCCGCCTCACCGCCTCGCAGAAGACGAAGTAGGAGTACCCCCAGTGCGTGCCGAGCTCCACGATCGAGCGCGGCCGCGTCTGCTCCACGATCCAGAAGGCGAACGGCGCGTGCTCCACCCAGGCGGACAGCGGGCGATGCGCCGGCTGCCAGTAGGAGGCGTCGTTCAGCCAGGCGGGCTGGGGGTGCTCAGGCAAATCGGTCTCCGCATCCTCGTTGACGATCGTGTTCAGGCAAGGATAGCCGCGGGCCGATCCTCCCCCGCTACGGGCAGACCGCGAGATCGCCGACCGTCGTCCCGAGGGCGCCGGTGCCGCCAAGCAGCCGGATGGACGCGGAGCGCAGCGCGAGGTTCGCCGCCCCGGGGAGCACGCAGCCGACGCGGACCACCAGCAGCGGCGCGCCGGCCTTGCCCGCGTACGCGGCTCCCGCGAGCGCGTCGGGGAAGGTGCTGCCGGAGGCGAGGAGCGTCGTCCCCGTCGCGGACGGGAAGGCGTCCTTCGAGACGGCGAGGCTGGTCTGGTACCGGTCAGCGCCGCTGACGCGGAGAACGGAGAAGCCGGCCGACTTCAGTCCCGCCTCGAACGAGGCGGAGACCACGCCGGTGCCGCCCGCGATCTTCACGGTGGTGACCTTGAGCGCGCGCAGCGTCGCCAGCGTCCCCGAGTCCGGCGTCGCCCCGTTGACGAGGATGACCGGTCGCTTGGCGGCGCCGGCCGAGAGCGCGTCCGGGAAGTCGAGCGACGAGGCCACGTACGCGATCGGCGCCGTCGGGAACGCCCGCGCGGCGATGACCCGGGAGGTGCCCTCGCGGTTGGTGTCGGAGAGGCGCTCGACCGGCGTCCCGCCGTTGACCGCCGCCAGCTGCTTGACGACGTTGTCGTTCGCGACGCCGACACCTCCGGCGACGATGATCCGCGCCGGCTTCAGCCGGGTGAGCTCCGTCAGGATGTTGGCCGGCACGGACGTCGTGGTGGTCAGCAGCAGCGGGCCTCCCATCGCGGCCGCCGCCGGCGCAGCGGCGAGCGCGTCGGGGAAGGTGAGCCCGTTGGCGATGAAGGCGACGGGGATGCCGGTGCCCGGCGTGGGATACGCGGCCTGCGAGATGGCGATCGCGGTCGCGAAGCGCTCCGAGCCGGAGATGCGGCTCGTCAGCGCCGGGCTGCCCGCCGTCGACGATCCGTACCAGGAGTTCAGCATCATCCAGAAGTTCCGGATGCCGTATTCGGAGCAGCCGTCGCCCTCACCGGGGTAGTTCGCGAGGGATGCGGCGTTCGGCGTGTACGGCGTGTAGTAGTAGAGCGCCGCGGTCGCCTTGTTCTGGATGACCACCTGCTTCTTGCCGCACGACGCGTTGGTGCTGCTGTAGAGGATGCCGGACATGGCGCGCACCGGGTACCAGTTGAAGGAGCTGCTGACGCCGTAGCGCTTGAACTGCCAGGCCGCTCCGTACACCTGGTTGAACAGGCCGGTCGATCCCGTGCTGCTGTCGCAGCCGGTCGAGTCCGGGCAGTTCCAGCCGGTCGCGAAGTCGTACATCCGCTGCGTCGGAGCGCTCGAGGTGACGAGTCCCTGCTCCTTCTGCATCATGACGAGCAGGACGACCGGGTTGATGCCGCAGGCCACCGCGACCTTCGAGACGATGCTCGCGGCGTTCTCGGGGACACCGGGGGACGTGTACGCCCCGCACTGCGCGTTCGCCGGCTTGGTCGTCGTCGCGACGGTGTAGGTCTTCAGGCAGGCGGGACCGGTCGTCGCCTTGCAGGTCGCGACCTTCCCGTTCAGGAAGTTCTGGATCGTCGTCTGGCTCCAGGCGGAGCCGTTGAAGAACACCGCATCGCTGACGAGGTTGCCCGCCACGAACTTCGACGGGTCGGCGTCCGACGCCGCGAGGCTGTGCAGCCCTCCCGCCAGAGCCGCGGCCGTGTTCGCGTTCTCCTGCTCGGGCGTCGCCACCCGGCCCTCGGTGGCCTTGGCGACCGACGCGTAGTAGGCCGCGGCCCGATCGCCGTCGTCGGCGACGGCAGCGGGGGCGACCGCAACCAGGCCGCCGGCGACCGCCGTGATCGAGACGAGAACGGTCGTGAGCGCGCGCCCCCAGCGCGACTTTCCCCTGAGTCCCATTCGGGCAGCCTATCGGGACGCCACGGGTGTTCCGCAATCGGCCCTGTAGAATCGCCCGGGATCATTCCGACACCACAAGGCAGGCCATACCTCCATGAAGATTCTCGTCACCGGTGGCGCCGGGTTCATCGGCTCCAACTTCGTCCGTCGCACGCTCCAGGACGCCTACCCCGGCCTGGAAGGCGCCGAGGTCGTCGTGCTGGACGCGCTGACCTACTCCGGCAACCTGGCGAACCTCGCGCCCGTCGCCGACTCGCCGCGCTACACCTTCGTCAAGGGCGACATCCGCGACGGCGGCCTGCTGGACGAGCTGTTCCCGTCGATCGACGCCGTCGTCCACTTCGCCGCGGAGTCGCACGTCGACCGCTCGGTGCGCGACGCATCCATCTTCGTGGAGACCAACGTGCTCGGCACGCAGCAGCTGCTGGATGCGGCGCTGCGCAACAAGGTCGAGCGCTTCGTCCACGTCTCCACCGACGAGGTCTACGGCTCCATCGCCGAGGGCTCGTGGGCCGAGGACCGGCCGCTCGAGCCGAACTCGCCGTACTCCGCGTCGAAGGCCGGCAGCGACCTGCTCGCCCGCAGCTACTTCCGCACCCACGGCCTCAACCTCTCGATCACGCGCTGCTCGAACAACTACGGCCCGTACCACTTCCCCGAGAAGGTCATCCCGCTGTTCGTCACGAACCTGATCGACGACAAGCACGTCCCGCTCTACGGCGAGGGCAACAACATCCGCGACTGGCTGCACGTCGACGACCACACCCGCGGCATCGCGATGGTGCTCGTGAACGGCCGCGCCGGCGAGATCTACAACATCGGCGGCGGCACCGAGCTGACCAACAAGGAGCTCACCCAGCTGCTGCTGGATGCGACGGGCAAGGATTGGTCGTACGTCGACCGCGTCGCCGACCGCCTCGGCCACGACCTGCGCTACTCGGTCGACATCTCGAAGATCCAGTCGGAGCTCGGCTACGAGCCGCTCGTGCCGTTCCAGCAGGGCCTCGCCGACGTCGTCCAGTGGTACCGCGACAACCGCGACTGGTGGGAGCCGCTGAAGGCCCGCGCCGCGCTCGACAACTGAGCGCGTGCAGAGCATGAAGCGCATCCTCATCGCCGGCGCCGCCGGGATGCTCGGCCAGGACCTGCAGAAGGCCCTGGCCGGCCACGAGGTCACGGCCCTGCGCCGCGCCGACCTGGACGTGACCGACCGGGACGCGGTCCTCGCCGCCGCCCCCGGCCACGACGTCGTGATCAACGCGTCCGCCTACACGAAGGTGGACGACGCGGAGACCCACGAGGACGAGGCCTACGCGATCAACGCACTCGGCACGGAGAACCTCGCGATCGCCGCCGCGGCGAACGGTGCACGCTTCGTGACCGTGTCGACCGACTACGTCTTCGACGGCCACGCGACCGAACCGTACGCGGAAGACACGCCCCGCGACCCGATCAACGCCTACGGCCGCACCAAGGCCGCCGGCGAGGAGCTCGCGCTCGCCGCGCATCCCGACGGCGCGTTCGTCGTCCGCACCGCCTGGCTGTACGGGGCGGGCGGACCGAACTTCGCCCGCACGATGGTCAGGCTGGCGCAGAGCCACGAGACCGTCAGCGTCGTCGCAGACCAGGTGGGACAGCCGACGTGGACCGGCGACCTCGCCCGGCAGATCGTGGCGCTGCTGGAGGCGGACGCCCCCGCCGGCGTCTACCACGGCACCAACTCCGGCCGTGCGAGCTGGTTCGAGTTCGCGAAGGCGATCTTCAGCGTCGCCGGATTGGACCCTGATAGGGTCACACCGACCGACAGCGCCACGTTCGTACGGCCGGCGCCACGGCCCTCGTTCTCGGTACTCGGACACGAGGGATGGGCGAAGGCCGGCCTCGCGCCCATGCGGTCCTGGGAGGACGCGCTCGCGGACGCGGCGCGCCATGGAGTGCTGGAGCTGGAGAATGACGACACTCACGGTGGTGGTCGATGAACTGATCGGTGACGCTCCCGGCGGCACGCGCCGCTACACGGAGGAGCTCACCCGTCAGCTGATCGCGACCGCCCCCGCGGGCTGCGACGTGCAGGCGATCGTCTCGAACGTCTCCGACGAGCAGCTCGAGGAGGTGCGCCGCCTGCTGCCCGGCGTCGCGGACGTCGTGCGCCTGCCGCTCGGCCGGCGCGAGCTCACGGTCGCCTGGCAGTCGGGCATCCCCGTCGGCGGCATCCGCGGGATGGTGCACGCGCCGAGCCTTCTCGCCCCGCTGCGCAAGCACGACAAGGCCGAGGGCGACCAGACCACGGTGACGATCCACGACACGCTCGCCTGGACCCACCCCGAAGCGCTCGGCACCGCGGGCGCGATGTGGACGAAGGCGATGGCCAAGCGCGCGAGGAAGCACGCCGACGCGATCGTCGTCCCTTCCCACGCCGTCGCGGACCGCCTCGCCGACGTGATGGATCTCGGCGACCGCGTGCGCGTCATCGGCGGCGCGCCCGCTGCCACGCTGCGCCTCCCCGCGGATGCGGACGAGCGCGCCGAGCGCCTCGGCCTCCCCGAGACGTACGCGTTCACCCTCGGCTCCATCTCGCCGCGGAAGGGCGTCGCTCCGCTGATCCGCGCCGTCGCGCGGCCGGAGGCGCACGGCATCCCCCTGCTCGTCGCGGGTCCCGACCGGTACGGCGACGGGACGGCGACCGGCGTCGCGGCCGCTGCGGGCCTGCCTGAGGACCGCGTGCGCACGCTCGGGCACCTCGACGACGCCGACCTGGCCGTCGCGCTCGACCGGGCGACCCTCTTCGTCTACCCGAGCGTCGCCGAGGGCTTCGGCCTTCCGGTCGTGGAGGCGTTCAAGTTCGGCCTCCCGGTCATCCACTCGGACGACCCGGCGCTGGTCGAGGTCGCCGCGGGGGCGAGCCTGATCGTGGAGCGGCCGTCGTCTCCGGAGGACGAGGACGGTTACACGGCGCGCCTTGCGGCCGCCATCGGCCGGGTGCTGGACGACGGGGAGCTGCGTTCGCGCCTCGGCGTGCTCGCGTCCGACCGTGCGCGCGCCTTCAGCTGGCGCGACTCGGCCGAGCGCGTCTGGCAGCTGCACGCCGACCTCTGACGCGGCCTGCCGAAGGGGTTAGCGGGAGGCGCTGTCCGCGGTGTCGCGGTCTCGAACGGCTCGCGCGTCCCGCTCGGCGGTGTCCTCGCGGCCGAACCAGCTGCTGTACCGGCGCGACGCCCACTGGCCGACCGACTTCGACCAGCCGTGGCTGCGCTGCTCCACCAGCCAGGTGAAGCCCATCGCCACGAGCACGGCGAGCGGGATGGCGAACAGCAGCGGGACATACCAGGTCTGGCCCGCGAACAGGTATGTGCTGAAGATGATGATCGGAACGTGCACGAGGTACAGGCTGAACGAGATGCGGCCCGCGAACTGCAGCGGCGCTGACTCGAACGCGGCCCGCAGCGGCTTCCAGCCGAGCGCCGCGACCACCAGGCCCGCGGCGGCGAGCGGGACGAGGCCCTTGAAGACCGCGACGAGCTCGATCATCCCGGAGACGCTCGGGCCGACCAGCCACGGCCCGATCAGCAGCATCGCACTGCCGATGGTGAGCGCGGCCCAGAGCGGATGCCGCCACCAGTGCGTGTTGATGCGGTCGGCGACGTTGCGCACCGCGTCCATCCGGACCGCGATCACCGCGCCGACGAAGAACGCGGGCAGGTACTCGAGCTCCGCGGAGCCGGCGCGAGCGCCGAGCCACGTGATCGCGCACGCGGCGACCAGTCCGGCGAGCCACCACTTGCGCACCGCGATGGCGGCGATCGCGAAGACCGGGAGCAGCAGGGAGAACACGAGCTCCCAGCGCAGGGACCAGAGCGGGTTGTTGATCTGCCCGTCGCCGCCGAGGAGGTCGATGGCCTTGACGATGTACTCCCACGAGAAGTTCGGCGTCGAGGAGCTGCTCAGCCAGGTGTCCTTCGCCTGGGTGGAGACCTGCGGGATGGCCGCCACCCACACGGCGGCGAGGAGCACGGACGCGGCGACGGGGACCATGAGGCGCACGACGCGGCGCGGGAAGTAGGCGACCCAGTCGAAGCCGCGCTTGCGCACCGCGGGGAGCGTCACGACGAGCCCGGAGAGCACGAAGAAGACGATGACCGACTCGACACCGGCCGAGAACAGCTTGAGCGGGGTGTAGCTGATCCACCACATCGGGGACCCCAGCGGAGCGTTTCCTCCGCCCGGGGCGCCCGGGAAGTCGGGGTTCGTGTAGAGAGCGTGGTGGAACACCACGACGACGGCCGCGAGTCCGCGCAGGCCGTCGAGCGCGGTCAGCCTGCCGCTCCCTTTGGTCACCGAATTCTCTGCCACGCTTCCACCTGTACCCGTCATAGGCGGGCGACGGTACCCATCGACCCTGGGCAGTCCCTGTGACCCGTTCAGGGGTCAGCTGGACGCGGCGGGGCCTACGAGCGGGGTTTCGCGGGGGCGACCGCGGTGCGCACCAGGTCGCGGATCTTCGTGTAGTCCGGGTCCTCGGGATCGATGGCGGGCGGGACGAGCTCCAGCTTGTCGACGGGTGCCTTCCGGGTCTTCATCCCCAGGTCGACGAAGTAGCCGAGCATCGACTGCGGGATGTCCGTCTTCATCACCTGCGCGCCCGCCTTGGCGATGCCCTCGAACTTCGAAACGACGTTCACCGGGTTCACCTGCTTGAGGATGGCGTCCTGCAGCTGGCGCTGCCTGACCATCCTGTCGTAGTCGCTCGTGCCGTGCCGTGCCCGCGCGTACCACTGCGCGTGGTAGCCGTCCATGTGGTGCGTGCCGGGTTCGATCCACTCGACGACGCCGTTGAGGTTCTCGTCGCCGCCGATCGGCACGCGCTCCTTCACCGTGATGTCGACCCCGCCCAGGGCGTCGATCAGGTCGGCGAAGCCCTGCATGTCGATCAGCACGTAGTACTGGATGGTGAGCCCGGTCGCGCCCTCGAGCGCATCCCGCATCGCCTCGATGCCGGGCTCGCTCCCCTTCTTCTTCGCGTCCGGGTACAGGTCCGACTTGTACGTCTCGACCTCGGTGTAGATGGAGTTGAGCTGGCAGACGTCCACGTCGCAGCGGTCGTCGTAGCCGTAACCGTCCGGGTAGAGCGCGTGCAGCGGCGAGGACGACGGGAACGGGACGGGGTCGAGATTGCGCGGCAGACCGATCGTCACCGCCTTGCCGGTGGTGGCGTCGATGCTGACGATCGACATGGAGTCGGGTCGCAGCCCCTCCCGGTCGGGACCGGCGTCGCCGCCGAGCAGCATGATGTTGTAGCGGCCGTTCACGGGCGGCTCCGACGGGCCCGCCCCGAAGATGTCGCCGAGCGCGCCGCGCGCCGAGCCGGCGACGACGGAGCCGTAGCCCGCGGTCCCGGCGAGACCCACGAGGACCAGCACCGCGAACGCGGCGATCCAGCCGCGCGCGTTCGGGCGGGCGCGCACCAGGCGCACCAGGCGCAGGGTGTCCAGCGTGAGCACCACCCAGAGCACCGCGTAGAGGATGAGCGCGACCTGGACCGCGGTGAGGCTCCCCGCCTGGGTCGCGAGCGTGTACGCCGTCGACGGGGCGACGAGCGCGACGATCAGGCCGAGAAGCGCGAGCAGCCACAACAGCAGGGTCGCGAGGATGCCCACCCGGCCGAGCCGCCGGTCGCCCGCGACGAGCTGGACGGACCCCGGCAGCAGGATGTTCATCGCCACGAGCCACCAGCCGCGCTTGGTCATCAGGTGCGGGGAACTGGCGTCCGGGTTGCGGAGCGGTGTCGCGGTGGTCATAGCCGGGATTTGAGCGCAGCGTTCTTCTCTTCGACGCTCGCCTCCAGCTCGGCGGCGAACCGCTCGAGGGCAGCGGACAGTTCGGGGTCGGACGTGGCGAGGATCTTGACGGCGAGGAGGCCCGCGTTCCGCGCCCCGCCGATGGACACGGTCGCCACCGGCACGCCGGCGGGCATCTGCACGATGGAGAGCAGGGAGTCCAGCCCGTCGAGGCGGGAGAGGGGAACGGGGACGCCGACGACCGGGAGCGTCGTCACGGCGGCGAGCATCCCGGGCAGGTGCGCGGCTCCGCCGGCGCCGGCGATGATGACACGGACGCCGCGCGAGGCCGCGACCTTCCCGAACTCGATCATCTTCTCGGGGGTGCGGTGCGCGGAGACGACCTCCACCTCGTGTTCGACACCGAACTCGGTGAGCAGCCGGGACGCCTCCTGCATCACCGACCAGTCCGAGTCGGAGCCCATCACGACGGACACCAGGGGCTGGGAGGGGGTGGGCATGGTGATCATGCTAAAGGCGGGCGGATGCGCCGCCCGGTAAGGCACGCGGCCCGTCGCCGCGCGGCCTTGGTCAGCCCTCGAAGAAGGCGGCCGCCGCTCTCGCCCGGTACACGACGTCGTCCAGGTCGTCTCCGCCGACCGTCACGTGACCGACCTTCCTCCCCGGCCGCGGCGCCTTGCCGTAGCCGTGGAACTTGGCCTCGGGGTGCGCGGCGAGCGCCGCGGGGTAGCGGTCCTGCAGCGTCCCCTCCGCGGGGCCGCCGAGGATGTTCACCATCACCGACCACTCCTCCCGGGGCGCCGTCGCACCGAGCGGCAGGTCGAGCACGGCGCGCAGGTGCTGCTCGAACTGGCTCGTCACCGCGCCCTCGATCGACCAGTGGCCGCTGTTGTGCGGGCGCATCGCGAGCTCGTTGACGAGGACCCGGCCGTCCGTGGTCTCGAACAGCTCGACAGCGAGCACGCCGGTGACGCCGAGCCCGTCCGCGACCGCACGAGCGATCTCGGCGGCGGTCTGGGCCACCTTGCCCTGGGAACCCGGAGCCGGCGCGATCACCTCGGCGCAGACGCCGTTGCGCTGCATCGTCTCCACCACCGGCCAGGCGGCGACCTCGCCGGACGGCCGCCGCGCGACCAGCTGGGCGAGCTCCCGCCGGAACGGCACCAGCTCCTCGACGAGCAGCGCGCCGCCGCGGCCGTCCTCGGCGAGCGCCAGGAACCAGTCGTCCGCGCCGTTCGCGTCGGTGACGACGCGGACGCCCTTGCCGTCGTATCCGCCGCGCGCGGTCTTCACGACGGCCCGGCCGCCGTGGTCGTTCAGGAACGCGGCGAGCTCGTCGGCCGACTCGACGGCCGCCCAGTCGGGCACCGGCAGGCCGAGCTCGGAGAGCTTCGCCCGCATCGCCAGCTTGTCCTGGGCGTACAGGAGCGCGTCGGGACCGGGATGCACAGGGACGCCGCGGGAGACGAGCTCGCGCAGGATCGCCGGCGGCACGTGCTCGTGGTCGAAGGTGACGACGTCCACGGTCTCGGCGAAGGCGAGCACGGTGTCCAGGTCGCGGTAGTCGCCGACGCCGGTCGCGGCGAGGTCGGCGCTCATGCCCTCGGCCTCTTCGAGGACGCTGATCTCGATGCCGAGCTCGACCGCCGGGGGGATCATCATCCTGGCCAGCTGACCGCCGCCGATCACTCCCACTCTGTTCCTAGCCATCGCTCCTACGTCTCCTCGATACTCTTCATACGGTGCGCGGACAACTCCCAGACACGGGGCCCGCTGCTCGCGTAGTGTGACGAACGCACGCACTCCCTATCTTCCCGCATCATCAGGCTGGAGCATGACGACACAGAAGACCGGCCCTCTGCGCAGGGCGCCCATCCTCCCGCAGCTGATCAAGTTCGGTGCGGTCGGTGCGATGGGGTTCATCGTGAACCTCGTCGTCTTCAACGTGATGCTGCTGATCGTCTTCCGCGGGGTGCCGCACGCGACCATCTACTCGACAGTGATCGCGACCCTCGTCGCGATCGCGGCGAACTGGGTGGGCAACCGGTTCTGGGCGTTCTCCGGGCAGCGCCAGCAGAACGCGACCCGCGAGGGCCTGGAGTTCTTCGTCGTCAGCCTCGCCGGAATGGGCATCCCGCTGCTGTGCGTGTGGGTCTCGCACTACCTGCTCGCGCTGACCTCTCCGTTGGCCGACAACATCTCCGCCAACGGCGTCGGGCTCGTGCTCGGGATGCTGTTCCGGTTCGGGTTCTACCGCTGGTGGGTCTTCTCCCCCACTCGGGCGAATAAGCGCGCGCGCAGCACGAACGCGGAGCCCGCGACCGTCACCGCGCCGACGCTAGCGGGATCCCCAGACGGTGGTCTCGTCCGAGACTGACTCGGACTGCTGCCTGCGCAGCGCGACGACCGTCTGGGCGTGCTCCATCAGCTCGCTGAGCGCGCGCTGCACCTGATCGGCCTTCGGCACGTCCTTGAGCACGACGGGGTGATCCAGTCCGGAGTTGATGCGCACATCGCCCGAGCGGAAGATGCTCTGCAGCCAGGTGCGCCGCACGGCGACGTCGTAGCCGCGGCTGTGCAGGAGCTCCTGCCGCACGCGCACGAAGAACCCGTGCCGGATGATGAGCCGGCGGGTCGTGATCGTGTACCGGCGGCTCAGCCAGGCGGCGAGCGGGAGCAGGAAGAGCAGGAGCAGCACCGCGGCCGCCGCCGCCCACAGCAGCACGATCTCCCACACCTCGTCGAGCCTGCCGGCGAAGTACCCGGCGGCGCCGCTCGCGGCGATCAGCGCCAGGCTCGGCCAGAACAGCGCCCTGGCGTTCGGTCGCAGGCGCGCGATCACCCGCTCCGGAGGCTGGGCGGGGCTTCCGTCCGGCGTGCTGCTCATGCTTCCCATTAATACCGCAGGTGCGTCACGTCGCCGGCCGCGACCGCGGTGCGGCCCGCATCCGACTCGACGACGAGTCGCCCGGATGCATCGATGTCGACCGCGGTGCCCAGCAGGACGTCGCCGCCGGGCAGCTCGACCCGCACCGACCGGCCGAGGGTGTGGCACGCCGCCGCCACCGAATCGCGGAGAGCGCTGCGGCCGGGGTCGCCACCGGCGGCGGTGAACTCGCGGTAGAGCACGGTCAGCTCGGTCAAGTAGGCGGCGAGCACCGCATCCTGGTCGGGCTCGGCGGCGCCGGAGAGCAGCAGAGAGGTCGAGGTCTCGGTCGGCAGCTCGTCGGCGGCGAGGGTGAGGTTCACGCCGGAGCCGACGACCACCCCGGACATCCCCGGCAGCAGCTCGCAGAGGATGCCGCACACCTTCGATCCGTCGATCAGGACATCGTTCGGCCACTTGAGCTCCACCTCGCGGGGCACGAAGCCGGAGAGGGCGCGGCTCATGGCGAGGCCGGCGAGCAGCGGGAACCAGCCGAACGCCTCGGGCGGAAGCCCCACCGGCTTCAGCAGCACCGAGATCGCGAGCGCCTTGCCCGGTGGGCTGACCCACACCCGGCCGAGGCGGCCGCGGCCACCGGTCTGGTTGTCGGTCAGGACGACCGAGAGATCGGGGAGATCGCCCGCGCGGCGCTGCATCACGTCATTGGTGGAGGAGGCCTCCTCGAGCACCTCGATGACCGGGACGACGGCGCGGCTGCGACGGTAGCTCATTGCTCCAGTCTGCCAGTGTGCGCCCGCGGATTTGTAGGGAATCCTCAACGGCATGGCCCATCCACTGGCCGGTAGAGTGAACGGCGTGACCGACACAGAAGGACTGGATTCCCCCGTGACCTGGCAGACCCCCGACCTCTCCACGACCGCCGGCAAGCTCGCCGACCTGAAGGAGCGCTTCCACGAGGCCGTGACCGCCAGCGGGCAGGCCGCGATCGAGAAGCAGCACGCCAAGGGCAAGCTCACCGCCCGCGAGCGCATCGACCTGCTCCTCGACGCCGGGTCCTTCGTCGAGTTCGACGAGTTCGTCCGGCACCGCACGCACGCGTTCGGCATGGAGTCGAAGCGCCCGTACGGCGACGCGGTCGTCACGGGCGTCGGCACCATCCACGGCCGCAACGTCGCGGTCTTCAGCCAGGACTTCACGATCTTCGGCGGCTCTCTCGGCGAGGTCGCCGGCGAGAAGATCATCAAGGTCATGGACCACGCGATCAAGACCGGCGTGCCGATGATCGGCATCCTCGACTCCGGCGGTGCGCGCATCCAGGAGGGTGTCGTCGCGCTCGGCAAGTACGGCGAGATCTTCCGCCGCAACACGGCGGCGTCCGGCGTCATCCCGCAGATCTCGATCGTGATGGGGCCGGCCGCCGGCGGCGCGGTCTACTCCCCCGCGCTCACCGACTTCGTGATCATGGTGGACAAGTCCAGCCACATGTTCGTCACCGGGCCCGACGTCATCAAGACCGTCACCGGCGAGGATGTCGGCTTCGAGGAGCTCGGCGGTGCGCTCACCCACAACAAGGTGTCCGGCGTCTCGCACTACCTCGCCAGCGACGAGGAGGACGCGCTCGACTACGCGCGGACCCTGCTGAGCTACCTTCCTCAGAACAACCTCGCCGAGCTGCCGCAGTTCGAGTCCGAGCCGGAGCTGGAGATCACGGACGCCGACCAGCGGTTGAACACGGTCATCCCGGACTCCCCGAACCAGCCGTACGACGTGAAGACGATCATCGAGGGCATCGTCGACGACGGCGAGTTCCTCGAGGTGCAGCCGCTGTTCGCGCCGAACATCGTGATCGGCTTCGCCCGCGTGGAGGGCCGGTCGGTCGGCATCGTCGCGAACCAGCCGAGCTCGATGGCCGGAACCCTGAACATCGACGCCGGCGAGAAGGCGTCCCGGTTCGTCCGGTTCTGCGATGCGTTCGGCATCCCGATCCTCACGCTCGTCGATGTGCCCGGCTACCTGCCCGGCACCGACCAGGAGTGGACCGGCGTCATCCGCCGCGGCGCCAAGCTGCTCTACGCGTACGCGGAGGCCACCGTCCCGCTGGTCACGATCATCACGCGCAAGGCGTACGGCGGCGCGTACATCGTGATGGGCTCCAAGCAGCTCGGCGCGGACATCAACCTCGCGTGGCCGACCGCCGAGATCGCGGTCATGGGCGGCCAGGGCGCCGTCAACATCCTCTACCGCGGCGAGATCAAGCGCGCGGAGGAGGCGGGCGAGGACGTCGCCGCCGTGCGCGCCCGGCTCGCCAGCGAGTACACCTACAACGTGGCGAGCCCGTTCCTCGCGGCCGAGCGCGGCGAGCTGGACGGCGTGATCGAGCCCGCCGCCTCCCGCGTCTCCGTCATCAAGGCGCTGCGGGCGCTCCGCACCAAGCGCGCGTCGATGCCGCCGAAGAAGCACGGGAACATCCCGCTGTGAGCGAGGCCCTCGACCCGTCGCAGATCCGGTTCGTCACGCGCGGCGTGACCCCGGAGGAGATCGCCGCGGTCACCGCTGTGCTCACGGCCGCCGCTGCCGAGCAGGCTGCGGCCGCCAGGGACGCCCGCCCGCAGGTCGGTCCGGACGCGTGGGAGCGCAGCCGCCGTCAGCTGCGCACGCCGATCCATCCCGGCCCCGGGATGTGGCGCTCGTTCTCGGGTTGACCCCTGCTCTGTACCCCGGTCCGGGCGTCCCCCACTGTGGGGACACGCGGGATTCCGCGCGCCGGTGTACGCGGTAGACCGGGCGGTGTCCCCCTGGTGTCCTCCAAAATGACGACTATGTATTTACTTGGAGTGCCAGCAATATGGTTATTGCTAGGTGTCTCTCCTCGTGAGTCACACCGCCAATCACTCGCCGACTAGGGTAAGCGGGCGAGTGCTTTGGGGGCGAGTCAGGGCGATATTCGGGTTGTCGCCCTGACTCGGGGTTTGAAAAGGGGCCGACAATTCGGGTGTCGGCCCCTTTCTCCTTTTAAGTGGTTGTGATTCGTGTCCGCGAACTCCGGCCGCGCTGCCATGCCCCAATCGCCTCCGCCCAGAGTGATATTTAGCATGCAAGCATTGTGCTTCATGGCGAGCTCCGGCACGTTTGGCTCATGATGCGTTGGATTCGGCGGGGTCTGGAAAGTCCGAGTCGACCGCGTGCGTCGAATGCACGGCCCGTGCTTCTCCCTCTCGCCGGGTCGCTGGCCGCCCTGACGACAGGAGTCGCACTGTATCTCGTCGTGCTCTACGCGGCGTTGAAGGACCAATGCCGCTCCACTCCCTCCCCACCCGGTGTGTTCGTCTCCGAAGCCCCTGACGCCGTGCGGGTGACGCTGAACGGATGGCCCCTCGGGACGACGTGCGACTGGGCTCTCGCGGCGGACGGACGAGAGAGCCTGCCGTCGGGTTCGATCCCTATGACGCTCTTCATCTACACACTGATCGCCGCAGGAGTCGTTGGGACCGTTGTATTCGGCGTCATGCTACGGCGCAGGTGGGGGGTCCGGGGCTGGCGCGCGACGGGCGTCACCGCCTGCCTCGCACTCATTTCCCTGACGTTCCCCCTCGCCGTCTACTTCTCCTCCCCAGGATTCTTCACTGCGAGACACCTGCTGTCCGGGAGCCCGGCGAGCTTGTGCGTGACGTGGTTCGATTCCGCAGTCGGCGACGCGGAAGATCCGGCTGATGTGCAGATCGACGGCTCAGTCGGGCCACCCCTCGTCGTCACCTGCAGCTACATCAACACCGCAAGCCAGCTGCATGAACGCACAGTGAGCGGCTGGACGTGGCCTCTCGCCACGACCGCTGTCGTCCTCCTCGGCGTCTCGGCCGGCTCGTACGCCCTCGCCTCGCGGATCCTTCGGCGCTCGGAGACGAGGACCGACTGATCGAGGTGAAGTGCCGTCAGCCGAATTCTCGATTTGACGGCTGGACAGCCGCGGTTCATTCGTCACGAACGGCCGACATTCGTGACGACCGGCGACCATTCGTGACGAATGCCGCCAGGGCTCGGACGCGCCGGCTCAGCCGATGGGGCGCGGGATCTCGAGCCAGAGGTCGACCTCGTCGTCGTCCGACTCCGCGCCGAGGGCGTTCGCCGCGCCGTCGTCCGACATCCGCAGGCCGACGACCGTCACGGCCGTCTTCGACGAGCGCGGGACGGTGCGGACGATCAGCTTGTCCGTCGTGGTGCCGCGGATCGCGTCCGCCAGCCGGCGGAGCACCGTGTCGAGGCCGCGCTGGTCGAGGTCGTCGATGCCGCCCTCGTCGAGGAGCGACACAACGACGCCGCGCCGGCGGGCATCCATCACCTCGTGGCGGACGTCGTCGTTCAGCAGCCGGCGGCCGCGGATCTCGTCGCGGATGGCGCCCTCGAGGTACCGGCACTCCCTGCGCTCGGCCTCCGTGAGGTCGCCGCCGCGCCGGACGATCTCCGCCAGCATCGGCGCAGCAACGCGGTAGGTCTGGCGCAGGCGCAGCTGGCGCTCCATGACGTGCGCCTCCTGCGCCGCCTGCCACTCCGTCGCCTCACGCTCGGCCCGCGCGAACTGCAGCGCATCGCGGCCGGCCTTCGCGAGCGAGTTCGAGATGACGACGGCGACGCCCACCCACACCACCGAGCCGATCACGCCCAGCCCGGCGAGAGCGCCGAAGCCCGCCCACACCACGGTCTGCACGGCGAGGAAGACGACCCCGGCCCACGCCACGAACTGCTGGCGTCGCACGGCGCAGATCGTCATCAGCGTGCCGACCGCCGCGACGTACCAGGTGGCGTAGCCGTTGTCCCTCACCGCGTCCAGCTGGCTGGTGACGAGGATGGGGATCACCACGCAGACCGCGAGGTCGAAGGCGGCGAGCCAGAGCGGCATCCTGGTCGGGCTGGTCGGCCACAGGCTCATCACCGTCGCGACGCCGTACAGGACCATCGCCACGATCGCCGGTGCCGGGCTGTCCGGCGTGGACAGCGAGGAGAGCGCGAGGAACAGGTGGTACGCCGAGAACAGCGCTCCGAGGCCCAGGAAGAGGAGCCGGTTGAGGGTGATCATCCCGCGCGCTCCTGCTCCCGCTCGGACACCGCCTGGCGCTCCGCCGCCGGCCACGCGATCGTCACCGTCGTCCCCTCGCCGGGCGCCGACCGCACGATCGCTCGGCCGCCCACCTTCGCCAGCCGCTCGCGGATGCTCACACGCAGTCCGAGCCGCTCGGCGGGGACGTCCTCCGCCGTGAATCCGCGACCGTCGTCCTCCACCACGATCCGGACGGTGGAGCCGTCGGCACCGCCGCGGATCGACAGCGACCGGCGCACCTCCGGGCCGCCCGCGTGCTGCGTGCTGTTCACCATCGCCTGCACGGCGGCCGAGTACACGGCCTCGGCGACGTTCACCGGCAGGCTCTCCAGCTCGGTGTCGCGGGAGTCCACCTCGAACGGCGACGAGAAGGCGTTCGCGGCGGTGAGCAGGCGGTCCGAGAGCCGCTCCAGACCGACCTGCGACTGATCCTCCGGGCCCGACGCCTCCGCGGCGTGCAGGTGCCCGATCGCATCGGCGGCCATGCGGGCGGCGAGCTCCTTCGCCTCCGGCGTCCTGGCGCTCGCGGCCGAGAGCAGCGTGGTCAGCACGCTGTCGTGCACGATCGCGTCGACCTGCACGCGCTCGACCTCGGTCGCGTGCTGCCGCACGGCGTTGCCGTACTTCGCCAGCGCCTGGCTCTGCGCGACATCCACCGCCGTCGACGCCTGCCGCATCATCGCGATGATGGCCAGGATGACGCCGCCGAGGATGATCGCGTACACGGCGTCGAGTCCGGCCAGTTCGGCACCGACGCCGCCGCCCGCCGGCAACGCCCGGACGATGCCGTAGGCGACCGGTGTGATGAACGTGTACGCGATCGCCAGCCACAGCGGGTAGGCGACGGCGGCGAACGCGGTGAACACGGAGCAGAGGAACCAGACCCACGGCTTGTCCGCCGTGAAGGCGCCGGGGTCGGCGACCAGCAGCGGCCAGGTGACGATCGCGATGAGGTAGACGACGGCGAGGATACCCATCGCCGTCTTCACGTAACGCTGGAAGACCGCGAGCACGACCGTCACGGCGAGGCCGCCGAAGACGGCGACGAACATGACGAGGCCCCAGGGCGCGACGAGCGCGTGCAGCTGCCCGATCGCAGTGGGGATGGTCTGCAGCCCGAAGACCAGGCCGAACGCCGACACGGTGCGGTCGGCGATGCGCTCGATGCGTGCGCGGCTGAGCGGGTTGCGCGGCTTGGCCCCCTCGACCGGGGCGCCCGGTACGGTCCGAGGCGCGCTAGGAGCGCTCATTGCCCGTTTCGGGATCGAGCCCGGGCAGGATTCCGTCCTCGACCGCGCGGCGCAACAGATCCACCTTCGTCGGCGCCGGCCGGCCGACCTCGACGTACTTCACGCGGATCCTGTCGAGGTACTCGCGAGCGGTCGAGTTGGCGATCCCGAGCTGGGCGGCGACCGCCTTCAGCGGGAGGCCGGACGCGTAGAGGTGCAGGACGTCGCGCTCGCGACGCCCGAGCTGGGCCTTGGCGAAGTCGCTGTCCGCGTCGATCGCGGTCGCCCACTCCAGGTTGTTGAGCACGTCGCCGCGTGCGACCGTCTCGATCGCGTTCATCACCGTCGTGGTCGGCGAGGACTTCGGGATGACGCCGGCTGCGCCAGCGGCGAGCGCCTCCCGGACGCTCGCGACCCGATCGGCGATGCTGTGCACCAGCACAGCGGCGCCGGTCGCCTGGGCCCGTTTGACGTTGTCCGTCACCTTCGAACCGTCGCCGAGCGAGAGGTCGAGAACGACGACGTCGCACTCCTGCGAGCCGAGCTGGGCGACGAACTCGTCCACCGTCGCGGCCGCGACGACGACCTCGTAGCCGGCGTCCTGACAGGCCGCCTTGAGCCCGAGACGCACGGATTCATGATCGTCGACGATTGACACCCGCACCATGCTGACCATCGTAGTGGGGCGCGCGAGCTCCGCGTCGGTCACGGCGTCAGCGTGGCGACGGCTTCGACGTGGTGCGTGTTCGGGAAGAGGTCGAACGCGCGCAGCGTCCGCAGCGGGTAGCCGTGGTCGCGGAAGAAGGCCAGGTCCCTGGCCAGCGCGACGGGATCGCAGGCGACGTAGACGATCTGGGCCGGGCGCATCGCGGCCACCGCCTCCACGACGGCACGCCCGGCGCCGGAGCGCGGCGGGTCGAGGACGACCGTCGCCGCGCGCAGGCGCGCACGCTCGGCCGCGGTCGCCTCCACCGCGAGCCCGGAGACGAAGTGCTCGACGCGGGCGGTGACGGCTGCTGCGCCGATCCACTCGGCGAGGTTCTCCGCCGCATCGTCGGTGGCGCGCTCGTCCGACTCCACCGAGGTGATCCGCAGGGTGGAGCCGAACCGGTCCCCGAGTGCGGCGGCGAGCAGCCCGACGCCGCCGTAGAGGTCGAGGTTGGCGGCGCGCGGGTCGAAGAGCGCCTCGTCGACCGCCTCCTGCACCGCCGCCGTCAGCGTGGCGGCGGCGCCCCGGTGCACCTGCCAGAAGCCGCGGGCGTCCAGCCGGAACTCGCGCTCGCCCACCCGCTCCCGGATGGGGACGGGACGGTGCCGCGGCCGGATGACGCGCCTTCCCTTCTTCACCGGCGGGTCGTTGACGAGCACGTGCGCGGTGCCGAGCCCCGTCGCGACGACGTCCACCGACTCCGCGCCGGGGAAGCTCTGGCCGAACGGAGTCGACTCGTTCACGAGCTCCGTAGCCAACGGCAGCTCCGAGACCGGGACGACGGTGTGCGAGCGTGCGGCGAAGGGACCGATGCGGCCGTCGGCCCCGACCTGCAGCCGCACGCGGGTGCGCCATCCGGTGCCGTTTTCCGTCTCACCGTCGACGGGTTCGACGGCGACGGGGCCGAGCGCCTCCAGCTCGTCGGCGCCGAGCTTCGCCGTGCGCTGCAGCGCGTCGACGATCACGCGGCGCTTGAGCTCGCGCTGGTGGTCGAGCCGGATGTGGCCGAACTCGGCGCCCCCGGCGCGGCGTCCCGGCTCCCGGTCGACGGCGGCAGCCGGCCAGACGTGATCCTGACGCTCGGGCGCCGCCTCCAGGACCTCGACCGTCTCGCCGCGCCAGAACCGGTCGTGCGTGCGATCGGCGATGCGGGCCCGCACGCGCTCGCCCGGCATCGTGTCCGGGACGAAGACGACCCTGCCCTCGTGACGGGCGACGAAGACGCCGCCGTGCGCGACGTTGGTAATGTCGAGGTCGACCTCATCCTTCTGGGGCATCCATCGAGCATCCCACAGGTGACCATGCGCCTCTACCTCGCCTCCACCTCCCCCGCGCGGCTCGCGCTGCTGCGCGCCGCAGGCATCGAACCGGTCGTCGTGCCGTCCCACGTCGACGAGCCCGCCGCCGTCGCCGCGGCCGAGGCGGAGCACGGCCCGCTCTCGGCCGAGAGGATGGTGCAGCTGCTCGCGCGGTTGAAGGCGGAGGCCGTGCGCGGAACGCTGGACGGCGAGCCGATCGACGGCCTCATCCTCGGCGGCGACTCCGCCTTCGCGATCGACGGGCACATCCACGGCAAGCCGCACCTGCCCGAGGTCGCCAGGGAGCGCTGGATCGCCCAGCGCGGCCGGACGGGGATGCTGCACTCGGGCCACTGGCTGATCGACCACAGGGAGGGGCGCGAGAACGGCGCCGTCGGCGCGACCGCCGTCGCCGCCGTGACGTTCGCGGACGTGACCGATGCGGAGATCGACGCCTACGTGGCGAGCGGCGAGCCGCTGGAGGTGGCGGGCGCGTTCACCGTAGACAGCCTCGGCGGCCCCTTCATCACCCGCGTCGACGGCGACCCGAGCACGGTGGTGGGCCTCTCGCTCTCCACCCTGCGCGGCCTCGTCCGGGAGCTCGGCGTGGAGTGGACGTCGCTCTGGAATCGGTTGTAGAACGCGCGACAAGCGCATCGCGCATTTTTGTGGGCATCGTCCAAAAGTTGGGGTGCGCTGCGGCATAGGCTAGAGAACTGTGCCAGCTATCACCAAGGTTCTCATCGCCAACCGAGGCGAGATCGCCGTCCGCGTCATCCGTGCTGCGAAGGACAGCGGCATCGGGTCCGTCGCGGTCTACGCCGACCAGGACCGTGACGCCGTCCACGTGAGGCTCGCCGACGAGGCCTACGCGCTGGAGGGAACCACCTCGGCTGAGACGTACCTCGTCATCGACAAGCTGCTGTCCATCGCGCGCCGCTCCGGCGCGGACGCGGTGCACCCCGGTTACGGCTTCCTCGCCGAGAACGCGGACTTCGCCCGCGCCGTCATCGCGGCCGGCCTGATCTGGATCGGCCCGTCGCCCGAGGCCATCGAGCGCCTCGGCGACAAGGTCTCCGCACGCCACGTGGCCGAGAAGGTCGGCGCCCCGCTCGCGCCGGGCACCCTGAACCCGGTCGCCGACGCGTCCGAGGTGCTGGAGTTCGTCGACCAGTACGGCCTCCCGGTTGCCATCAAGGCGGCGTTCGGCGGCGGCGGTCGCGGCCTCAAGGTCGCCCGCACCCGCGACGAGGTCGCGGAGCTGTTCGATTCGGCCACCCGCGAGGCGATCGCGGCGTTCGGCCGTGGCGAGTGCTTCGTGGAGAAGTACCTCGACCAGCCGCGCCACGTCGAGACGCAGTGCCTGGCGGACGCGTACGGCAACGTCGTCGTCGTGTCCACCCGCGACTGCTCGCTGCAGCGCCGGCACCAGAAGCTCGTCGAGGAGGCGCCGGCGCCGTTCCTCACCCCAGAGCAGACCGAGAAGCTGTACAGCGCGTCCAAGGCCATCCTCAAGGAGGTCGGCTACCAGGGCGCCGGCACCTGCGAGTTCCTGATCGGCAAGGACGGCACCGTCTCGTTCCTGGAGGTGAACACCCGCCTGCAGGTCGAGCACCCGGTCTCCGAGGAGGTCACCGGTATCGACCTGGTCCGCGAGCAGTTCCGTCTCGCCGAGGGCGGCGAGCTCGACTACGACGACCCGGCTCCGCGCGGCCACTCCTTCGAGTTCCGCATCAACGGCGAGGACGCCGGCCGCAACTTCATCCCCTCCCCCGGACCGGTGCACGTCTTCAAGGCGCCCGGTGGCCCCGGCGTCCGCGTCGACAGCGGAATCCAGGCGGGCGACGTCATCAGCGGCGCGTTCGACTCGATGCTCGCCAAGCTGATCGTGACCGGCGCCAGCCGAGAGGAGGCGCTGGAGCGCTCCCGCCGCGCTCTCGACGAGTTCGAGGTGGCCGGCCTGCCGACCGTTCTCCCGTTCCACCGCGCGATCGTGCGCGACCCCGCCTTCGCACCGCAGGACGGCGAGCCGTTCTCGATCTACACGCGCTGGATCGAGACCGAGTGGGCCGGCGGCATCGAGCCGTGGTCCGGCGAGCTGGGCGACGCGTCCCCCGCCGAGCGCCGCAGCAACGTCGTGGTCGAGGTCGAGGGAAAGCGCATCGAGGTCTCGCTGCCCGCACGTCTGCTGACCGGTGGAGCGCCGGAGGCCGCCGCCCCCGCCCCGCGCCGCCGCGGCGGTGCGCACGCGGTGGACACCGCGACCGGCGACTCCCTCACCGCGCCGATGCAGGCGACCGTCGTCAAGGTCGCGGTCGCCGACGGCGACGAGGTGGTCAAGGGCGACCTCGTCCTGGTGCTCGAGGCAATGAAGATGGAGCAGCCGCTCACCGCCCACAAGGACGGCACGATCTCCGGCATCAACGCCGCGGTCGGCGAGACCGTCTCCTCCGGTCACCTCCTCCTCACCATCGTCTGACCCCCGCGATCTCGCTTCCGTAAGGGAGGAGTTCCCGGCCCTCGTGGCTCGGAACTCCTCCCTTTCCCGCATCACACAGCGCGTCGCGTGCCCATCTCCTCCCTTTCCAGCACGGCCTCGATTGTCGCGACGACGCCATCCGCGTCCTCGAGGACATGGGCCGCGGGGAAGCGGAGTCGTCGTCCGCCTGTGAGGGCCATCCCGAGGTCGCGCAGCCGATCCCGTTCGAAGGCCTGCCGGTCGGAGTGGTACCGGAAGCCGTCAACTTCGACGAAGAGCACTCCGTCGACCCGGGCATCGACTCTTCCCACCCCCGCGACCGCGACCTGCTGTTCCACGAGATGCCCACGGCGCATCAGCCGTTGACGCAGGATCGACTCCACTCCCGAATCGGATCCAGGGCGGGCTCGGGCGGCCAGATCCCGAGCGCGAGCCGGTTCCTCTCGGAAGATGGCTCGGAGGCGCCGGGGAGTCGCCAGTCCCGCGGAGATCCCGGTGTCCAGGACGGCCACTGCCGTCTCCTCGTCCGCGCAGCGGGCCACGGCGCGCAGACAATCCGCGAGGGAGACTCTCCAGATCTCGTCGTGCTCGGCATCGCCCCAGTGCCGCACCTGGTCGGCCTCCAGGACGCTCCTCCCGGAGTGCGTCGGCACCAGAAGATGCGTCCGGGAGTCCATCCCGCCCCACAGCCCGTAGCTCCGCGCTGCCGAGACACACGTCAGCCGGGCTCCCGCGCGTAGGGCCGAGAGCACCGGGAGCGGGGCGTCCGGTGCGGCGTACCGCCCTTTCCTCACCCGGATGACTGTTCCGGAGCGAACCGCGGCGGTGAGCTCGCGCTCGGTTGCTCCGGCCGTCCGCAGTTGCTCCGCGGATGCGGCGCCCAACCGCGTCAGTTCGTCGTACCAGGTCATCCACCGATGGTCGCGGACGGGAGGACCAGACGGCGTAGACGGCCGGCATCTGTGGATAACGGGCTGTCGGCAACGGAGGATGCGACGAGCGACACGCCGAGCGAACGCGGGGAAGGGAGGAGATGCCGGCTCGGGCCGACCCCGATGCCCTCCGATACCGACGCGGAGGCGTCAGCCGGTGGCCTCGGTGGGGTCGCCCTTGAGGTCGATGCTGATCTCGTCGGCGTCGAGGTTGCTGAGGGCGCCGGCGAGGACGTCGGCGCTGAAGGTGCCGTCGTCCCTGGCGTCCAGGAGCGCGGAGCGCTGCGCCCGGATGCGCCTCAGGCGCGCCGACTTGTGCTCGTTGAACGCCTCGGGCGTCCGCTCGGTCGTGGCCGGGGACGGCACCTCCTTTCCCGCCTCATAGAGGAGCTCCATCAGCCGGCGGCGCTCGTCCCGCTCGGCTTGCGGGTCGGCGGCGGCCGGCTTCACGATGCGCAGCGCCAGCCCCAGCGTGCCGCCCTGCAGCAGCAGCGATCCGGCGGCGACGAGGAACGCGATCAGCACGAGAACGTTCCGCCCTGGCGTGTGACCGGGGAGGCTCTGCGCGGCGGCCACCGTGACGGCGCCGCGCATCCCGGCCCAGACCACGATCGCGCCCTCGCGCCAGCCGAGCGGCGCGCCGGTGAAGTAGTCGATGTCGGCGAGCAGTCGGCGCAGCCGGGTCCCGAACCGGGAGAGGTTCTCCACGGTGAACATGCGACGACGGCGGCGGTGCACGACGCGGGCGCGCCAGCCCTTCGGTGGATGCTCCGGGCGCGCGCCGGCCATGGTGCCGGGATGCTGCGCGTCGAAGGGGGTCATCATCCCGGCAGGCTCGCCCGGGGCCGCACCCTCGCCGGTACCGTCATGCCCGTCCGCGGAGGTCGTCGGCGCGCCCGGCAGCGCCGGCCGCTCCCCCCGCGCGATCGCGGCGCCCTGCTCGAGCATCCGCTTGGTCGCCTCCGGGTCGTCAAGCCGCTCCTGCAGTCTCGTGAGCGTCGGCCGCATCCGCTCCCTGCGCCGGTTGCGCCGCGCCAGCAGCGCGAGCAGCGGTGCGACGAACGCGGCGCGCACCAGGATGGTCAGCACCAGCGCGGCGGCCGCGATGCCGAGCGCGGGCAGCACACCCGCGTGGTCGTTCTCCACCTTCTGGACGATCCCGAACAGCTCCAGGCCCATCGTGAGGAAGATCAGTCCCTCCAGCACCAGCTCCACCGTGCGCCAGTTCTGCGCGTCCGAGAGCCGGTGCTCCGGCGAGAGCACCCGTGGCGCCCTGCTGCCCGTGATCAGGCCGGCGACGACCGCCGCGACCAGGCCGGATGCGCCGAGCGCCTCGGCGGGGATGGAGGCGAGGAACGGCACCGTGAACGAGATCACCGTGTTGACCGTCGCATCCTTCACCCGGGCGCGCACGACGAGATTGAGTCTGCCGACGACCGCGCCGAACACCACGGCGACCAGCACCGACCAGATGAACGACAGCGTGACGGCGCCGACGGTGAAGGTCGCGACCGCGGCGGCGGCCACGGCGGCGCGCAGCAGCACGAGGGCGGTCGCGTCGTTGAGCAGGCTCTCACCCTCCAGGATCGCGACGACGCGCGGAGAGACCCCCGCGCGTTTGACGATGCCGGTCGCCACCGCGTCCGTCGGGCTCACGATCGCGCCGAGCGCGATCCCCCAGCCCAGACCCAGCCCCGGGATCACCCATGAGAAGAACAGGCCGAGCAGCACGGAGCTGACGATCACGAGCAGCACCGAGAGCCCGCCGATCGCGCCGAACTCGCGTCGGAAGTTCATCGACGGCATCGAGACCGACGCCGAGTAGAGCAGCGGGGGCAGCACCCCGGCGATGATCCACTCCGGCTGCAGCACCACCGCGGGCACGAACGGCAGGAAGCTGACAAGGATGCCGACCACCACCAGGATGAGCGGCGAGGCGACCCCGAACCGCGGGCCGAACGTCGTGGCAGCCGCGATGGTCAGCACGGCGAGGACGCCGATGACCAGGAGCTCCTCCATCCCCCGACCCCGTCCTAGAGAACGATGTGCATCGCGCGGGCCGCGTCCGAGATGGAGCCGGAGAGCGACGGGTAGACCGTGAACGCGCGCGCCACCTGGTCGACCGTGAGGCGGTGCTCGACCGCCAGCGCGAGGGGGAAGATCAGCTCGGACGCACGCGGCGCCACGATCACCCCGCCGATCACCGTGCCCGATCCAGTGCGGGCGAACAGCTTCACGAACCCGTCGCGGATCCCGAGCATCTTCGCGCGCGGGTTGGACTTCAGCGGCAGCTTGTAGATGTCGCCCTGAGCGATGCCATCCTCGATCTGCTTCTGGTTCCAGCCGACCGTCGCGATCTCCGGCTGGGTGAAGATGTTGGAGGTCACGTTGCGCAGCTCGATCGGGTTCACCGCGTCGCCCATCGCGTGGAAGACGGCGGTGCGGCCCTGCATCGAGGCGACGGAGGCCAGCGGCAGCATGTCGGAGCAGTCCCCGGCCGCGTAGATGTTCGGGATGGACGTGCGCGCCACCCGGTTCACCCGGATGTGCCCGGACGGCGTGAGCTGCACGCCCGCCTCCTCCAGGCCGATGCCCGCGGTGTTCGGGATGGAGCCGACGGCCATCAGACAGTGCGTGCCCTCGACGGTCCTGCCGTCGGTGAGGGTCGCGACGACGCCGTTCTCGGTCCGCTTCACCGACTCGGCGCGCGACTTCGAGAGCACCTGCATGCCGTTGCGCTTGAAGACGTTTTCGATCACGCGCGCGGCGTCCGCGTCCTCGCCGGGGAGCACCTGGTCGCGGGAGGAGATCAGCGTCACCTTGGAGCCGAGCGCGGTGTACGCGGAGGCGAACTCGGCGCCGGTCACGCCGGAGCCGACCACGATGAGGTGCTCCGGCACCGAGCCGAGGTCGTAGAGCTGCGTCCAGGTGAGGATGCGCTCCCCGTCGGGCTCCGCGGACGAAAGGATGCGCGGGCTTGCGCCGACGGCGATGACGATGGTGTCCGCCTCGACCCGGTCGAAGTCGGTCCCCGTGTCGCCCTTCGCCGTGGAGACGATGATCGCGCTGGAACCGTCCAGACGGCCCTCGCCGGTGACGATGCGCACGCCGGAGCGGACGAGTTCTGCGCGCATGTCCTCGGACTGCTGCCGGGCGAGGCCCATCAGCCGCTTGTTCACGGCGGCGAGGTTGACGGCGATCTCGGGACGCACCGGCTTGCCGTGCTCGCTGCGCGAGAAGAACTGCACGCCCAGGTCGGCCGCCTCGGCGATCGAGTTCGTGGCCTCGGCGGTGGCGATGAGGCTCTTCGAGGGGACGACGTCGGTGATGACGGCCGAGCCTCCCACGCCGGAACGCTCGATCAGGGTGACGTCGGCGCCCAGCTGGGCGCCGGCGATCGCCGCCTCGTAGCCGCCGGGTCCGCCGCCGAGGACGGCGATCCGCTGCTTCCGCTCGAATTCATAGGCCATGCCATCCATTCTTCCGTATGCCGTGCACCGATGCGCGAGCCGCCGTCCGTGTACCGGCCGAACTCGCTCAGTAGAGTTGCCTCATGCTCGAAACCACTCTGAACCCGCTCGACGACCCGGCCACCGACCCGTTCGAGGTGGCGCGGGAGGCGGCGGCGCAGCTGGCGGAGAAGACCGGCGTGCCCACTCATGACATCGCGCTCACCCTCGGCAGCGGCTGGGGCAAGGCGGCCGACCTCATCGGCGAGACCGTCGCCACCGTTCCCGCGACCGAGATCCTCGGCTTCAGCAAGCCCGCCCTGGAGGGTCACGTCGGCACCCTGCGCTCCATCCGCCTTCCGAACGGCAAGCACGCCCTCGTCATCGGCGCACGCACGCACTACTACGAGGGTCACGGGGTCCGTCGCGTCGTGCACAGCGTCCGCACCGCCGCGGCCGCCGGCGCGAAGACGATGATCCTCACCAACGGCGCGGGAGGCATCAAGGAGCACTGGACGCCGGGCACGCCCGTCCTGATCAGCGACCACATCAACCTCACCGCCGACTCGCCGCTGGAGGGCGCCACCTTCATCGACCTCACCGACCTCTACTCCTCGCGTCTGCGCGCGGTCGCGAAGGCCATCGACCCGAGCCTCGACGAGGGCGTCTACACCCAGTTCCGCGGCCCGCACTACGAGACCCCGGCCGAGGTGCAGATGGCGAAGGCCATCGGCGGTCACATCGTCGGGATGTCGACGGCCCTGGAGGCGATCGCCGCGCGTCAGGCCGGGATGGAGATCCTCGGGATGTCGCTGATCACGAACCTCGCGGCCGGCATCCAGAAGACGCCGCTCAGCCACCAGGAGGTCATCGACGCCGGACGCGAGGCGGAGCCGGTGATCAGCGCCCTCCTCGCCCAGATCGTGGAGGCGCTGTGAGCGACACCGCCCGCCTCATCGCCGATGCCCGCGCCTGGCTCGCCCAGGATCCCGACCCGGAGACCCGCCAGGAGCTCGACGACCTCATCGCCGCCGCCGAGGCCGGCTCGGCGGAGGCCGTCGCCGACCTGCACTCGCGCTTCGACACGCGCCTCGCCTTCGGCACCGCCGGCCTTCGCGGGGAGGTCGCCGCAGGGCCCAACCGGATGAACCGGGTGCTGGTCGCCCAGGCCGCCGCCGGGTTCGCCCGCTGGCTGCTGGAGCACGCCGAGCGCGGCACGCCATCGGTCGTGATCGGCTACGACGGCCGGAAGAACTCCGACGTGTTCGCACGGGACACCGCCGAGCTGATGGCGGGAGCCGGCGTGCGCGCCATCCTGCTGCCGCGGCTGCTGCCGACGCCGGTGCTCGCGTTCGCGGTCCGCCACCTCGACGTCAGCGCCGGGGTGATGGTCACCGCCAGCCACAACCCGCCGAACGACAACGGCTACAAGGTGTACCTCGGCGGCACGGACAACGGCTCCCAGATCGTGTCCCCGACGGACGCCGAGATCGCCGCGCACATCCTCGAGGTCGCCGCGGGCAGCGTCGCCGACCTGCCGCGGTCGGAGCAGTACGAGGTCGCTTCGGAGGACGTCGAGCGGGCCTACATCGAGGCCACCGCCGCCGTGGCGACGACGACGGCACCGCGTGACGCCGTCTCCTTCGCCTACACCGCGATGCACGGTGTCGGCTGGCGCACCGCCCAGGCCGTGTTCCGGGCGGCGGGCTTCGCGGAGCCGACCGTCGTGACCGCCCAGCGCGACCCCGACCCCGCCTTCCCGACGGTCGCCTTCCCGAACCCGGAAGAGCCGGGCGCGATGGATCTCGCGTTCGCCACCGCACGGGAGGCGGGCGTCGATCTCGTGATCGCCAACGACCCGGACGCCGATCGGCTCGCCGTCGCCATCCCCGACGCCTCGTCCGCCGACGGCTACCGCCGGCTGAGCGGAAACGAGGTCGGCGCGCTGCTCGGCTGGCGCGCGGCCGAGCTGGCCTCGGCCGCCGCGGGCGACTCCGCTCCGTTCGGGGTGCTCGCCTGCTCGATCGTGTCCTCCCCGGCGCTGGCGGCCGTCGCCGCGGCCTACCACCTGGACTTCGCCGACACGCTGACCGGATTCAAGTGGGTCTCGCGCGCGCCCGGCCTGATCTACGGCTACGAGGAGGCGCTCGGCTACCTGGTGAACCCGGGGACGGTCCGCGACAAGGACGGCATCTCGGCCGCGATCGCGCTCCTGGACCTGGTCAGCACGCTCGCCGCCGATGGCACGACGTTCGGGGATCGGCTCGACGCGTTCGCCGAGCGGTTCGGCTTTTTCGCGAGCGACCAGATCTCGATCCGCGTGACGGACCTGTCCCGCATCGGCGAGATCATGTCCGCCCTGCGCTCGAACCCGCCGGCGAGACTCGGCGAGGTGGCCGTGGAGCGCATCGACGACCTGAGCGACGGCTTCGAGGGCCTGCCGCCGAGCGACGTGCTGCGGATCCGCCTCGCGGACGGCTCGCGCGTCATGGTGCGGCCGTCCGGCACGGAGCCGAAGCTGAAGATCTACATCGACGCGTCCAGCGACGAGGGCAGCGTCGCCGAGCGCCGCGCCACCGCGACCGCCCGCGTCGCCGCCCTCGCGGACGCCATGCGCAGCCTCACCCGCTGATCCGACCGCCGAGCACAGGAAAGAGGTCAGCTTTCCGCGCGATTCGCGACCTTTTCCCTGTGCTCGGCCGCCGCGGCCTGGGCTCGTCGCGGGGCGCGCGCGGCGTAGCCGAGGACGAACGCGGCCAGCGCGGCCGCCGTCACGATCGCGCCCGCGAAGGGCACGGCGACGGCCCCGCCGGCGGCGAGGGCGAGCGTTCCGATCGGCGGCGCGATCGCGATCCCGACGTACATCGCGGTGGAGTACCAGGACAGCGCGAGCGCCGAACTCTCCGGGTCCACGTTCACCAGCCGGTGCTGCACCGGGATGGCGATCGCGAACGCCGCGACGCCCCAGATCGCGAACACCACGATGGATGCGGCGAACGACGCCTCCGCGAACGGCAGTGCGAGCAGGGCGAGCGACTGCACCGCGAGCGCGGTCACCGCGACGCGGCGGTTGCCGAACCGGTCCGTGAACGGGCCCGCCACGGCGTTCCCCGCGACCCCGGCCACGCCGTAGGCGAGAAGCAGCACCGCCAGCAGCGTTCCCGATCCCCCGGTGGATGCGCGGGTGACGGCCGCGGAGAAGATGTAGACGATGTTGAAACCGGCGACCATCAGCAGCGTCGTGGCGAGCGGCGCCACGACGCGCAGGTCGGCGAGCGGCGCGAGCCGGCGGCGCAGCGAGACCGCGGCCGTCGTCGGGACGCCGGTGACCACGAGCGGGATGGCGGCGACGAGCAGCACGCCGATCGCGACGATGCACCACATCGCGAAGCGCCAGCCGGCGAGGCCCCCGAGCGCCGTCCCCAGCGGGGAGCCGACAGCGGTCGCGAGGGTGAAGCCGGCCCCGACCAGCGCGAGCGCACGGCCGCGCTTCTCCGGCGCGGCGAGGGAGGCGGCGGCCGCGGTCGCGGTGGGCACGAGCGCGGCGCCGCCGATGCCCGCGAGCGACCGCCCGGCGATGAAGACCCCGAGGTTCGGGGCGAGCGCGGCGACCGCCGTTCCCGCGGCGAACACCCCGAGCCCCACCGCCATCAGCGCCGCCCGCGGCATTCGCGGCAGCAGGATGGACACGGCGGGAGCGGCGACCGCGACGAGCAGGGAGTAGATCGTGATCGAGTAGCTCACCGCGGTCGCGGTGGAGCCGAGTCCCTCCGCCACCTGCGGCAGCAGGCCCGCGATGACGAAGGCGTTGGTGCCGACCACGAACATCGCGGCGGCGAGCACCGAGAGCTTCAGGGTCACTCCGCGGTATGATTGTTCGACGAGTGTCATACCGTTACGGTACGACTATTGTTCGATGACTGTCAAACTATTTTTCGAGGCGCCCGCATGTCCGACTACCCCAGCCCTCCGATCGAGGATGTCGAGCTGGTGGATGTGCTCCGCGCGGTCGCCGATCCCATCCGCCTGCAGATCGTGCGCGCCCTGGCGGACGGGCGACCCCACCCGAAGGCGATGACCGAGTGGGGCGTCGACGTCCAGAAGTCCACCATGGCGCACCACTTCAAGACGCTCCGCGAGGCCGGCGTCACACGCACCATCGTCACCGGGCGCACGCACGAGATCCAGCTGCGCCGCGAGGAGCTCGACGCCCGCTTCCCCGGCCTCATCGACGCCCTGATCGCCCGAGACGGGATCGCCTGAGACGGGATCGCCGGCGTCACCCGACCGCTCTAGCCCAGCGCCTCGTCCAGCTTCTGCTCGAGCTCGTCGAGGTCGAAGTAGTTCTGCACGACGATCACGTCGGCGTTCGTCTTGCCGATCCGGTCCACAAGCTCGGGCGACGTCAGGATGATCTGCGCGTCGGCGGCCGCGGTCGCGATCGAGGCGGCGTCCGCCGCGGTCACGTCGGCGTCCAGGCCCAGCCGGTCGAGCACCCGCTCGGCGTTCACCTTGAGGATGCCGGAGGTGCCGACCCCGACGCCGCAGATGGCGACGATCTTCACCGCGCCGCCTCCTCCTCTGTGAGGGTCAGGATGCGCTGGACCTCCTCGACACCGGTCGCCGCCGCGAGGGCGGGGATCGACTCGGGGTCGTTGAAGACGTTCGCGAGTTCCGCCACGCTCGTCACGTGCGCCTCCGGCGTCGTGACCGCGAGGCCGAGGACGACCGAGACCGGGTCGTTGTGCGGGTGGCCGAACACCACCGGCTCGTCGAGGATCACCACCGACAGCCCGTCCCGGTTCACGTCGGGCCCCGGTCGCGCGTGCGCGAGTGCGAGACCCGGCGCGATCACGATGTACGCGCCGAACTCCTCGATCACCTGGATCATCCGGGCCGAATAGCCCTGCTCCGTCGCGCCGGAACGCGCGAGCGCCTCACCGGCCAGCTCCACCGCCTGACGCCAGTCGGCGGCGTGGGCCCCGACGGTCACGGCGGAAGCGGGCAACGGTGGCAGTGGCATGAAACCAGCGTATCGCCCGAGGGCTCAGGAACCCTCGAAACCTGCTGTGATGATCTCCGCGAGCTCCTCACGTTCCTCCACCGGCAGGAAGGAGCCGGCGGCGGCGTTCAGCTGGAAGATCTCGAGGTCGGTGCGGTCGTAGGCGAACGCGTCCGCCAGGATGCTGAGCTCCCTGGTGAGCGTCGTCCCGCTCATCAGGCGGTTGTCCGTGTTCACGGTGACCCGGAAGCCGAGCTGGTAGAGCAGGTCGAACGGGTGGTCGAGGATGTCGTTCCCCCACGCCGCGATCGCCCCGGTCTGCAGGTTCGAGGTCGGGCTGGTCTCCAGGGCGATCTCGCGGTCCTTCACCCACTGCGAGAGCGTGCCGAGCGTCACGTAGGTGTTCTCGTCGTCCTGGCGCTCCACGGTGATGTCCTCGGCGAGGCGCACGCCGTGGCCGAGGCGCAGGGCACGCCCGTCGAGCAGGGCGCTGCGGATGCTGTCCAGGCCGTCCGCCTCGCCGGCGTGCACGGTCGTCGGGAAGAACTGCGACGCGAGGTAGTCGAACGCGGCGCGGTGGTTCGACGGCGGGAAGCCCGCCTCGGGGCCGGCGATGTCGAAGCCGACCACGCCGTTGTCGCGGTGACGGACGGCGAGCTCGGCGATCTCGAGGCCGCGGTCGTTGTGGCGCATGGCCGTGACCAGCTGCCCGACGCGGATGCGCTTGCCGGTCTCGCGGACGTCCAGGATGCCCTGCTCGATGCCGTCCTGCACCGCCTCGACGGTCTCGTCCAGGCTGAGTCCGCGGGACAGGTGCTGCTCGGGCGCCCAGCGGATCTCGCCGTAGACGACGCCGTCGGCGCCGAGGTCCTGCACGAACTCGCGGGCGACGCGGGAGAGTCCCTCTCGGGTCTGCATCACCGCGGTGGTGAGGTCGAAGGTCTTCAGGTACTCCACGAGCGAGCCGGAGTTCGACTTCTCGCCGAACCAGGCGGCGAGCGAGGGGGCGTCGCTCGCGGGCAGCTCGAGGCCGATCTCGTCGGAGAGCTCCAGCACGGTCGACGGGCGCAGGCCGCCGTCCAGGTGGTCGTGCAGCGAGACCTTGGGGAGCGCACCGATGTCCGTCCCGTCCGCCAGCGTGTAGGTACCGTTCTCGTTCGCGCTCATGTCCTTCAATCTACCGGTGGTCTCGTTGCCTCGGCCAAGCGCCGTGTGCGGGTTGTCAGGAGATGCGGTCGGCGATGAGCGGGGTGCGCTCGAAGGGGGTGCCGGCGGGGGCGATGCGGTACGCGCCCTCCAGTGCCTCGAGCGCGCGCTCGAAGCGGGCGGGCTCGTCGGCCGACAGCGTGAACAGCGGCTGGCCCTTCCGGACGGTGTCGCCCGGCTTCGCGTGCAGGTCGACGCCCGCCGCGTGCTGCACCGGGTCCTGCTTGCGGGCGCGGCCCGCGCCGAGCCGCCAGGCCGCGATACCGAACGGCAGCGCCTGCTGCTCGACGAGCACGCCGTCCTCCTCAGCGACCACCGTGTGCGTCTCCGCGGCGACCGGCAGCGGCGCATCGGGGTCGCCGCCCTGGGCGCGCACGGTCTCGCGCCACTTGTCCATGGCGCGGCCGTCCTTCAGCGCGGCCTCGACGTCGGCGTCCGGGCGGCCGGCGAGAGCGAGCATCTCCCTCGCCAGCGCCACCGTCAGCTCGACGATGTCGGCGGGACCGCCGCCGGCGAGCACCTCGACGGACTCGCGCACCTCGTTCGCGTTGCCGATGGCGAGGCCGAGCGGCACGTTCATGTCGGTGAGCAGCGCGGACGTCGCGACGCCCGCGTCCTTACCGAGCTCGACCATCGTGCGGGCGAGCTCGCGCGAGGCCGCGATGTCCTTGAGGAACGCTCCGGACCCGAACTTCACGTCGAGCACCAGGGCGCCGGTGCCCTCGGCGATCTTCTTGGACATGATCGAGGAGGCGATCAGGGGGATGGCCTCGACCGTCCCGGTGATGTCGCGCAGCGCGTAGAGCTTGCCGTCGGCCGGCGCGAGGCCGGAGCCCGCGGCGCAGATGACGCCGCCGGGGCCGCGCAGCTGCTCGAACATCTCCTCGTTGCTGAGGTTCGCCCGCCAGCCGGGGATGCTCTCCAGCTTGTCCAGCGTGCCGCCGGTGTGGCCGAGGCCGCGGCCCGAGAGCTGCGGCACCGCGACGCCGAACGAGGCGACGAGCGGCATCAGCGGCAGCGTGATCTTGTCGCCGACGCCGCCGGTGGAGTGCTTGTCGGCGGTCGGCTTCCCCAGCCCGCTGAAGTCCATCCGCTCGCCCGAGGCGATCATGGCGAGCGTGAGGTCCCTGATCTCGCGCCTGCTCATCCCGTTCAGGAAGATCGCCATCGTCATCGCGGACATCTGCTCGTCCGCCACGTAGCCGCGCGTGTACGCGTCCACCAGCCAGTCGATTTCGGCGGTGGTCAGCTCGCCGCGGTCGCGCTTGGTCCTGATCAGGTCGACGGCGTCGAACGCCTCGACCGTTCCTGCGGTCGTCACGGATGTGTTCCTGTTCAGTCGTTCTCGTGCTCGGCCGCGTAGGCGGCGAGCTGGCGCGGCCCGAACGCGTCGGGCAGCACCTGGTCGATGGTCCGGATTCCGGAGACGGTCTCCAGCAGCATCCCCTCGGCGGAGTGCTCGTACAGCAGCTGGCGGCAGCGTCCGCACGGCATCAGCGTCGCCCCGTCGCCGTCGACGCACGTGAACGCGACGAGGTGTCCCCCACCGGTCATGGCGAGGGAGGAGACGAGACCGCACTCGGCGCACAGCGTCACGCCGTAGCTGGCGTTCTCGACGTTGCACCCGCTGACGATGCGGCCGTCGTCGACGAGCGCCGCCGCTCCGACCGGGAACTTCGAGTACGGGACGTACGCGTGCGACATCGCCTCGTTGGCGGCGGCGCGCAGCGCATCCCAGTCGATGGGCTCCGGTGCCGGGTTCGCGGTCGTCATGATTTGATGTACGGCTTTCCGTCGGCCGCCGGCGCACGGGAGAGCCCGACGAGGCCCGCGACGGCGAAGATCGTGATCACGTAGGGCAGCATCAGCATGAACTCGCTCGGAACCGGCGAGCCCATGATGCTGAGCACGTTCTGCAGGTTCGACGCGAAGCCGAACAGGAGCGCGGCGAGCGTGGCGCGGATCGGGTCCCAGCGACCGAAGATGACCGCGGCGAGGGCGATGAAGCCCTGACCGGCCGTCATCTCCTTCGAGAAGGCGCCGACCGAGCCGAGCGTGAAGTACGCGCCACCGAGGCCGGCGACGGCTCCCGCCAGCGACACGTTCCAGAACCGGGTGCCGTTGACGTTGATGCCGACGGTGTCCGCGGCCTCCGGGTGCTCGCCGACCGACCGCAGACGCAGGCCCCAGCGGGTCTTGAACAGACCGAACCAGACCAGGAAGATCGCGATGTACATCAGGTACTCGATGATCGTCTGGTCGAAGAGCACCTTCCCGATCACCGGGATGTCGCTGAGGATCGGGATCGGCCAGTTCGGCAGCCGCGGCGGGTGGTTGAGCCTGGACGGGTCGGCCGCGAGCACTTGGGAGTACAGGAAGCTCGTCAGACCGGTGACGAGCACGTTCAGCACGACGCCGACGATCACCTGGTCGACCAGGTACTTGATCGAGAACGCGGCGAGCACGAACGACACCAGCACGCCGGCGATCATCGCGGCGAGCAGTCCGACGACCCAGCTGCCGGTGAGCGTCGCGGTCATCGCCGAGACGAACGCGCCGGCGAGCAGCTGCCCCTCGATGGCCACGTTGACGACGCCGCCGCGCTCGGAGATGACGCCGCCGAGGGCGCCGAAGACGAGCGGGACGGAGAGCGTGATCGTGCCGAGCAGCAGTCCGGTGACCGGCACCGGCAGCTGACCGGACCCGGCCCAGGCGAGGAACCCGAACATGAAGATCAGGGCGAAGAGCACGACCATCCAGATCGGCGTCTTGCGCGCCCTCCAGGAGAACCAGGCGCTGACAGCGGTCAGCACCGCGAGCAGGACGGTGACGACGATCGTCGTCGCGAACGCGTCGACGGTGAGGTTCGCCAGCTTGATCGCGTCGCCGGCCTCGGAGAACCGGAACGTCGCGTCGCCGTGACGCGGGAACGCGAAGAAGAGGATCAGGCTGAGCAGGACGAAGATGCCGAAGGCGATCGGAGCCTTCCAGGACCGGATCTCGGCCTTCTCGAGGACGATCGGCGAGGAGTCGGGAACGACGGGGGCCGCGGTGCTCACTTGGCCTCCACCTCCTTCGTGACGACGGGACGCGGTCTCCGGGGCGCGCTCCCCGGCGTCGGCAGGCGGAAGATCGCCCGCACCAGCGGCGGCGCGGCGACGAAGAGGACGATCAGCGACTGCATGACGAGCACGATGTCGATCGGGATGTCGTTGGCCGCCTGGATGGTGAAGCCACCCGCCTTCAGCGCACCGAAGAGCAGACCGGCGATGAAGACGCCCCACGGCCGCGACCGACCGAGCAGGGCGACCGTGATCGCGTCGAAGCCGATGCCCGCATCCACACCGGAGCTGATGCCCTGCGGGAAGACGCCGAGCGCCTGGCTGGCTCCGGCGATGCCGACGAGGCCACCGGCGATGAGCATGGCGTAGACGTAGATGTTCTTCACGTTGATGCCGGCGACCCGGGCCGCGTTCGGGTTCTCGCCGACGGCGCGGAACCGGAATCCGAGGCTCGAGCGGTTGATCAGCCACCACACCAGCACCGTCGCGCCGACCACGACCACGAACGCCCAGGTCACGTTGTACTGGTCGCCGAACAGCGGAGGGAACACCGCGTTCGGGTGGATGGCCGGGGCCTTCGGGTTGTTCGATCCCGGCGCCTGGAGCAGGCCCTGGGTGCGCAGCATGTAGGCGACGAGATAGAACGCGATGTAGTTGAGCATGATCGTGACGATCACCTCGTGCGCTCCTGTCCTGGCCTTCAGCACACCGACGATGCCCGCCCAGATCGCACCGCCCGCGATGCCGGCGACGACCGCGAGCACGAGGTGGATGACCGGCGGCAGGTTCCACGAGAAGCCGACCCATGCCGACGCGGCCGCCGCGATGAGGATCTGTCCCTGACCACCGATGTTGAACAGGCCGACGCGGAAGGCGAGGGCGACACCGAGACCGCTGACGATCAGCGGGGTGGCGAAGCTGAGCGTCTCCGTCAGCGGACGGATACCCGCGGCGAACGTGGGGCGGCGGAAGTTGTAGATGGCGCCCTGGAACATCGACACGTAGGCGTTGGACACGGACGTCCAGATCGCCGAGAAGGTGTCACCGGGGCGGGCGAAGAAGTATCCCGCCGCCTTCTGAACGCCGGGATCCGTGATCGCGATCAGGATGGCCCCCACGACGAGCGCGAGCACGACGGCGAGGATCGAGATGACCACCGGGCCGCCCATGATGTCGCGGATCGCCTTGTTCCAGCGGTCGTCGTTCTCCGGCTTGCCGGCCGGCGACGCGGGCTGCGTCGGCTGCGCCGGCGCGGCGGGCGCTCCGGCGGTCGGGGTCCCGGTCATGCTGCTGCTCCTGCCTGCTCCGGCGACTCGCCGGCCATCATGAGGCCGAGAACGTCACGCGAGGTGTCGCCCGGCACGATTCCTACGATCCCCCCGCGATACATCACGGCGATGCGGTCGGCCAGCGCGGCCACCTCGTCGAGCTCGGTCGAGACCACGATGACGGGGACGCCCGCGTCCCGCGTCTCGACGATGCGCTTGTGGACGAACTCGATCGAGCCGACGTCGAGCCCGCGCGTCGGCTGCGCCGCCACGAACAGGCGCAGGTCTCGGCTGAGCTCGCGGGCGAGCACCACCTTCTGCGCGTTGCCGCCGGAGAGCCTGCCGACCTTCTGGTCGATGGACTGGGTGCGCACGTCGAACTCGCGCACCTTCTCCTCGGCGAAGTCCTTGAGGTAGGAGAACTGGATGTTGCCGCCCTTGACGAACGGCTCCCCCGTCGAGCGGTCGAGCATCAGGTTCTCCTGGATGCTGAACTCGCCGACGAGGCCGTCCTCGTTGCGGTCCTCGGGCACGAAGCCGACGCCGGCGTCGAGCACCTTGCGCGGGCTGCGGCCCTGGATCTCCTTGCCGTCGAGCAGGATCCTGCCCTCCACGCGCGGCTGCAGGCCGAGGATCGCCTCGGTCAGCTCGGTCTGGCCGTTGCCCTGCACGCCGGCGATCGCGAGGATCTCCCCCGCGCGGACCTCGAAGCTCACCTTGTTGACCACCAGCTGGCCGATCGGGTCGATGACCGAGAGGTCGTCCACGACGAGCGCCGGCTCGCCGGGCTGCGCGGGCGCCTTCTCGACGGTGAGCGAGACGGCGCGGCCGACCATCATCGACGCCATCTCGGCATTGGTGGCGGTGGGCTCCGTCTCGCCGATCACCTTGCCGAGCCGGATGACGGTGATGCGGTCTGCGACCTCGCGGACCTCGCGCAGCTTGTGCGTGATGAAGACGATGGCGGTGCCCTGCTCCTTGAGCTGGCGCATGATCGCCATCAGCTCGTCGGTCTCCTGCGGCGTCAGCACCGCGGTGGGCTCGTCGAAGACGAGCACCTTCGCGTTCTGGGACAGCGCCTTGATGATCTCCACGCGCTGCTGGACGCCGACCGGCAGGTCCTCGACGACGGCGTCCGGGTCGACGTCGAAGCCGAACCGCGCGGAGATCTCGCGCACCTTCGCGCGGGCCGCGGCCAGGTCGAGGCGTCCGCCGAACTTCGTCTGCTCGTGGCCGAGCATGACGTTCTCGGCGACGGTGAAGACGGGGATGAGCATGAAGTGCTGGTGCACCATCCCGATGCCCGCCTTCATGGCGTCACCGGGGCCGGCGAAGTGCTGGACCTCGTCGTCCAGGAGGATCTCGCCCTCGTCGGCCTGGTACAGGCCGTACAGGACATTCATCAGAGTCGACTTGCCTGCGCCGTTCTCGCCGAGCAGGCAGTGGATCTCGCCGGGTTCGACCGTCAGGTCGATGTGGTCGTTCGCGACCAGGGCACCGAACCGTTTGGTGATGCCGCGGAGTTCGAGCTTCATTCGGGTGGGTTCCTTCTCTACTCGCCCGGGGTGAGCACAGAGACGTTGTGTGATCGCACGCGAAACGGCGGGGTGGCCTCGATGCGCACCCTCACATTACCTTCCTGCGCATATGTCAGTGTGTGCTCAAACGAGCGGCCCGGACAAGGGGCGACGTGCGACGGGGAGGCCAGCGTCCGCTGACCTCCCCGTCGAGTGCTGTCGTGTCGTTACTGCTTCGGCGACGACGGCGAGGTGACCTTGATCGAGCCGTCGATGATGCCGGCCTTGATCTTGTCCAGCTCGCCCTGCAGGCCCTTGTCCACCTTCGACTCGAAGTTGTGGAACGGGGCGATGCCGACGCCGTCGTTCTTCAGCGTGCCGACGTACGGCGTGCTGTCGAACTTGCCCTTGGCGGCCTGGGTGACCACGTCGTTGGTCGCCGGCTTCATGCCCTTCATCACCGAGGTGAGGAGCAGGTCCTTGACGCTGGGGTCGGACTGGTAGACGTCGGCGTCGACACCGATCATCGCGATCGGCTTGCCGGAGTCCTTGATCGCCTGCGCGGCCGACTGGTAGATCGGGCCGCCGACCGGCATGATGACGTCGGCGTTCTGGTCGATGATGCCCTGAGCCGTGTTCTTCGCGGTCTCGTTGGCGTCGAAGCCGCCGGTGAAGGAGCCCTTCTGGGTGTCGACGTTCCAGCCGACGACCTTCACGGACTTGCCCTTCTGGTCGTTGAAGTACTTCACGCCGTCCGCGAAGCCGTCCATGAAGATGGTGACGGTCGGGATCTGCATGCCGCCGAAGGTGCCGACGGTGTTGGTCTTCGAGTAGCTCGCCGCGGCGTAGCCCGCGAGGAACGCGGCCTGCGCGGTGTCGAAGATGATCGGCTTGACGTTGTCGGCCTTGATCTCGTTGTCGTCGATGATCGCGAAGTTGACGTCCGGGTTAGCCTTCGCGGCCTTCTCGGTCGCGTCCTTCAGCAGGAAGCCGACGGTGACGACCAGCTTGCAGTTCTGGTCGATCATGCTCTGGACGTTCGGAGCGAAGTCGTTCTCGCTCTTCGACTCGGCCTTCTTGTAGTCGACGCCGAGGGACTTCGCCGCCTCCTGCAGGCCCTCGTAGCCGAGCTGGTTGAACGAGTGGTCGTCGAAACCGCCGGAGTCGGAGACCATGCAGGGAAGGAAGTCGCTCTTCGCGGCTCCCGTGGTCGAGCTGTCCGACGGGGCAGCCGAGCACGCGGCGAGCAGCGACACGACGCCGACCGCCGCCAGACCGACGAGGCCGGCCTTACGGGCTGTGATTCTCAAGGTTGTCCTCCAAGATGCGTGACCGCGCGCAGGGACGCGGGCCAGGGTATGCAATGCACGTTACCGAATGTGACGAACCGCACCGTTCCAAAATCCGGCTTCTTCATGCAAGCGTTACAAACGCGCGCGTGGTTGGCACCTGCTCATTTGAGCACGGCAGAACGGTCCGCCCCAGCGTGGGGGACGGACCGTTCCGCACCTACAGCCAGCCACGCTTCTTGAAGATCGCGTACAGGAGGCTGCTGAGCCCGAGCATCGCCACCACGGCGAGCGGATAGCCGAGCGGCCACTGCAGCTCCGGCATGTGCGTGAAGTTCATGCCGTAGATGCCCGCGATGAGGGAGGGCGCGAAGAGGATCGCCGCCCAGGACGAGATCTTCTTGACCTCCTCCCCCTGCCGGTGCGTCGAATGCGCCAGACGCGTCATCTCCTCGTTCTGGCGCTCGGCGACCAGCGTCGAGTTCACCGTGAGGATGTCGCGCAGCAGGTAGCGGAAGCCGTCGACACGCTCGTTCACCTGCGTGAGGTGGTCGGCGACGTCGCGCAGGCGGCGCTCCAGCTCCTCGGTGACGCCGTACTTCGCGGAGCCGCGCTCCAGCGCGACCATCACGGAGGAGAGGGGATGCGTCGCCCGCTGGAAGTCGATGACCTCCCGCGACAGCTCGTAGATGCGCCGGGAGACCAGCGCATCCCCGCCGAACACCTGCGTCTCGATCTCGTCGATGTCGTTGGCGAGACCGGCGACGACCGGGCTGTACGCATCAACCACCGCGTCGATGATCGCGTAGAGGATGGCCTGCGGCCCGAGCGCGAGCAGCTCCCGCTCCCCCTCCATGCGCTGCCGCACGGTGGAGAGGTCGGGCGACTCGCTGTGCCGGACTGTGATCACGAAGTTCGGGCCGACGAAGAGGTGCAGCTCGCCGAAGTCGACCTCCTCCGGCACGTCCAGGTAGTTCGCCGCCTTGAGCACCACGAAGAGGACGGTGTCGTACCGCTCCAGCTTGGGCCGCTGGTGGGCGACGATCGCGTCCTCGACGGCCAGCGGGTGGAGGCTGAACTCCTCCGCCAGCGACATGAGCTCCTTCTCGCTCGGCCGGTACAGCCCGATCCACGCGACGCCGCCAGGCGTCGCGTCGAGGGCGCGGTAGGTCTCGGCCAGGGTGCGCGGGGACGCGACACGGACACCGTCGGCGTACACGGCACTGTCGACCATGCTGGACCGGCGGGCTGCAGGCTCGATGACGGCCTGCGGAGCGGTACTGGGAGGATCGACCCGCCGCGATCGGGACACGAAGGGCATCGGAATGCCGCGTCGGTTCAGGTTCGCCATCGTTCACCTCCAGGTGCTCGTTGAAGACGGCCCGGAGAAGGGGCCACCTAACTGTACGCGCGCTGTCTGCCCGCGGGCTGGACGTCGGCGGAGGCGTCCAGGATGACCCGCTCGTAGTGCCCGATCAGCTCGCCGCAGAGCGCGTCCCAGCCGCGGCCGAGCACCGCCCGGCGTCCGGCCTCGCCCATCCTCATCCGCAGCGGCGTGTCCTGCGCGAGCATCGCGACGGCGGCCCGCAGCGCGCGGTCGTCCGCGGGCGGATAGAGGAGACCGTCCGTGCCGTGCTCGACCAGGTCGACAGGGCCGCCGGCACGCGGCGCGACCACCGGCAGACCGGAAGCGTGCGCTTCCTGGACCGTCTGGCCGAACGTCTCCTCCGACCCGGTGTGGACGAAGACGTCGAGCGCGGCGTATGCCGTGGCGAGCTCCGCTCCTCCGAGCCGCCCGAGCCAGGTCACGTGCATCCCGCGCAGCTCGCGCTCGGCCGCGGGACGGGCGGGACCGTCCCCGACGATGGCGACCGAGACGCCCGGCAGCCCGCGCAGCGCGCGCAGCCGCTCCACCTGCTTCTCGGGTGCCACCCGCCCCACGTAGCCGACGACGACCTCGCCGTCCGGCGAGAGCCGCTCGCGCAGCGCGACCGCCTCCGGCGAGCGCCGGTTGTTGGGGTGGTAGCGGTCGAGGTCGACGCCGCGGCCCCAGCGGGCGACGCGACGGACCCCGGCCTGGCGCAGGTCGAACTCGGAGGCGGACGACGGCGCCAGGGTGAGGTCGGCGCCGTCGTGCACCCAGCGCACGTACTTCCAGGCGATGGCCGAGGTCATCCCGAGCCCGTTCCGTCTGGCGAACCCGGCGACGTCGGTCTGGTAGATCGCGACGGACGGCACGCCCAGCCGGTTGGCGGCGGCGATCGCCTGCGCACCGAGGAGGAAGGGGGATGCCGCGTGCAGCACGTCGGGCGCGAACCGCGCGAGGATGCGCTGGACCTGGGGGCTCGGCAGGCCGACCGGGAACTGCCGGTAGGCGATCGACGGCACCTGGTGGATGCGGAAGCCGGCGTACTCCCCCGGGGCCCCCGCGTCCGGGCAGATGACGATGGCCTCGTGCCCGGCGGCGGCCAGGTTGTCCAGCACCCGCAGGACGCTGTTCGTGACTCCGTTGACGGTGGGGAGGAAGCTCTCGCTGACGACGGCGATCCGCATGGGGCGAGTCTGCGCGCCCGCGGTGTCCCGGCCGTGAACGCCCGGTGTCCAGCAGCGCTCGGTATCCTTTCGCCATGACGACACCTCGCGGCACGATCGAGCGGTTCTACAGTGTCATCCCGGCCGGCGGGATCGGCTCACGCCTCTGGCCGCTGTCGCGGGCGGACGCGCCGAAGTTCCTTCACGATCTCACCGGCTCGGGGAACACCCTGCTGCGGGACACGTGGGAGCGCCTGGCGCCGATCAGCGGCGAGCAGCGGATCATGGTGGTCACCGGCCGCGCGCACCGCGCCGCCGTGGAGGCCCAGCTCCCGTCGCTGGCCGACCCGAACGTCGTCCTGGAGTCCGAGCCGCGCGACTCCACCGCCGCGATCGGCCTCGCCGCGGCCATCCTGGAGCGCCGGGAGCCCGGCGTCATCATCGGCTCGTTCGCCGCCGACCACGTGATCAGGAACCACCGGCTGTTCACCGCCGCCGTGCGGGAGGCGGTCGCCGCCGCCGACGCCGGCTTCATCACGACCATCGGGATCAAGCCGACGGAGCCGGCGGTCGGCTTCGGCTACATCCACTGCGCGGGGCCGCTCGAACTGTCGGGGGCGCCGAGCGCGCTCGCGGTCGGGTCGTTCGTGGAGAAGCCGGACCTGGCGACGGCGGAGGGCTACGTCGCGGACGGCTCCTACCTCTGGAACGCGGGCATGTTCATCGCCCGGGCCGACCGGCTGCTCGAGGAGATCGCCCGCACCAAGCCCGCGCTGCACAAGGGTCTCATCGAGCTCGCGGCCGCCTGGGACGACCCGGCGACACGCGGTCCCGCCGTCGACAGGATCTGGCCGCGGCTCGAGAAGATCGCCATCGACTACGCGGTGGCGGAGCCGGCTGCCGCCGCCGGCCGGCTCGCCGTCATCCCGGGCTACTTCGACTGGGACGACGTCGGAGACTTCGCCTCGCTCGCCAAGCTGAACTCGGGCGGCCGGAAGTCGGATCTCGCCATCCTCGGCGAGGACGCGCGCGTGCTCGCCGACTCCTCCAGCGGCATCGTGGTGAGTCAGAGCAAGCGGGTGATCAGCCTGATCGGCGTGCGCGACATCGTCGTCGTCGACACCCCGGACGCGCTGCTGGTGACCACGAGCGAGAACGCCCAGCGGGTGAAGGCCGTCGTCGACGCCCTCAAGCTCACCGGCTCCACCGACGTGCTCTGACGCGGGCGTCAATCGACGGCGGAGGGGCCGTTCTGCACGTCGCGCGCGATGCGGCTGATCTCGGCGTCGTCGAGCTGGATGCCCGCGTCCGTCAGGCGCTGGCGGAGCAGCCGCTCGCTGTCCTCCTGGGGCCGCAGCTGCATGTCGGCGCGCAGCTGCTCGACGATCCCGGCGACCTTGACGTCGACGCCGGCCTCGGTGCTCCCGTCCATCACGGGCTCGTCCTGTGTCATGCCGCAGAACGTACGCCGAGGCCGCCCGCGGTCAACCGGCGCGCGGGTCGAGTTATCTCGACGTCGAGATAACCAAGGTCACCCTAAGAAGCGTCGGTCGCCCCCGCGGCATAGACTTGGCAACGCGCTTCACGCGCCTTCCGTCAGCGATCCAACCAGGGAGGGTTGTTCGTGCCAGACCAAGCGGCAGGGACCCTGCAGCCGACCAAGACCCGGCCGGGCGGCACACTGTACCGCGGCCGTGAAGGAATGTGGTCCTGGGTGCTGCACCGCATCACCGGGGTCGCCATCTTCTTCTTCCTTCTCGTCCACATCCTCGACACCTCGCTCATCCGGGTCAGCCCGGAGGCGTACAACGCGGTGATCGGGACCTACAAGAACCCGATCATGGGGTTCGGCGAGATGGCGCTCGTGGCGGCGATCATCTTCCACGCCTTCAACGGCATCCGGATCATCCTCATCGACTTCTGGAGCAAGGGCGTCAAGTACCAGAAGGTCATGTTCTGGATCGTCATCGTGCTCTGGGTGGTGCTGATGGCCGGCTTCGTGCCGACGCAGCTCATCCACATCTTCTCGGAGGTGAACTGACGTGACGACGATTCAAGCGCCGCGCACGCCGGCCCGCCCGGCCCGCAAGGGGAACAACTGGGAGAAGTGGGGCTGGATCTACATGCGCGCCTCCGGCGTGCTGCTGGTCATCCTCATCTTCGGCCACCTGCTGATCAACCTCGTCCTCGGCGACGGTGTCAAGCAGATCGACTTCGCCTTCGTCGCCGGCAAGTACGCGACGCCGTTCTGGCAGGTCTGGGACCTGCTGATGCTCTGGCTCGCGCTCATCCACGGCGGCAACGGCATGCGCACGCTGGTGAACGACTACGCGTACAACCGGACGGTCAACCGCATCCTCAAGTGGGTCATCGCGGCAGCGGTGGTCGTGCTGATCGTGCTCGGCACGCTCGTGATCTTCACGTTCGACCCGTGCCCCGCCGGCGCCGCGGCGGCCGACCTCCCCTCGTTCTGCCCGGCCAAGTGAAGCGATTGACGGAAAACAAGAACCTGTGACTACGACTGAAACCACCGAATCGACCGTCATCGACGGCGTCCACTACCACGAGTTCGACATCGTCATCGTCGGCGCAGGCGGCGCCGGGATGCGCGCGGCCATCGAGGCCGGACCGCACGCCAAGACCGCGGTGATCTCGAAGCTCTACCCCACCCGCTCCCACACCGGCGCGGCGCAGGGCGGCATGGCCGCGGCGCTCGCCAACGTGGAGGAGGACAGCTGGGAGTGGCACACCTTCGACACCGTCAAGGGCGGCGACTACCTGGTCGACCAGGACGCGGCGGAGATCCTCGCGAAGGAGGCCATCGACGCGGTCATCGACCTCGAGAACATGGGCCTGCCGTTCAACCGGACGCCAGAGGGCAAGATCGACCAGCGCCGGTTCGGCGGTCACACCCGTGACCACGGCAAGGCGCCCGTCCGCCGCGCGTGCTACGCGGCCGACCGCACCGGCCACATGATCCTGCAGACGCTGTTCCAGAACTGCGTCAAGCTCGGCATCAACTTCTTCAACGAGTTCTACGTGCTCGACGTGATCATGAACGAGGTCGACGGTGTCGACCAGCCCGCGGGCGTCGTCGCGTACGAGCTGGCCACCGGCGAGCTGCACGTCTTCCATTCGAAGGCGATCATCTTCGCGACCGGCGGCTTCGGCAAGATCTTCAAGACCACCTCCAACGCCCACACCCTCACCGGCGACGGCGTCGGCATCATCTGGCGCAAGAAGCTCCCGCTCGAGGACATGGAGTTCTTCCAGTTCCACCCGACCGGCCTCGCCGGGCTCGGCATCCTCCTCACCGAGGGCGCGCGAGGCGAGGGCGCGATCCTGCGCAACGCCTCCGGCGAGCGGTTCATGGAGCGCTACGCTCCCACCATCAAGGACCTGGCTCCCCGCGACATCGTCGCCCGCTGCATGGTCCAGGAGGTGGCCGAGGGACGCGGTGCCGGCCCGCACAAGGACTACGTGCTGCTCGACTGCACGCACCTGGGCGCCGAGGTCCTGGAGACCAAGCTCCCGGACATCACCGAGTTCGCCCGCACCTACCTCGGCGTCGACCCCGTCGTCGAGCCGGTCCCGGTCATGCCGACCGCGCACTACGCGATGGGCGGCATCCCGACCAACAACAACGCCGAGGTGCTGCGCGACAACACCACGGTCGTCCCCGGCCTGTACGCCGCGGGCGAGTGCGCCTGCGTCTCGGTGCACGGCTCCAACCGCCTCGGCACCAACTCGCTGCTGGACATCAACGTCTTCGGCAAGCGCGCCGGCAACAATGCGGTCGAGTATGTGAAGACCGCGACGGCCGTCCCGCTCCCGGAGGACCCGGCCGCGTTCGTCCGCGGGATGATCGAGGGCCTGCGCTCCGGCACCGGCACCGAGCGGATCGCCGCGATCCGCAAGGAGCTGCAGGACGAGATGGACAAGAACGCGCAGGTGTTCCGCACCGACGAGTCGCTGGAGCAGGTGACCGGCACCATCCACCGCCTCCGCGAGCGCTACAAGAACGTCGTCGTCCAGGACAAGGGCAAGCGCTTCAACACCGACCTCCTCGAGGCCGTCGAGCTGGGCTTCCTGCTCGACCTCGCCGAGGTCGTGGTGTTCTCGGCCCGCAACCGCAAGGAGTCCCGCGGCGGGCACATGCGCGACGACTACCCGAAGCGCGACGACGAGAACTACATGAAGCACACGATGGCCTACCTGACCGGCGACCCGCACTCCGCCGACGCGGCGGACCACATCACGCTCGACTGGAAGCCGGTCGTCGTGACGCGCTACGAGCCTATGGAGAGGAAGTACTGATGTCGACCGCCGTACTGGAGACTCCACCTGCGCCCGAGGCGCCGGTCCAGTCGTTCACCGTCACGCTGATCATCCGCCGGTTCGACCCGGACGTGGACACCGAGCCGCGCTGGCAGGACTTCGACGTCGAGATGTTCCCGACCGACCGCATCCTCGATGCGCTGCACAAGATCAAGTGGGAGCAGGACGGCTCGCTCACGTTCCGCCGCTCGTGCGCCCACGGCATCTGCGGCTCGGACGCCATGCGCATCAACGGCCGCAACCGCCTCGCCTGCAAGACGCTGATCAAGGACCTGGACATCTCCAAGCCGATCTACGTCGAGGCCATCAAGGGCCTGCCGCTGGAGAAGGACCTGATCGTCGACATGGAGCCGTTCTTCGCGAGCTACCGCGAGGTGCAGCCGTTCCTCGTCGCGAACAGCAAGCCCGAGAAGGGCAAGGAGCGCATCCAGTCGGTCGCCGACCGCGCCCGCTTCGACGACACCACCAAGTGCATCCTGTGCGCCGCGTGCACCTCGTCCTGCCCGGTGTTCTGGACCGACGGCCAGTACTTCGGCCCGGCCGCGATCGTGAACGCGCACCGCTTCATCTTCGACTCGCGCGACGACAACGCGCAGGTCCGCCTCGACATCCTGAACGACAAGGAGGGCGTCTGGCGCTGCCGCACGACCTTCAACTGCACCGACGCGTGCCCCCGCGGCATCCAGGTGACGCAGGCGATCGCCGAGGTCAAGCAGGCGATCATGCGCGGCAAGCCCTGAGCCTCCCGCTCTGACGACACGCCCCTCGGCCCGCCGGCCGGGGGGCGTGGTCGTCTCCGGGCTCGTCGCTCAGCGCCGGGCCAGGTAGGCGTCCTCCGCGGCGTAGTCGAAGTCCGTGTCGCCCGCCTTCTGGGCCCAGGGGGCGTCGAGACCGAAGGCGACGACGGAGTCGATCGTCGGCCCGATCAGCTCGGCGTATGTCCCGGCCGGGCGGTACCCGATCGCCTCCGCGGCGCGCAGGTCGAGGGTGATCCCCGGGACGACATCCCAGGGATGCCAGCCGGGGGCGTCGCCGGGGACGAGCACCTCCTCCCATTCGTGCTCGAGGCGGTTGGCTACGGCACGCGCGATGTCCCGCCCGGTCGGGACGTCGGGGTCGGCGATGTTGAGCACCCGGCGCCCGGGGCTCTCACCGACGACCTGTACGAGCGCGGCGGCATTGGCCGCCGCCGTCGGATGGTCGAAGCCGCGTCCGTCGTGCGCGAGGAGCACGGCGCGACGGCCGTCGAGCACCCGGCGCACGAAGTGCCACTCGCGCGGGAGGGCGGCGCCCTCGCCGTGCACCTTGGACGCCCGGAGCACGCTCACCGGGTGCCCGGACTCGAGCAGGACGCGCTCGGCCGCCACCTTGTTCCTGCCGTAGCCGTCCCTGCTCCGGTAACGACCGTCCCAGGCAGGTTCGAGCGTCGCCGTGTCCTCGGTGACGGGGCCGCCGAAGTCCGGGCGTTCCGTCGAGTTGATGTGCCGGCCGTCCGCGTCGACGTAGACGGCCTTGCTGGAGAACATGGCGACCGACCCGATGCCGGGCAGGTGCGGGAGGAGCGAACGCGCATCGTCGGCGGTGAAGCAGTACGCGTCGACGAGTAGGTCCGCGCCGCCGCGGAGCACGTCGGCGAGCGCGGCCGCGTCTCGCCGGTCCGAACTCACGAACCGCGCGCCGGCCTCGTCGAGCGCGTCGGGAACGTGACCGGGATCGCGCCCGGTGACGACGACGCTCCAGCCCGCCCGAGCGAGACGGAGGGCGCTCGCGCGACCGAGCAGCCCTGTTCCTCCGAGGACGATGGCGTGCGGCATCCGGTCAGGGTAGCGGATCGGGCCATGGAACGCGTTGTTGTCTCCGCACGGAAACGGTGGCGCCGCGACACGGATATCCTCACGGGAGCGCCCCGGGCCAATGCGCCAGACGGCACGATTGTGATATCCCAGATCCGCATTCGACGTAGCCCGCGACCGGCTGGTCACGCTCGCGTACGGCTCGACATCGTCATACTGACGCCCGGTTTTCCTCGACCGCGACGCGCCGGCGTACCCTGACGGCACGTCACCGGAAAGGAACTCCGCCATGGTCAAGCGCTGGGTCGCCGCCCTGTGCACGGTCGCCACCGCGCTTGTGCTCGCCCTGGCGGTGCCGGTGAGCGCCGACGCAGCGCCGCCGTCTTACGTCGTCGGGCGCAAGATCACGATGCCATCGTCGGGAAGCGGGGTGGCGATCGATCCCGCGCGCGGTCTGATCTACGTGGCGACGAGAACGCTGAACACGGTCCTCGTCTACGACGAGGCGACGCTCTCGCTCGTGCGGACGATCACCGTTCCGAACGAACCGTATGCGATTGCCGCCGGGCCGACCGGTGTGGTCTATGTGAGTCAGTACACCGGTACCGGTGTCTCCGGATCGGTCGCGGTCATCCCGGCGGGCGGTGCGGCCGTGAGCACGAGCCTCCCGGTGGGGACCTCGCCCGTCGGCGTGACGGTCTCGCACGATGGCACCCGGCTCTGGGTCGCGAATTCCGGATCCCTGAGCGTCTTCGATCTCGCAGATCCGTCCGCACCGGCACCGCTCCCAGCCGTCCCGCTGCCCGGCCGAGCGGAGACGGTGACCGAATCGGCGGACGGCTCCCTGCTCTATCTGGGTAGCAACGCTTCTTCGGTCTACGTCATCGACACGGCAGCGGCAACCCTCGCCGCGACCTGGACAGGCCTCGGTGCCGCGCACCAGGTCACGCTGACGACCGATGGGTCGCACGCCGTGGTGTCGGACCAGACGCGGACGACCGCGTCGGTGTTCTCCACGGCGACGAACACGCAGACCCGCACCATTCCGATCGCGAACAGCTATTACCAGTCCCAGGATCCGGCCGCGGGTGCCACATTCATAACGCTGCCCTTCGGCACCGGCGGGGGCGCCGTGGCCATCGTCGACTCGCGCTCCGCGTCGCTGACCCAGACGCTGCCCGGCGTCACCGCGGCCTACTGGATCGCCACAGACCCCGTGACCCATCGCTCCTTCGCGACATCCATCGCGGCCTACACGCTCACCGAGATCGTTCCCGTACCACCCACCATCACCCAGAACCCGACCAGCCAGACCGTCTTCGACGGACAGCCTGCCACCTTCTCCGCACAGGCCACCGGAGGCGCGGCGCCGCTCTCCGTGCAATGGGAGTCGAGCACGAGCAGCGCGGGACCGTGGTCGCCGATCGACGGAGCGACGTCGGCCACATACACGATCCCCTCTGCACAGCTGAGCCAGAACTCCACCTTCTTCCGAGCCGTGTTCACCGACGCGGCCGGTTCGACCGCGACGACGACCTCCGCCGATCTCGTGGTCCTCCCGGTCGCTCCGACCGTCGTGACGGATCCCGCCGACACCACGGTCGGCATCGGAGAGACCGCGACGTTCACGGCGAGCGCGTCCGGCTCGCAGCCGCTGAGCGTGCAGTGGCAAGTCAGCGCCGACGGCACGACGTTCACGGACATCGCCGGAGCGAACACCGACTCCTACAGCCTCACCGCCGCCCAGGCAGACGACGGCATGCAGTACCGGGCCGTGTTCAGCAACCAGGCCGGCTCGGCGACGACGGCGGCGGCGACACTCACGGTGACCGTCCCGGCGCCCCCGATCGTGACCGAGGATCCAACCGACCAGTCCGTCACCGAGGGCGATGAAGCCTCCTTCACCGCGGGAGCAACAGGTGAGGCCGCACCACTGACCGTGCAGTGGGAGGTCAGCATCGACGACGGTGCCACGTGGGCACCGATCGACGGCGCCACCGCGGCGACCTACACGATTCCGGCCACGGCGCTCGGCCAGAACGGCAGCCAGTACCGCGCCGTCTTCACCGACGCTCTCGACCGCACCGTCACCACCGCGGCAGCGAAACTGACCGTCGCCGCCGTCGTGGTTCCGCCCGCGCCTCCTGCTCCCCCTGCACCCCCCGCACCGCCCGTGCCTCCCGCTCCCCCCGTGCCCCCCGCTCCCCCGGCGACGCCGACCGACCTCGCCGGCACCGGGAGCAGCCTGCCGACAGCGCTGCTCGCGCTCACCGGGGCTCTCGCCCTCGCCGGCGCCGCGCTGGTCGTCGCCGCGAGGCGCCGTCCGCTCAGGCGCTAGCCGCGCATCCCGCTGGGCCAGCGGTATGGACGCGGTCGCTGTACCCCGATAGAGTGTCATGCCGGGCCCGCCGTCGCGCCCACCCCCAACTCACCCGACTCTCGCCCGAAGGACTCCGCCATGCCCTCCGCCCACGACTTCTTCATCCTCGGCGACCACGACGCAGGGCGGCACCTCGTCGCCTCAGCGCTGCAGGCGCAGGGCTTCACCGTCACGGCCACCCCGACCGGCGGGCTGCTGGCGAAGCGCGGCAGCGCCGCCTCCACCTTCTGGCTCGGCGCCTTCGCCGGCAAGAACTTCCAGGTGTCCTTCCTCGTCGACTTCATGGTCGACACGGAGGGCCGCCTGGTCGCCCGCCTGAACCGCAACATGGCCTCAGGCGCACTCAAGGGCGGCGCCATCGGCGCCGCCAAGACCGACACCGCGTTCCAGGAGACCGCGAACGCCATCGCCGCCACCCTTCATCCCGCGGGTGTGCTGGCGGGCAGCGTGCCGCAGAACTGAACCCGACCCGTTTCCCGATCGGAGAACACCTCACCATGTCCGACCAGACGCCCGCCTCGTACCCGCCCGCGCCGCCGGCCGGCTACACCCCGTACCCCGCCCAGAAGTCGGGCACGAACGTGCTCGCCATCATCGCGCTGGTTGGAGCCTTCGTGTTCCCGCTCGCCGGCGTGATCTGCGGCCACATCGCCCTCAGCCAGATCAAGCGCTCCGGCGAGTCCGGCCGCGGCCTCGCGCTCGCCGGCCTCATCGTCGGCTACATCTACATCGCGTTCATCATCCTCATGGTGATCCTCGCGATCGTGTTCAGTGCCGTGGCCGCCTCCGCCGGCTACTCGTCGTACTCGTACTGATCCACCCGGCCGCGCGCCGCCCTCCGCGGCGCGCGGCCCGCTTAACCTCTCTTGCGCAGGCATCCCGCTCGCTATCCTTGCGGGGTGGCGAGGAACACTCGGAAGCCGGCTGAGCCGGACGAGGCGCTCCAGCGCGCCGAGGGGACGGTGCAGCCCGAGACGGAGGAGACGCTGAAGGAGCGCTTCCTCGACGCCGCCGAGCCGCTGCGCGAGCGCCTCGAGAAGCCGGTGGCCCGCGCCTCGCGACTGGCCAAGTGGGTGCAGAGCCTGCGGCCGTACCGCGTGTACATCAACTACTCGCATTCCGACGGAAACCTGCGGGCGGCCGGGATGGGCTTCCAGTCGCTGTTCGCGATCTTCGCGGCGATCTGGCTGGGCTTCTCCGCCGCGAGCATCTGGCTGAGCGGCAACCCCGACATCTTCGATGCGCTGGTCACCCTCATCAACAAGTCCGTCCCCGGCCTCATCCAGACCGGCTCGACGCCCGGCGTCATCAACGAGGAGCAGCTGGAGCAGGCGACCGGCTTCGGCTGGTACGGCATCATCGCGGCGATCGGCCTGCTCTGGACCGCGATCGGCTGGCTGTACTACACACGCCAGGCCGTCCGCGCGGTCTTCGGCCTCAGCCGGGACACCACGAACTATGTGCTGCAGAAGATCCGCGACCTCTTCCTCTCGCTGGCCTTCGGGGTCGTGCTCGTGTTCTCCGCCCTGCTCACGATCGCGAGCACCCAGGCGCTGACCTTCCTGCTCACCCTCGTCGGCCTGAGCCCCGACTCGTTCTGGGCGGGCGTCATCACCCGGTTCTCCGCCCTCCTGGTGTCGCTGCTGCTCAACATCTTCACGCTCGGTGCCATGTTCCGCGTGATGGCGAGGGTGGCCATCCCGTGGCGCAACCTCTTCTTCGGTGTGCTGCTCGGCGCGGCGGTGCTCGCAGGCCTGAGCGCGCTCGGCGGTCTGCTGCTCGGCAGCGCGACCAAGAACCCGCTGCTGGCCAGCTTCGCCGTGTTCGTCGGTCTGCTGCTCTGGTTCAATCTGGTCTCCCGGGTGATCCTGCTCTCGGCGTCCTGGATCGCGGTCGGGATGTTCGACCGCGGTCTCTCGCCGCGGATGATCACTCCGGAGCAGGCGGCGGCCGAGCGCGCCGCCGCCGAGTACAAGGCGCGCGTGCTGGTGGCGCGAGCGGAGCTCGACGACGCGAAGAACGAGCTGCGCCGGGCCCGCCTGCTCGGCCGGTTCCCGGCCCAGCGTCGTGTCGAGAAGGCGGAGCACCGGCTCAACGATCTGCTCGACGAAGGGAGCGTCGGCCGTCCCCGGTAGGCTTGATCCATGCCAAGCAAACCCCTGCGCATCGCGACGGTGAACGTCAACGGCATCCGTGCCGCCTTCCGCAAGGGGATGGGCTCCTGGCTGGACACGCGCGACGTCGACATCCTCGCCCTGCAGGAGGTGCGCGCGTCCACCGAGGACCTCCAGTCGCTGCTCGGCGACGACTGGGACATCGTGCACGACCCGGCGAGCGCCAAGGGGCGCGCCGGCGTGGCGATCGCCAGCCGGCACCGCGCGGCCATCCACCGCGTCGAGCTCGGCCCCACCGAGTTCGACAGCGCCGGGCGCTGGCTCGAGGCCGACTACGAGGTGGCCGGGAAGGTCGTCACGGTCGTGAGCACCTACGTGCACTCGGGCGAGGCGGAGACCGACAAGCAGGTCGAGAAGTACAAGTTCCTCGACGCGATGGAGGCCAGGCTGCCGGAGCTGCAGAAGCACAGCGAGCTCGCCGTCGTCCTCGGCGATCTCAATGTCGGGCACCGCACGCTGGACATCCGCAACTGGAAGGGCAACGTCAAGCGTGCCGGCTTCCTCCCGGAGGAGCGCGCATACTTCGACCGCATCCTCGGCGCGGAGGACGACGCTGCGTACAACGCGGGCGCCGGCCTCGGCTGGGTGGACGTCGGCCGCAAGTGGGCGGGCGAGGTCGACGGCCCGTACACCTGGTGGTCGTGGCGCGGTAAGGCGTTCGACAACGACTCCGGCTGGCGGATCGACTACCAGCTGGCCACTCCCGCCCTCGCGGCGACGGTGAAGCACTACGCGGTGGACCGTGCGTCCGCCTACGACGAGCGATGGTCCGACCACACCCCCGTGGTCGTCGACTACGCGCTCTGAGTAGACCATCCGCACATCCACCGAACCGAAGGCACGAACATGACATCCCTCCCCCGTCTCTATTCCGGAATGCAGCCCTCCGCGGAGTCGCTGCACCTCGGCAACTACGTCGGCGCCCTGCTGCAGTGGAAGCAGCTGCAGACGACGCACGACGCGTTCTTCTCCGTCGTCGACCTGCACGCGATCACCGTCGCGCAGGACCCGGAGGAGCTGCGCCAGAAGACCCGGCGCACGGCGGCCCAGTACATCGCGGCCGGCATCGACCCGTCCGCGTCGACGCTCTACGTGCAGTCGCACGTGCCGGCACACGCGCAGCTCGCCTGGGTGCTGAACACCATCACCGGCTTCGGCGAGGCGTCGCGGATGACACAGTTCAAGGACAAGTCGGCCAAGCAGGGGGCAGAGGCGACCTCGGTCGGCCTGTTCGCGTATCCCGTGCTGATGGCGGCGGACATCCTGCTCTACGACACGGAGGTCGTGCCGGTCGGCGACGACCAGCGCCAGCACGTCGAGCTCACCCGCGACCTCGCCGAGCGGTTCAACAGCCGGTTCGGCGAGACCTTCGTGGTGCCGCAGGCGATGATCCTCAAGGACGGCGCCCGCATCTACGACCTGCAGAACCCGCAGTCGAAGATGTCGAAGTCGGCCGACTCCGGCGCCGGCATCATCTGGGTGCTCGACGAGCCGGACGCGACGCGCAAGAAGATCATGCGCGCGGTGACCGACACCGACGGCGTCGTCTCCTATGACCGCGAGGGCAAGCCCGGCATCTCGAACCTGCTGAGCATCTACTCGGCGCTCTCGGGGCGCCCGATCGAGTCGATCGAGGTCGAGTACGACGGCAAGGGCTACGGAGACTTCAAGAAGGGTCTCGTGGAGGTCGTGGTCGACACCCTCAGCCCCGTCCGCGAGCGCACGCTGGAGCTGCTGGCCGACCCCGCCGAGCTCGACCGCATCCTAGACGGCAACGCCGAGCGCGCGAGCGCCGTGGCCGAGGTCACCCTCGCCAAGGCCTACGAGGCCATCGGTCTGCTGCGGCGGGCGCGCTGATGGGCGTCGTCGAGCTGGCCGGGGAGCGGGTCCGGCTCGACGCGCCCGGTCTCGCCGATGTGGACCGCATCGCGGTGCTCTGCCAGGACCCGGAGATCGCCGGGTGGACAACCGTCCCCGTCCCGTACGGACGGGAGGACGCACACGGCTTCGTGACCGGCATGGTCGCGGACGGCTGGGTGAGCGGGCGCAGCTGCACGTGGGCGATCCGTGCCGATGGCCCCGGGGTCGCGGGTGAGACGCTCGTCGGCATGATCGGCCTGCACGGCATCGAGGAACGACAGGCGGAGATCGGCTTCTGGCTGGCCCCCGAGGCGCGCGGTCGCGGCGTGATGTCGGAGGCGGTCTCCCTCGTGCTCGACTTCGGGTTCGCGCCAGCGCCCGGCGGCCTCGGCCTCCAGCGCGTCGAGTGGTTCGCGTTCGAGGGCAACGCCGCGAGCGCCGCCGTCGCGCGCCGCGCCGGATTCCACTGGGAGGGCAGGCGCCGCCTCGGCGGCGTGCAGCGCGGCGTGCGCCGCGACGACTGGCAGGCGGGCCTCCTCGCCGAGGATCCGCGCATCCCCGTCGAGGGCTGGCCGGAGGAGACGTTCCGGCAGTCGCGGCCGTGACCGCGCCCGCGGTCGTGCTCTTCGACCTGGACGACACCCTCTTCGCGCACCGGGCCGCCGTCGCGGCGGGCATCCAACGGTACGCAGCGATGCTCGGCGCGCCGTACGGACGGCTGGAGGCGCGCGAACTGGTCGCGCTCTGGCACGACCTGGAGGAGCAGCACTACCACTCCTACCTCGCCGGGCGCCTCGACTTCGAGGGCCAGCGTCAGGCCAGGGCGCGCGACTTCGCCGCGCGGCACGGTGTTGCGCTCTCGGACGAGGACGCGAGCGCCTGGTTCGCCCGCTACTTCGAGCACTACGTGGCCGCGTGGTCGTTGCACGACGACGCCCTGCCGTGCCTGGACGAGCTCGCCCGGCGCATCCCCGGCGTCCGCTTCGGCCTGATCACGAACGGCGACCTGGCCTTCCAGCGCCGCAAGGTGGAGTCCGTCGGCCTGGACGCGCGCATCCAGCGGCTGATCGCCTCCGGCGAGGTCGGGGTCGCCAAGCCGGACCCGGCGATCTTCCTGGCCGCGTGCGCGGAGTTCGGCATCGAGCCGCGACAGGCCGCCTACATCGGCGACCGCCTGCGCACGGACGCGATCGGCGCTGCCCGTGCCGGACTGACCGGCGTCTGGCTGGACCGCACCGGCGCCGTCCCGTCCGCGGAGGATGCGGCGGACGCCTGCAGCGCGGGCGTGCGGACGATCCAGGGCCTCGACGCGCTGCCCGCCCTGCTCGCCTCCTGAGCCGGGCGACTCAGTTGCCCTTGGTGCAGGTCTGCTGGTCGGCGGTCTGACCGGTCACATCGGTCGGCAGGCTGACCGCTGTCGGGGTCGGTGTCGAGGTCGGGGATGTGGACGCCGCTGAGGTCGGAGTCGGTGTGGGCGTCGCTGTCGGGCCTGCGGTCGCCGTCGGGCTCGCGGTCGACGTCGCGCTCGGCGCCGCCTCGGTGCCCGATCCGGTCGTCCCGGTGAGCACGACCGGGGTATCCGTCGTGAGCGCGCGCTTCAGCGCATCCACTCCCGTCGGCTCCGGCACGACGCGGTTCGGGTCATCCGGATCGGTCATGGTCGGGTACTGCACGAAGACGAAGTCGCGCAGCGGGACGCTCTTCAACGCCAGCCCGATGGACACCAGGGTCGTCGGCGAGGAGAGCGTGTCGGAGAGCTGGATGTTGGAGGTGGCGGCCTTCGCCAGCGAGTACAGCGTGAGCGGGTTGCCGAGCACACCGGCGCTTGTGGCCTTGCGCAGCAACGCGGAGAGGAACAGCTGCTGGTTGCTGATCCGGCCGAGGTCGCTGCCGTCCCCGACGCCGTGCCGGCTGCGGACGAACGCGAGCGCGTCCGATCCAACGAGGGTCTGGTCCCCCGCCGTGAGGTCGAGGCCGACGTAGGGGTCGACGAGCGGCGTCGCCAGGCAGACGGTGACGCCGCCGACCGCGTTCGACATGGCCGTGACCCCGTCGAAGCTGATCTCGGCCGCGTACGGGATGGTGAGCCCGGTCAGCGCCTCCGCGGTGAGGACCACGCAGGAGAGCCCGCCGGTCGACAGCGTCGTGTTGAACTGCGCGCTCGACTGGGCGGACGTCGATCCGTTCGTGGTCGGGCACGACGGCACCGGCACCATGAGGTCACGCGGGATGCTGATGACCGACGCGTGCTTGTGGTCGGCAGAGAGATGCAGCACCATCGTCACGTCGTTGTTGCCCGCCCCCGAGCTGCCCGCGAGCTCGTCGGCGGTCGAGAACTGGCCGCCCTGCCCGGTGCGGGTGTCCGTGCCGGCGAGCAGGATGTTCACCTCGCCCGACTCCGCCCCCACGGCCGGCGGCGTCACCGACTTCCCGGACGCCGACACCAGATGGATGGACGGCTTCAGCGACTGCAACGTGTCGCCGACGGCATACGCGGCGACGGCCCCGGCCGACACCGTGAGCACCGCCAGCGTCCCGGCCAGCAGGCGCGCCAGCGGGCCGCGCGCACGCCGCTCGGGAAGCCGGCCGTGCCGCACGGAGACGGCGGTCGCAGAGTGTCTCATCCCCGCCACGGTATCCAGCGCACCTGCGCGGCGGCTTTCCGCAGCATGAGGGAATCGAGAGGTATGCGTCCCCGACGCACGAACGAGCGCCGCCCGGCGGATGCCGGACGGCGCTCGTCGTCGTTCCCGTGTGTCAGGCGTTCGTCACGTCGTCGTCGACCCAGTCGAACGTCTTGGTGACGGCCTTCTTCCAGAGGCGCAGCTGGCGCTCGCGCTCGGCGTCGTCCATGTTCGGCGTCCAGCGGCGGTCCTCCTGCCAGTTCTTGCGCAGGTCGTCCAGGTTCTCCCAGAATCCCGTCGCGAGACCGGCGGCGTAGGCCGCGCCGAGGGCGGTCGTCTCCGCGACGACCGGTCGCACGACCGGGACGCCGAGGATGTCCGCCTGGAACTGCATGAGGGTGTTGTTGGCGATCATGCCGCCGTCCACCTTCAGCTCGGTGAGGTCGACGCCGGAGTCGGCGTTGACCGCATCCAGCACCTCGCGGGTCTGGAAGGCGGTCGCCTCGAGCACGGCCCGGGCGATGTGGCCCTTGTTCACGTAACGCGTGAGACCCACCAGGGCGCCGCGCGCGTCCGAACGCCAGTACGGCGCGAACAGGCCGGAGAACGCGGGCACGAAGTACGCGCCGCCGTTGTCCTCGACCGTCTTCGCCAGGTCCTCGATCTCGGGGGCGCTGGAGATGATGCCGAGGTTGTCGCGCAGCCACTGCACCAGCGAACCGGTGACGGCGATCGAGCCCTCCAGGGCGTAGTGCGGCTTCTCGTCGCCCAGCTTGTAGCCGAGCGTGGTCAGCAGGCCGTTCTTGGAGTGGACGATCTCCTCACCCGTGTTGAAGATGAGGAAGTTGCCGGTGCCGTAGGTGTTCTTGGACTCGCCCGTGTCGAACGCGGCCTGGCCGAAGGTCGCGGCCTGCTGGTCGCCGAGGATGCCCGCGACGGGCACCTCGCGGAGCAGGCTGGACGACTCGACCGTGCCGTAGACCTCGGAGGAGCTCTTGATCTCCGGAAGCATCGACCGCGGGACGCCGAACGCCTCGAGGATATCGTCGCGCCACGTGAGCGTCTCCAGGTCCATGAACATGGTCCGGGAGGCGTTGGTCACGTCGGTCGCGTGCACACCGCCGTCGGGTCCGCCGGTGAGGTTCCAGAGCACCCACGCGTCGGTGTTGCCGAAGAGCAGGTCGCCCGCCTCGGCACGCTCGCGGGCGCCCTCGACGTTCTCCAGGATCCAGGTGATCTTGGTGCCGGAGAAGTAGGTCGCCAGCGGCAGGCCGACGATCTGCTTGAACCGCTCGACGCCGCCGTCGGCCGCCAGGCGGTCGACGATCGGCTGGGTGCGGGTGTCCTGCCAGACGATCGCGTTGTAGACCGGCTCGCCCGTGTTCTTGTCCCAGACCACCGCGGTCTCGCGCTGGTTGGTGATGCCGACGGCCGCGATGTCGTGGCGGGTGAGGTCGGCCTTGGAGAGCGCCTGCCCGATGACCTCGCGGGTGTTGTTCCAGATCTCGACCGGGTTGTGCTCGACCCAGCCCGCCTTCGGGAAGATCTGCTCGTGCTCGAGCTGTCCGGTCGAGACGATCGACCCGGACTTGTCGAAGATGATCGCCCGGGTGCTCGTGGTTCCCTGGTCGATGGCGACGACGTAGTCGGCCATAGGTGACTCCTTTGTTCTTTGGGGTGGGACTGGAGAGAGCCGGCCGGGAGACCCGGCCGGCTCTCCGTGGTGTTACTTGAGGACGGGGAGGAGGATCAGCGCGAGCCAACCGGCGAGGAGACCACCGATGATCGGCCCGACGACCGGGACCCACGAGTACGACCAGTCGCTCGTCCCCTTGCCGCGGATGGGCAGGAAGGCGTGCGCGATGCGCGGACCGAGGTCACGGGCAGGGTTGATGGCGTACCCGGTCGGGCCACCGAGGCTCGCACCGATCGCGATCACGAGGAGGGCGACGGGCAGGGCGCCGAGGGCGGCGAGGCCGGCTGCGGTACCGGGCTGGTGGCCGAAGGCGATCACGACGAAGACCAGCACGAAGGTGCCGATGATCTCCGTGACCAGGTTCCACGCGTAGGTGCGGATGGCCGGACCGGTCGAGAAGACGCCGAGCTTGTTCGCCGGGTCCGGCTCCTCGTCGAAGTGCTTCTTGTACGCCAGCCACGTGAGGACGGCGCCGATGATGGCGCCGATCAGCTGGGCGAGGATGTACAGCACGACCGTGATGAAGTTCACGGGCACGAGCGTGTGGGCATCCGCGTTACCGAACGTTGCCTTGCCGTTGGCGACCAGGCCGAGCGTCACTGCCGGGTTGAGGTGCGCGCCCGAGGCGTACGAGACGATGACACCCGAGAAGACCGCGAGGCCCCAGCCGATGTTCACCATCAGGAACCCGCCGTTGAAACCCTTGTTCTTGATGAGGGCGACGTTCGCGACGACACCGGTACCGAGGAGCACCAGCATGGCCGTTCCCACCAACTCAGACAGGAAATCTACACCGATATTGTCCACGTTGACCTTCCAGTTGTTCAGTTGACCCGCACCCTGTTGTGCGTCGAGGTATGGTCCTCGTCAGAGTGGGCACTTGAACGGTATTGCTGTCAGGTCCACCCGGGCAAGGACCGTGCTATGCACGTTCGTGCATTATCGTGAGCGCACGGCCTCGCTCCCGTCCCCCGACTCCAGCTGCACCCGGTGGGCGTCGGCGAGTTCCGCTTGGAACGCATCTTCCTCCTCGGTGCGCCGATTTGGCGACCATCCGAGCGCGTTTGCCGCGATTTCGCCGATCTCGCGCACCAGCGGGCCTGTGATCGAACCGGTGAACGCGAGGCTCGTGCGACGCAGGAAGACGTCGGAGAGGTGCACGACGTGCTCCGTGCGGATGAGGTGGTCGACCTCGGCACGCGAGTACGAAGGGGCCGCCGCCAGCGGCTCGTCCTGGCCGTCCCAGCCCGCGATCGCATCGATGACGAACGTGGCCTTGGTGCCGTAGCGCTTCAGGAGCACGCCCGCGCGCTCCGCGCCGACGTCGGCGCCGTAGCGCGCGATCCAGTCGCGCTCGGCCGATGGCGTCGCGGGGAAGCCGGCGCCGCCGCCGATGGGGAGGCCGAGCGTGGAGACGGTGCGCTCGACGCCGATGGCGGCCAGCGTCTCGTTCGCCAGGTGCTCGCTGAGCGCCCGGAACGTTGTCCACTTGCCGCCGACAAGGCTCAGCACCGTGGTGTCGCCGAGGCCGGCGATGGTGCCGGGGACGATCCGGTAGTCGCGGGAGACGAAGCCGGGAGCGGTGTCGTCGTGGTGCGGCAGCGGGCGGACGCCGGAGAAGGTGTAGACGATCTGCTCACGAGTGACCGGGATCGTTGGGAAAACGTGCGAGACGAGTTCGATGAAGTAGTCGATCTCGTCCTCGGTGCACACGGCGGGCACGGACATGTCGGCCTCGAGGTCGGTCGTGCCGACCATGACGCGGCCCTTGAGCGGGTAGATGAGCACGATGCGGCCGTCGTTGTTCTCGAAGAACATCTCGCGGCCCTGGCACGCCTCCAGCAGCCGCGGGTTGTCGAGGACGATGTGCGAGCCCTTCGTGCCGCCCATGAAGCGGGTGGACTGGCCGAGCGCGGCGTTGGTGAGGTCCGTCCACGGGCCGGACGCGTTGACGACGACGTCCGCGGTGATCGTGAACTCCTCGCCCGTCTCGCGGTCGCGCACGAGCACGCCGCCGTCCTTGGTCCCGACGGCCTCGAGGTAGTTCGCGGCGCGGGCGTGCGGACCGGCGGCGAGGCCGTCCGCGAGCACGTCGAGGGCGAGACGCTCGGGGTCGTGCACCGAGGCGTCGAAGTAGGTGGCCGTGTACTTGAGGCCGGGGTTCAGCTCGGGCAGGGTCTCCAGCGACTTCCGGCGGCCGTGGAAGCTGTGCCGCGGCACCGAGCCACCGTCGCGCGAGAAGGAGTCGTAGATGGTCAGGCCGGTCTTGATGAGGAAGGCCCCGCGCTCCCTGGGCTTGCCCTGCTTGTGGGTGAGGAAGCGCAGCGGCGCGGCCAGGATGCCGGAGAAGGTGGAGAAGATCGGGATGGTCGTCTGCAGCGGCTTCACGTAGTGCGGCGCGATCTTCAGCAGGCCGTTGCGCTCGGTCACCGACTCCTTGACCAGGCGGAACTCACCGTTCTCGAGGTAGCGGATGCCGCCGTGGATCATGTGGCTGGAGGCCGCGGAGGCGCCCGACACGAAGTCGTTGCGCTCCACCAGCACCACGTCGACGCCCTGGAGTGCCAGGTCGCGGAAGGTGCCGAGTCCATTGATGCCGCCGCCCACGATCAGCACCTTCGCGGTGGGCCGCTCGCGCAGGCGCTGAATCTCGACGCGGGATGCCGACTTCGTCGTCACGGGTACTCCTCGAAAGAAAATCGCTGGTTGCTCCGGGTTCGGGTGCAGCTATAGTCAACGGTGCCGGCACAACTTCTATCAAGCCGGATGCACATACGTGCAACAGCCCGATCCCATCCCGGCCAGGAAGGCGGTCCCCCGAATGTCCGCGCCCGACACCCAGCACCTGCCCGACAAGGTCCGCGACGCCCTCAAGGCGGGTCACCTCTACTACATGCAGGACCTGACGATGGACGCGATCGCGCACGAGATGCACACCTCGCGATCCAGCGTCTCCCGGCTCCTCTCCTATGCGCGCGCGTCCGGCCTGGTGACCATCCAGATCGCCGAGCCGCACGAAGGGGCGACGCGCATCCAGCAGGAGATCCACGACCGGCACGGCGTCGCGGCGCACATCGTCCCGATGCCGAGCGCGATCAGCGACGTCGACCGGCTGGAGCGCGTCGCCATCTCCGCTGCACGGATTCTCGACCGGTTCGTGGACTCGAACATGACGGTCGGGGTGGCGTGGGGCTCGACGATGAGCGCCCTGAGCAGGCACCTCATCCCGAAGGACCTGCACAACGTGGAGTTCGTTCAGCTGAACGGCGCGGGCAACACGTATACGACCGGCGTGCTCTACGCGTCGGAGATCCTGCGCCGGTTCGGCGACACCTACACCGGCACGATCCAGGAGTTCCCGGTGCCCGCCCTCTTCGACGACCCGCAGACGAAGGTGGCCATGTGGCGCGAGCGGAGCACCCGGCGCATCCTCGACATCCAAGAGCGGATGGACGTCGCCCTGTTCGGTCTCGGCTCGCCGTTCTCCGAGGTGCGCTCGCACGTGTACGCGGGCGGCTACCTGGACGCGGCCGACTACGCGTCGCTGGACGAGTCCGGTGTGGTGGGCGATGTGGCGACCGTGTTCTTCCGGGAGGACGGCAGCCACCACGGCATCCCGCTCAACGAGCGTGCGAGCGGCCCGGACATCGACCTCATCAAGCGGGTCCCGCGGCGGGTCTGCATCGTCTCGGGCCCGTCCAAGGTGCACAGCCTCCGCGGCGCGCTGGCCGCCGGCCTCATCACCGACCTGATCGTCGACGAGGGGACCGCGCGCGCCCTGGTCGAGCACGCCGACGCCACGGACCTCGCCGCCTGAGCGCCCTCAGCGCTCCTCGTCCGCCCCTCGGCGTCACAGAACGGTGGGAATAGGACGGGGACGAGGGCGTTGATCTAGACTCGACAACAGAAAACGTGCTCCGGGGTCGGTGAGAATCCGAACCGGCGGTGACAGTCCGCGAGCGGGATGCGCACAGCATCCTGTTGAGCCGGTGGAATTCCGGCACCGACGGTAATGCGTCAGGCGAAAGCCGCGACGCTCAGTCCGGATGGGAGGCGCACGTCGGCGGCCGCTGTGGCGGTCGCCGCCAAGCGAGCCCGCTTGCACCCCGGAACACGTCCCGTACGAAGAGACAGGACGGCACCGGATGAGCACGGCGTGGGACTCCGCGATGCGCACCGCGCTCCGGCTGGCCGAAGGCGGCCCGGCCGGAGGCGTGAACCCCCGGGTCGGCTGCGTGCTCCTGGATGCGGACGGCGAGGTCATCGCCGAAGGCTTCCACCGCGGCGTCGGCACGCCGCACGCCGAGGTCGACGCCCTGAGCCGGCTGCCCGAGGGCGGCGCCCGCGGCGCGACCGCCGTTGTCACCCTCGAGCCGTGCAACCACTGGGGTCACACCGGCCCGTGCTCCGAGGCCCTGATCGAGGCCGGAGTCGCGCGGGTGGTCTACGGGGTCGACGACCCCGGGCACCACTCGGGCGGCGGCGCGGAGCGGCTGCGCGAGGCCGGCGTCGAGGTGACCGGTGGGGTCCTCGCCGACGACATCGAGACCTTCCTCGGCGACTGGCTGACCGTCGCACGGCTCGGCCGTCCCTACATCGTGCTGAAGTGGGCGAGCAGCCTGGACGGCCGGACGGCGGCGGCCGACGGCACCAGCAAGTGGATCACCGGCGCAGCCGCACGGCAGCGCGTGCACGAGCAGCGCGAGGCGTCCGACGCGATCGTCGTCGGCACCGGCACGGTGCTCGCCGACGACCCCAGTCTCACCGCCCGCGGCGACGCCGGCGAGCTGCTCGGCACCCAGCCGACACCGGTGGTCGTCGGCACCCGCGCCATCCCGAACGACGCTGCGGTGTTCCGGCACCCGAACCCGGTCGTCTTCGAGGGCACCCACGACATCGAGGACGTGGTCGCCGACCTGCACCAGCGCGGCTTCCGGCGCGTCTACGTTGAGGGCGGCCCCACCCTGGCGAGCGCGTTCGTCGCCGCCGGACTCGTCGACGAGTATGCGATCTACCTGGCGCCGACCCTGCTCGGCGGCCCGCACCTGGCCCTCGGCTCGATCGACGTCGAGACCATCGGCGAGCAGCGGAGGCTGCGCATCCTCGATGTCGAGCGCCTCGGCGGCGACCTCTACCTGCGCGCCGTGCCCGTCCCGCCCGCTCCGCGCATCCCCGCGGACCGCACCCCCTCAGCACAGGAAGGCTGACACGTGTTCACTGGAATCATCGAAGAGCTGGGCGAGATCACCGCCGTCGAACGTGTCGCGGACGCCGCGAGGATCACCGTCCGCGGACCGCTCGCCGTCAGCGACGCCGCGCACGGCGACTCCATCTCGGTGAGCGGGGTGTGCCTGACCGTCATCGGTCAGGACGCGGAGAGCTTCACGGCCGACGTGATGGCGGAGACGCTCGCGATGAGCACCCTCGACGACGTGCAGCCGGGCCGCCGCGTGAACCTCGAGCGCGCCGCCCAGGTCGGCGACCGGCTCGGCGGACACATCGTGCAGGGACACATCGACGGCACCGCGACCGTGCTGTCCGTTACGGACGGCAGCGCCTGGCGCGTCGTCCGCCTCAGCCTCGACCCGGAGCACGCGCCGCTCGTGGCGCGCAAGGGCTCCATCGCGATCGACGGCGTGTCCCTCACCGTGAGCGCGGTGGGCGGCGGCCGCGAGGACGGCTGGTTCGAGGTGTCCCTCATCCCCGAGACCCTGACCGCGACGACCCTGGGCGACCGCGTGCCCGGCGACCGCGTGAACATCGAGACCGACATCCTGGCCCGGCACGTCGAGCGGATGCTCGCGCTCGAACCGGCGCTGACAGAACGGAGTGCGTCATGACCCTCGCCACCATCCCGGAGGCCCTCGAGGAACTGCGGGCGGGCCGGCCCGTCATCGTGGTCGACAACGAGAGCCGCGAGAACGAGGGCGACGTCGTCCTCGCCGCGGAGCTCGCAAGCCAGGAGTGGATCGCCTGGACGGTCAAGCACTCCTCCGGCTTCATCTGCGCGCCGATGACGGACGAGATCGCCGACCGCCTGGAGCTGCCGGTGATGGTCGTCGCCAATGAGGATTCCCGCGGCACCAACTACACGATCAGCGTCGATGCGGCGGACCGGCTCTCCACGGGCATCAGCGCCGCCGACCGCGCGCACACCCTGCGCGTGCTGGCGAACCTGGACTCGACGCCGTCCAGTCTGCACCGGCCCGGCCACATCCTCCCGCTGCGGGCGGTGGAGGGCGGCGTGCGCGAGCGCGACGGCCACACCGAGGCGGCGGTCGACCTGCTGAAGCTGGCCGGGATGACGCCGGTCGGCGCCATCGCGGAGATCGTCGCGGACGATGGCGAGATGATGCGCCTGCCCGGGCTGCTCGAGCTCGGCGAGCGCGAGGGCGTGCTGGTGATCACGATCGAGGCGCTCATCGCGTACCTCCAGGAGTTCCACTGCGATCAGCAGCTGGAGTCGCCGACGCCGATCCCGGAGTCGTCGCGGGTGATCTTCGAGGTCGAGACGACCGTCCCGACCGTCAACGGCAGCTTCCGGATGCGCGCCTACCGCGACCGGATGACCGGCGCCGATCACGTCGCGATCGTCTCCGGCGCCCCGAGCGCCGAGGGCACCCTGGTGCGCGTGCACTCGGAGTGCCTGACCGGCGAGGCGTTCGGCTCGCTGAAGTGCGAGTGCGGTCCGCAGCTCGACTCGGCGCTGGCGACCATCCAGCGCGAGGGCGGCGTCGTCGTCTACCTGCGCGGCCACGAGGGTCGCGGCATCGGCCTGATCAACAAGCTGCGCGCGTACAAGCTGCAGGAGGACGGCCTGGACACGCTGGACGCGAACCTCGCGCTCGGCCTGCCGATCGACGCCCGCGACTACGGTGCGGCGACGGCGATCTTGCAGGACCTCGGCATCCACTCGGTGCGCCTGCTCACGAACAACCCGGAGAAGGTGCGCCAGCTGGAGGAGCACGGGATCGAGGTCGAGGAGCGGGTGCCGCTCGTCGTCGGCGTCGGTGCCTTCAACGAGGGCTACCTGGAGACCAAGCGGGACCGCATGGGTCACGCGATCGGAGACATCGACCAGACGGTCGGGATCGACCAGTCGGCCGGAGTGGCCGCGGAGAGGACAGGACGATGAGCGGAGCGGGCGCGCCCGACACCCAGGAGCGGATCGACGGGAGCGGCCTGAACGTCGTCATCGTCGCGGGGACCTGGCACGAGGAGATCACGAACGGGCTGATCGCGGGGTCGACCCGCACGCTGGAGGAGTCCGGTGCGTCGTTCTCGCTCGTCCGTGTGCCGGGCAGTTTCGAGCTCCCCGTCGTCAGCAAGGCGGCGCTCGAGGCGGGCGCGGATGCGGTGGTGGCGCTCGGCGTCATCATCCGCGGCGGCACGCCGCACTTCGAGTACGTCTCCTCGGCCGCGACGGACGGTCTGACGCGCGTGGCCCTCGACACCGGCAAGCCGGTCGGCTTCGGCGTTCTGACGCTGGACGACGAGGCCCAGGGCATCGACCGGGCCGGCCTGCCCGGCTCGAAGGAGGACAAGGGCGCGGAGGCCGCGCACGCGGCTCTCGCCACCGCAGTCGCGCTTCGCGCGCTGCGCGGCTGAGCCTGCCGTCCGCCGCGGCGACTAGCCGCGCCAGGGCATGTGCTGCAGAGTCCACGTGTTGCCGTCGGGGTCGCTGAACCCCGCATACAGCACGCCGCCGCCCCTGTCGACGACGGGATCCACTTCGACGCCGCGTGCGACCAGTGCGGCGCGCGCGGCGTCGATGTCCGCGACGACGAGGTGCAGACCGCGCACCGAACCGGGCGCGGCACCGCCGTCGGCGAGCCCGCTCGCCATCGTCACCGAGCAGTACGAGCCCGGCGGGGTGAGCTGCACGATGCGGACACCCTCCACCGGGGTCACGTCGACATCCACGGTGAAGCCGACGCGGTCCCGGTAGAACGCCTTCGCCTCCTCGATGTCGGTCACCGGCAGCATCACGAGCTCCAGCATCATCGCGCCCGGCCGTACCGGGGCGACCGGGTTCTGCACCTCGTGTGCGCTCATCGAGCGCCCTCCTTCCCGACCTCGAGGGTCGTCTCGAGTGTGTTGAGTCCGCCCCCACCCCGCTCACAGCACGTCGTATGTGATGTGGGTGGCGGTCGAGGTGACGAGCACGTCGCGCTGTGCGAGCTCGACCCGCGCCCCGGCGCGGAACAGCGGCGTCCCTGCGCCCAGGATGAGCGGCGACAGGTGCAGGATGAACGTGTCGACGAGCCCCGCGGCGAGCGCGGAGCCGACGATCGCTCCCCCGCCCATGATGACGACGTCCTTCAGGACGCCGGTTCCGGCCGCCTCGACGGTGGCGCGCTCGCGCGCCTGTGACACCGCATCCTCGAGTCCGGTGGTGACGAACGTCCAGTCGAGGCCGGTGAGGCGGATGGTCTCCGGCCGCGCACGGGTGACGACGAAGAACGGCGGCTTGCCGACCTCCGTGGCGCCGTAGCCCAGCTCGTCGCTCCAGCCGTCCGGCGCGTCGATGACGTCGAAGAGGTCGCGGCCCATCACGACGACGCCGGAGCGCTCCGTCGCGCCGGCGAGGATTCCCCGGTCGTCGGGATCGTCGGAGAACACCCAGTTGTGCAGCGGCATGCCGCCGGTGCCGAGGCCGTTGCCAGGACCGGCGTCCGGGCCGGTGACGAAGCCGTCGAGGGACGCCGTGATGTCGGCGATGATGCGTGGTTGCTCCATTGTTCAATCCCCTATTTGTTCAACGATCTTGTTGATTAAAGAGTAAGCGCGGGGACGCACGCCGTCAAGAGCAGCGGATGAACGACGAAGCCGCCCGGCACAGGCCGGGCGGCTTCGCGCGTTCGTGGTCTCGACTACGGCTTCCAGACCATCAGGACGACGACCACCACCAGGAGCAGGCTGGCGACGCCGGAGCCGGCGGCGATCGCCGGGTACTTCGACGCCTCCCCTGCGCGGATCGACTCGGCCGCGCGGCGCATGGTCGGCACGACGAGGAACAGGGTCAGCGCCAGGGCGATCGCGTAGAGGATGATCGACCAGAGGATCCACGGAGTCGTGATGCTCAGGTCGTACTTCTTGTCCGCCAGGCCCATCACACCGAAGCCGAAGAGGACCACGAGCAGGGAGAGCAGCGAGATGAGGTTTGTGGACTTCGCCAGCACCTCCACCTGGCCGGCGTTCCCCGCGCGGACCGCGCGCATGGCGGTCATCGGGAGGATCGCCATGGGGCCGACGATGAACACGGCCGAGACGACGTGCAGCACTGCGAAGAGCGTTTCCATGCCACCAGCCTAGCGAGGCCGCGATTTCGGCCGCCCGCCCGGTCGACGTAGGGTGGATGCGCGCCACAAGCGCCCACAGACCCCTCTCGTCCCTCCGCGCGACGCCCGACCGACGCCCCACGCCTGCGGACCGCATCAGTCATCCACGTCACCGGAAGTCCCACCCCATGTCTACGACGGCCTCCGTCACCCCTCCCGCCGCGCCCGCCAACACGCGCGGCCGTGTCATCCTCGCCAGCCTCATCGGCACGTCCATCGAGTTCTACGACTTCTACGTCTACGCGACCGCGGCCGTGCTGGTCTTCCCCTCGCTCTTCTTCACGAGCGAGGACCCGACGACGGCGCTCCTCTCCTCGTTCGCCGTCTTCGGCGTCGCGTTCATCGCGCGGCCGGTCGGCTCCATCCTCTTCGGCCACTTCGGCGATCGCATCGGCCGCAAAGGCACCCTGGTCGGATCCCTGCTCACCATGGGCATCGCGACGGTGCTCATCGGCTGCCTGCCCACGGCGCAGGTGCCCGGCTGGGAGTTCTGGGCGCCGTTCCTGCTCGTCGTCATGCGCTTCTGCCAGGGCCTCGGACTCGGCGGCGAGTGGAGCGGTGCGGCGCTGCTGGCCACCGAGAACGCCCCCGCGGGCAAGCGCGCGATCTACGGGACGTTCCCGCAGCTGGGCGCGCCGATCGGCTTCATCGTCGCCAACGTGCTGTTCCTCATCCTCAACATCTCGATGACGGCGGAGCAGTTCGCCGCGTGGGGATGGCGCATCCCGTTCCTGCTGAGCGCGGTGCTCGTGATCGTCGGTCTGTACGTGCGGCTCAAGCTGGTGGAGACCCCGGCGTTCCAAAAGGTCGTCGACACCGGCGAGGTCGCCAAGCTGCCGCTGGCGCGGGTGTTCCGCACCAGCTGGTGGCAGATCGTGCTCGGCACGTTCATCATGCTCGCCACCTACGTGCTCTTCTACCTGATGACAGCGTTCACGCTGACCTACGGCACGGCCGCCTCGAACCAGGACACCGCGCGCGCGGCCGCCGAGAAGGCCGGCAAGACGTTCGACCCCGGCTCCTTCGTCGCCGGACTCGGCTACTCGCGCAACGACTTCCTGATCATGCTGATCGTCGGCGTGGTGTTCTTCGGCATCTTCACGCTCGTGGCCGGCCCGCTCGCCGAGCGCTTCGGCCGCCGGCGGACGCTGATCTGGGTCACGCTCGGGATCATCGTGTTCGGTCTGCTGTTCGTCCCGCTCTTCGCCGGGGGCACCGTCGGCACGATGGCGCTGCTGATCGTCGGTTTCACGCTGATGGGGCTCACGTTCGGCCCGATGGGTGCCGAGCTGCCAGAGCTCTTCCCGACGAACGTCCGCTACACGGGCTCCGCGATCGCGTACAACCTGTCCAGCGTGCTCGGCGCTGCCGTCGCTCCGACGATCGCGGTGTGGCTGTGGACCATCGGCAAGGGCAGCACGGTCTGGGTCGGCGTCTATCTGTCGCTCGCCGGCGTGCTCACGCTGATCGCGCTGCTGCTCTCCAAGGAGACGAAGGACGTCGAGTTCACCGACAACGTGAGCTGACACTCCTCCGCCGCCGTCCCCGAGGGGCGCGTCAGTCGAGGAAGAGGGCGCGCAGGCGCCGGGTGGTCAGGATGAGCCCGAGCGTGACCATCACCGCGAAGTAGAGCACGTGCCACAGCATCCCGAGGTCGACGTCGCCGGTGGTGAGGCCGCGGACGAGCTCGACGCCGTGCCAGAGCGGCAGGGCCTTGATGACGACCTGAATCCAGTCCGGGTAGACCGTGATCGGGTAGAACGTGGCCGAGAGCAGGAACATCGGCAGCAGGATGAAGTTGACCCAGTCCATCTGCTGGAACGTCTTCATGTAGCTGGTGATGCCCATGCCGAAGCTCGCGAAGCCGAACGCGATCAGCAGCACCGCCGGCAGCGCGAGCAGCGCCCACCACGACAGGTTGAGCCCGAGCGCCTGCATCACGAGCATGAAGCCGAGCGCGTAGAGGGCGCCGCGGGCCAGCGCGAGCAGGATCTCGCCGAGCGCGACATCCAGCGGCCCGAGCGAGGTCGACAGCATCCCCTCGTACAGCTTGGCGAAGTGCATCTTGAAGAAGACGTTCCAGGTGGAGTCGTACACCGCTCCGTTCATCGCGGCCGTCGCGAGCAGGGCCGGGGCGATGAAGGCCGCGTACGGCACCTGCTGGCCACTCGCCGTCGTGACGTCGCCGACGAGCCTGCCGAAGCCGATCCCGAGCGAGAGCAGGTAGAAGATCGGCTCGAAGAAGCCCGAGACGATCACGAGCCAGTTCGTGCTGCGCGTCGCCGACCAGCCGCGCTGCATCACCGAGCGCGCGTTTCCCGCGTAGAGGGCGCGCAGGGGGCGGGACCGCGACACCTGCGCGGTCAGCTGCTCATCCGTGGCGGTCACTTGTTCAGCCTCCTGGCCGCGATCCGGCGCGCCCACAGCCAGAAGACGACGAACAGCGCCGCGAGGTACACGACGTGTACGAGCGTCAGCCAGAGCGGCTCGGCGGCGCCGTAGGCGAAGACGCGGGAGAGCTCCGTGGCGTGCCAGAGCGGCGAGATCCAGCCGATCCACTGCAGGTAGACCGGCATGGTGGCCAGCGGGAAGAAGGTGCCGGAGAACAGCGTCATCGGCAGCAGCACGAAGCGCATCAGCATGGCGATCTGGCCGGTGTCCTGCTCGAGGGTCGCGACGTACGCCATGACCGGCGCGCCGAACGCGAGGCCGCCGAGCGTGGCGACCAGGATGCTCAGCCAGCCCAGCGGCCCCGGCACGGCCCCGAACAGCAGCATGAACAGGTAGTAGACGATGCTGGTGCCGAGCAGCCGCGCCACGACGGAGATGACGACGCCGTCGATGATCTGCCCCGGCGCGATCGGGGCCGCGTTGATCCCGAAGAACGTGGGGTTCCACTTGAACCCGAGCATGATCGGGTAGGTGAACTCCTCGCTCGCGACGGTCACGGCCGCCGTGCAGAGCAGGGCGGGCGCGACGAACGCGAGGTAGCTGACGCCGTCCACCGCGGCGGGTCCCAGGTTCGCGCTGACCAGGCTGCCGAGGCCGACACCCATCGCGAACAGGTAGAGCAGCGGGTTGCCGAACCCGGTCACCAGCAGCGTCTGCAGGTACGACCGCATCACCCGGAAGCGGTGCTCCGCCACGTACCAGGCGCCGAACCGCCGGGGCCGGACGGCCGCGGCAAGCGCCGCCCGCGCGTCCCCGGCCGCCCCCGGTGCGCCCGCGTCGGTCGCCGCGCTCATTCGATCAGGCTCCGTCCGGTGAGCCGGAGGAACACGTCCTCCAGGCTGGAGCGTCGCACGAGGCTGGTCAAGGGGTGCAGGCCGCGCTCGGTGATGCGGGCGAGCTCCGCCTCCCCGTCATCGCTGTAGACGAGGATGCGGTCGGGAAGCACCTCGACGCGGTCGCCGATGCCGTCGAGGCGCTCGGCCACCTCCGCGTTCTTCTCCGAGCCGAACCGCACCTCCAGCACCTCGCGCGTGGAGTACTCGCGGATGAGCGCTGCCGGAGACCCCTCCGCCATGATCGTGCCCTTGTCGACCACCACAAGCCGGTCGCAGAGCTGCTCGGCCTCGTCCATGTAGTGCGTGGTGAGCACGAGCGTCGTGCCCTGCTCCTTGAGCCGGAACAGCCGGTCCCAGAGGATGTGCCGCGCCTGCGGGTCGAGGCCCGTCGTCGGCTCGTCGAGCAGCAGGATGCGCGGGTCGTTGATCAGCGCGCGGGCGATGGTCAGACGCCGTTTCATGCCGCCCGAAAGGTCGTCGACCTTGGCCTTCGCCTTGTCCTCCAGCTGGGCGAACGCGAGCAGCTCGTCCGCCCGCTTGCGCACCCGCGCCGCAGGCAGGCCGAAGTAGCGGCCGTAGACCACGAGGTTCTCGCGCACGCGAAGCTCGGTGTCGAGGTTGTCCGCCTGCGGCACCACGCCGAGCTGCGAGCGGATCTCCGGCCCGTAGCGGTCCGGGTCGAGGCCGAGGATGCTGAGGTCGCCGGAGGTGCGCGTCGAGACCGCGCCGATCATCCGCATCGTGGTCGACTTGCCCGCGCCGTTCGGACCGAGCAGCCCGAACGACTCCCCCGCCTCGACCTCGAAGCTGATTCCGTCGACAGCAGGGAAGTCCTTGTACTTCTTGACGAGCTGGGAGGCGGTGATGACGGACGTCGGCATAGTTCAGCACTGTAGCCGCGACGACCGACAGCCGGTACGCGAGGGTGTCAGCAAACAGGCAGCGCACAGGAAGTACGGTCGAGGTAGCACCTCGCGCATCCCGCGACACTGGCGAAACGGAACCCATGAGCACCGACACCACCTCAGCCCCTCGACGCCGCTCCCCCTTCTCCCGGCGCGGCGAGCAGCCCGGCCCCCGCGCCCGGTTCTCGCAACTCCTCCCCTACCTGTTCGAGCACCGCGGCGTGCTCGCGTTCGTTGTCGTGCTGAGCATCCTGGGCGCCGCCGCCAGCCTGGCCCAGCCGCTGCTGGTCAGCCAGGTCATCGACCTGGTCGGCAAGCAGCAGCCGCTCGGCGGCCTGGTCTGGGCGCTGGTCGCGCTCGTGGTCGTCTCCGGCCTGATCTCCGGCTACCAGCACTACCTGCTGCAGCGCACCGGCGAGGGCGTCGTGCTGTCGTCGCGGCGCAAGCTCGTCGGCAGGATGCTGCGCCTGCCGATCAGCGAGTTCGACACCCGCCGCACCGGCGACCTCGTCTCCCGTGTCGGCTCGGACACGACGCTGCTGCGCGCGGTGCTCACCCAGGGCCTCGTCGAGGCGATCGGCGGGGCGCTGACGTTCGTCGGCGCGCTGATCGCGATGCTCATCATCGACCCGGTGCTGCTCGGTCTGACGGTGCTGGTGGTGGCCGTCTCGATCGTCGTCGTCACGGCGCTCTCCGGCCGGATCCGTGTCGCCAGCCAGAAGGCGCAGACCAAGGTCGGCGACCTCGCCGCCGCGGTCGAGCGCGCCATCAGCTCGGTGCGGACCATCCGCGCCGCCGGCGCCACCGAGCGCGAGATCGCGGCCGTCGACGAGGATGCGACCGGCGCCTGGAGGATGGGCATCCAGGTCGCGAAGATCTCGGCGCTGGTCGTCCCGGTCGCGGGGATCGCGATGCAGGTCTCGTTCCTCGTGGTCCTCGGCGTCGGCGGCTTCCGGGTCGCCAGCGGGGACATCACCGTGGCGAACCTGGTGGCGTTCATCCTGTTCCTGTTCATGATGATCCTCCCGCTCGGCCAGGCGTTCGGCGCGATCGCCGCCGTCAACTCGGCGCTCGGCGCGCTCGGCCGCATCCAGGAGATCCTCGACCTGCCCACCGAGGACCAGCACGACCGCGAGATCGCGCCGCTCGGCATGACGGTCGGCCCGGCGAACGCCGGGCTCGCCCCGGACGCGCCGGCGATCGAGTTCGCCGACGTTCACTTCTCCTACCCGTCGTCGGCGAAGGTCGAGGAGCCGTCGGAGGCGTCGGCCGCGCCCGCCGACTCCGGCGCGATCGCCCTCGGCGCGCTCGGTGGCGCCGACGTCGTCGCCGAGGCCGAGGCGGCCGCCGGGATCGGCACCGACCCGGCCACCGGTCGGCACGGCGGCGTTCTCCACGGCGTGAGCTTCACGGTGCCGCGCGGCAAGCGCACCGCCCTGGTCGGCCCGTCCGGCGCCGGCAAGTCGACCATCCTCGCGCTGATCGAGCGCTTCTACGACCCGCAGGCGGGCGAGGTGCGCTTCGGCGGGATGGACGTGCGCCGGCTCGACCGGGTCGCGCTGCGCGCGCAGATCGGGTACGTGGAGCAGGACGCGCCGGTGCTCGCCGGGTCGCTCCGCGACAACCTCACGCTCGCCGCTCCCGACGCCACCGACGCCGAGTGCATCGACGTGCTGCACGCGGTCAACCTCACCGAGGTGCTGGAGCGCGACGAGCTCGGGCTCGGCGCACCCGTCGGCGAGGACGGGATCATGCTCTCCGGAGGCGAACGCCAGCGCCTCGCCATCGCGCGGGCGCTCCTGGCCGCGCCGCCGGTGCTGCTGCTCGACGAGTCGACGTCCAGCCTCGACGGCCGCAACGAGCAGCTGATGCGCGAGGCGATCGACGCGGTGGCCGAGGATCGCACCATGCTCGTGATCGCGCACCGGCTGTCCACCGTGGTCGACAGCGACCAGATCGTGGTGCTCGACCACGGCCGGGTCATCGGCGTCGGCACGCACTCCGAGCTGGTCGCCTCCACGCCGCTCTACCGCGACCTCGCGAAGCACCAGCTGCTCGTCTGAGGCGGTCGCTCGGACGGCGGGTGCGACGAGCGGTCGCGACACGCCGTCTCGCGGCAGCGCGCGCGGCGTGTCGCGGCCGGTCGGCACGCGACGGCCGGTTGCACGTCTCGCTCACCGCGCGACGAGGCGGCGAGGGATGCCCCGGAAACGCCGCAGCCGGACACGGGATTCCGTGTCCGGCTGCGGTCCGTCCGCGGTCAGGCGCGGAGGTGGTACCGGAGCGACGCGAGCTCGGCGCGCAGTGCGGCCGGGACGCGGGCTCCGAAGCGGTCGAAGAACTCCTCGGTCAGGTCGCACTCGGCGAGCCAGCTCTCCGGGTCGACCTCGAACAGCGCCTCCAGGTCCTCCGCGGGGAGCTCGATGCCGTCCAGGTCGAGCTGCTCGGGGACGGGCAGACGGCCGATCGGCGTCTCCACGGCGTCCGCGCTGCCCTCGACGCGGCGCGCGATCCACTCGATCACGCGCGCGTTCTCGCTGAAGCCCGGCCACAGGAACCGGCCGTCGTCGCCCTTGCGGAACCAGTTCACCTGGAAGATCGCGGGCGCGTCCGACCCGAGCTTCTCGCCGATCCGGAGCCAGTGGCCCCAGTAGTCGGCCATGTTGTAACCGCAGAACGGCAGCATCGCGAACGGGTCGCGGCGCAGCTCGCCGACGGTGCCCTCCGCCGCGGCGGTCTTCTCCGACGAGATCGTGGCGCCGATGTAGACGCCGTGCTTCCAGTCCCTGGCCTGTGCGACCAGCGGGACGTTCGTCGCGCGGCGGCCGCCGAACAGGATCGCGTCGATCGGCACCCCGTCGAACGCATCCCAGTCGTCCGCGATCGCCGGGCACTGCGCGGCAGAGACCGTGAAGCGCGAGTTGGGATGCGCGGCGGGTCGGCCGCTCGCCGGCGTCCAGTCCTCGCCCTTCCAGTCGATGAGGTGCGCGGGTGGCTCCTCGGTCAGGCCCTCCCACCACACGTCGCCGTCGTCGCGCAGCGCCACGTTGGTGAAGATGGTGTTGCCCCAGAGGGTCTCCACCGCCGTCGCGTTGGTCAGCTCGCCCGTGCCGGGGGCGACGCCGAAGAACCCCGCCTCCGGGTTGATCGCGCGCAGCCTGCCGTCCGGACCCTGCCGCAGCCAGGCGATGTCGTCTCCGATGGTCTCGACCGTCCAGCCCGGGATGCTCGGCTTCAGCATCGCGAGGTTGGTCTTGCCGCACGCCGACGGGAACGCCGCCGCGAAGTGGAACACCCGGCCCTCGGGCGAGGTCACCTTGACGATCAGCATGTGCTCGGCCAGCCAGCCCTCGTCGCGCGCCATCACCGAGGCGATCCGCAGCGCGAAGCACTTCTTGGCGAGGATGGCGTTCCCGCCGTATCCCGAGCCGTACGACCAGATCTCGCGGGTCTCCGGGAACTGCACGATGTACTTGGTCTCGTTGCACGGCCAGGCGACGTCCTCGTGGCGCACGCCGCCGGCGTCGATGAGCGGGGCACCGACGCTGTGCACGGTGGGAACCCACGGCGCACCGGCCTCGATGAGGTCGAGAACGGTGCTCGTGACGCGGGTCATCATCCCCATGCTCACGGCGACGTAGGCCGAGTCGGTGATCTCGATGCCGACCTGCGAGAGCGGCCCGCCGACCGGTCCCATCGAGAACGGCACGACGTACATCGTGCGGCCGCGCATGCTGCCGGCGAAGACCTCGCGCAGCTCGGCGCGCATCCCCTCCGGCTCGCGCCAGTTGTTGGTGGGCCCGGCGTCCGCCTCGTCCACCGAGCAGATGAACGTGCGGTCCTCGACCCGGGCGACGTCGCCGGGATCGGTGCGGGCCAGGAAGCTGTTCGGGCGCCACTCCGGGTTGAGCCGGATGAGCTTGCCTTCGGCGACGAGTTGCTTGGTGAGACGGTCGGCCTCACCGAGGGAGCCGTCGCACCAGACGATCTCGTCGGGCTGGGTGAGGGCTGCGATGTCGTCCACCCAGGCGTGCAGGGAGTCGAGCCCGGAGGGCCCGTCGAGCTCGGTGAGCGGAAGCTCGGCGATGGTCATTCCGTCTGTCCTCTCGGTTGAAAGATCGGCTGTACATCCAGCATCCGCGAGGAATCCGCGCTCGGAACCCGATTCGGTGTCGAAAGAATCGCGATTCTTTAGCTATCGTGAAGGGATGGACGCTGACGTCGCCACCCTTGGCCACCGGATCCGGCATTTCCGCACCAGCCGCGGGATGACCCTCGACGAGCTGGGCGCCGCGACCGGCGTCGCCCCGAGCCAGCTCTCCCTGATCGAGAACGGCAAGCGCGAGCCACGGGTCACCCTGCTGTCGGGCATCGCCGCCGCGCTCGGCGTGCAGCTGGCCGACCTGCTCTCCGCGGAGCCGCCGGACGAGCGCGCGGCCCTGGAGATCGAGCTCGCCCGGGCGCAGCGCGGCACCCTGTACGGGTCGCTCGGCCTGCCTGCGGTCAAGCCGACGAAGGGCACCCCGACCGAGACGCTGGAGGCGCTGGTCGGCCTGCACCGGGAGCTCGCACGCCGAGCGTCCGAGGCGATCGCGACGCCGGAGGAGGCGCGCAGGGCGAACACAGAGCTCCGGGAGCGGATGCGCGGCAAGGACAACTACATCGCCGAGATCGAGGACCTCGCCGAGGAGCGGGTGAAGGCGTCGGGCCACGTGCGCGGCGCGCTCACCCACCGCGAGGTGAGCGTGATGGCCGAGCAGCTGGGCTTCGAACTGATCTACGCGGACGACCTCCCGCACTCCACGCGCTCCATCACCGACCTGGAGAACGGCCGCATCTACCTGCCGCCGGCGTCCATCCCCGGCGGCCACGGCCTGCGGTCGATGGCACTGCAGGCGATGGCGCATCGGCTGCTCGGGCACGAGCGACCCGCGAGCTACGCCGACTTCCTCCGGCAACGGCTGGAGATCAACTACTTCGCGGCGTGCTGCCTGATGCCGCAGCGGGCGGCGGTCGCCTTCCTCGAGCAGGCGAAGAAGGACAAGGACCTCGCGGTCGAGGACTTCCGCGACGCGTTCGGGGTGACCCATGAGGCCGCGGCGCTGCGGCTGACCAACCTGGCGACCCGGCATCTCGACATGCCGCTGCACTTCCTGCGCGTCGGCGACGACGGCGCGCTCTACAAGGGCTACGAGAACGACGGACTGCCGCTGCCGACCGACGTCACCGGCTCGATCGAGGGCCAGGTCGTCTGCCGCAAGTGGGGCGCGCGCACCGCGTTCACGCACACCAACCGCACGACGGAGATGTACCAGTACACCGACACGCCCGCCGGCACGTACTGGTGCGCGACGCAGGTCGGCTCCACGGCGGAGGGCGGCTTCTCGATCAGCGTCGGGGTGCCGTTCGACCAGGCGAAGTGGTTCCGCGGCCGGGAGACGACGGTGCGCACCGAATCCCGCTGCCCGGACGAGTCGTGCTGCAAGCGGCCGGCGTCCGACCTCTCCAGCCGCTGGGCGGGCAAGGCGTGGCCGAGCGCGCGGCTGCACGCGCACATCCTCTCGCCCCTGCCCTCCGGCTCGTTCCCCGGGGTCGACGATTCGGACGTCTACACGTTCCTCGAGTCCCACTCCGCCCTGTAGCCCCGAGTCCCAACCGAAAACCGCCGAGTACGAAGATTCTCTCCGTACTCGGCGGTTTTCGTGCGATTCTCTGCGTACTCGGCGGTTGCGGTTACTTGGGCTGCATGCGGATGGCGCCGTCGAGGCGGATGGTTTCGCCGTTGAGCATCGGGTTGTCGACGATGTGGCGGACGAGCGCCGCGTACTCGGTCGGGCGGCCGAGACGCGCGGGATGCGGAACCTGCGCCGCAAGGGAGTCCTGCGCCGCCTGCGGGAGCCCCGCCATCATCGGCGTCTCGAAGATGCCGGGGGCGATCGTCACCACCCGGATCAGGCTGCGCGCGAACTCGCGGGCGAGCGGCAGCGTCATCGCGGCGACACCACCCTTCGACGCCGAGTAGGCCGGCTGCCCGATCTGGCCGTCGAAGGCGGCCACGGAGGCGGTGTTGACGATCACGCCGCGCTCCTCCCCCACCGGCTCCGTCTCGACCATCGCCGCGGCGGCCAGCCGGACCACGTTGAACGTGCCGATCAGGTTGACGCGGACCACGCGCTCGAAGCTCTCCAGCGGCAGCACGCCGTCGCGGCCGAGCACCTTCTGCGCCGTCGCGATGCCCGCGCAGTTGACGACGACCCGGAGCGGACCGAGCTCGCCCGCGGCGGTCACCGCGGCCTGCACCTGGTCCTCGTCCGTCACGTCGGCGGCGACGAACCGGGCGTGCGGGCCGAGCGCGGTGGCCGCCTTCTCGCCCTCCGAGGTCGGCAGGTCGAGCAGCACGACCCGTGCGCCCGCGTCGGTCAGCGCGTGGGCGGTGGCGTTCCCGAGGCCGCTCGCGCCTCCGGTGACGATGGCAGAGCATCCGTCGATCTGCATGGGTGTCCTTCCGTTCGGGGAGTGGATGCGCGTCAGCGCAGGATCTCGATGAGCGTCGCGTTGGCGGTGCCGCCGCCCTCGCACATCGTCTGCAGCCCGAAGCGGCCTCCGGTCGCCTCCAGCTCCGAGACGAGCGTAGCGAGCAGCCGGGTTCCGGACGAGCCGAGCGCGTGGCCCAGCGCGATGGCGCCGCCGCGCGGGTTCAGCCTCGCGGGGTCGGCGTCGAACTCGCGCCGCCACAGCAGTGGCACGGGAGCGAACGCCTCGTTCACCTCGAAGGCGTCGATCTCGTCGATCCGGACGCCGCTGCGGTCGAGCAGCTTCCTGGTCGCGGGCAGAATGCCCGTCAGCATGAACAGGGGGTCGCTGCCGGCCACCGCGAACGAGTGGAAGCGCGCCCGCGGCGTCACCCCGAGGCGCGCCGCCGCCTCCGCGCTCATGATCAGGGCGGCCGAGGCGCCGTCCGTCAGCGGGGAGGAGTTTCCGGGCGTGATGCGCCACTCCAGCTGCGGGAACCGCGCCGCCAGGGCGTCGGTGCGGAACGAGGGCGCCAGCGCGGCGAGCTTCTCCGCGGTCGTCCCCGGCCGGATCGTCTCGTCGGCGCTCACGCTGCCGCTGTCGGGCGTCGGCACCGGCATCAGCTCAGCGTCGAAGGCGCCGCTCGCAGCGGCCTCCGCAGCGCGCTGGTGCGACAGCGCCGCGAAGTCGTCGAGCTCCGCGCGCGAGAATCCCCAGCGGTCGGCGATCAGCTCGGCCGCGACGCCCTGATTGACGAGCCCGTCTGGATAGCGCTGGTGCAGCAGCTCCCCGCCGAGGGATGCGCCCCCGACGTTGGATCCCATCGGCGCCCGGCTCATCGACTCGACGCCGCAGGCGATGACGACGTCGTACGCGCCGGCGATCACGCCCTGCGCGGCGAACGCCGCCGCCTGCTGGCTGGAGCCGCACTGCCGGTCGATCGTGACGGCGGGCACGCTCTCCGGGAACCCGGCGCTGAGCACCGCCGTCCGCGTGATGTTGCCCGCCTGCTCGCCCGCCTGGGTGACGCAGCCGCCGATCACGTCGTCCACGACGGCGGGGTCGACCCCGGTGCGGTGCAGCAGCTCCTCGAGCACCCCGGCGAGCAGGTCGGCGGGATGGATGTCGGAGAGCTCACCACCCGGCTTGCCGCGCCCGGACGGCGTGCGGACGACGTCGACGATGACGGCTTCGGTCGCTGCCATCTCAGGCTCCGAACGGGTCGGGCGTCAGGGTGTACTTCGTGCTGAGGTACTCGTGGATGCCCTCGAAGCCGCCCTCCCGGCCGAGGCCGGACTGCTTCACGCCGCCGAACGGTGCCGCGGCGTTGGACACCACGCCGACGTTCAGCCCCATCATCCCCGTCTGCAGCCGCTCGATCATCCGCTGACCGCGCGCCAGGTCCCTCGTGAACACGTACGAGACCAGGCCATACTCGGTGTCGTTGGCGATCCTGACCGCCTCGTCCTCGTCGCCGAACCGCACGATCGAGAGCACAGGGCCGAAGATCTCCTGCCGCAGGATCTCGCTGCCCGCGCGCACATCCGTCACCACGGTCGGCTCGAAGAACGTGCCGGCGCCCTCGACCCGGGACCCGCCGGTGAGCACGGAGGCGCCGCGGGACACCGCATCCTGCAGCAGCTCCGCCGCCTTGTCCACGGCGTCCGCGTTGATGAGCGGTCCGATCGTCACCCCGTCCTCGGTGCCGCGACCGACCCGCAGGCCGTTCACCCGCTCGGTGACGCGGCGAGCGAACTCGTCCGCGACCGCCTCGTGCACGATGAACCGGTTGGCGGCGGTGCAGGCCTCGCCGATGTTGCGGAACTTCGCCAGCATCGCGCCGTCGACCGCTTTGTCCAGGTCCGCATCCTCGAACACCACGAACGGGGCGTTGCCGCCCAGCTCCATGGACGTGCGCAGCACGTTCTCGGACGCCTGCTGCAGCAGCCGCCTGCCCACCTCGGTCGAGCCCGTGAACGACAGCTTGCGCAGCCGCGCGTCGGCGATGATCGGCGCGGAGACCTTCCCCGAGGTGGATGTCGTGAGCACGTTGAGCACCCCGGCCGGCAGCCCTGCGTCCTCCATGAGCTTGGCGAAGTACAGCGTGGTCAGCGGCGTCAGCTCGGCCGGCTTGATGACGACGGTGCAGCCGGCCGCGAGGGCCGGGGCGATCTTGCGGGTCGCCATTGCCAGCGGGAAGTTCCACGGCGTGATCAGGAAGCACGGACCCACCGGATGCTGCGAGACGATCATCCGCCCCGTCCCCTCCGGATTCGTCGCGTACCGGCCGGAGATGCGCACCGCCTCCTCCGAGAACCAGCGCAGGAACTCGCCGCCGTAGGTCACCTCGCCGCTGGCCTCGGCCAGCGGCTTGCCCATCTCCAGCGTCATCAGCAGCGCGAACTCGTCCCGCCGCTCCTGCAGCAGATCGAACGCCCGCCGCAGGATCTCGCCCCGCGTCCGCGGCGGCGTCGCCGCCCACGCCTCCTGCGCCGCCACCGCCGCATCCAGCGCCCGGATCCCGTCCTCCGGGGACGCGTCCGCGATCTCACGGATGGCGTCGCCGGTCGCCGGGTCGTAGACGGTGAGCGTTCCCGCCGATCCCGTCACCCACTCCCCGCCGATGTACAGGCGGTCGGGGACGCGCTCGAGCAGGGCCTTCTCATCCATCGCCATCAGTCATTCCTCTCGTCCTCCACCGCGGAGCGCACCAGCGGCACCGAGCGGTGGTCGATCTTGGTCTCCAGCGCAATCACGGTCGACGTCCTGGTGATGCCCGGACCGCTCAGGATGTCGTCGATCACCCGTTGCAGGTCGGCGTTCGAGCGCGCGACCGCGCGGATCATCAGGTCGCCCGAGCCGGTGACAGTGTGCACCTCCAGCACCTCGGGGATGTCCCGCAGATGCTCGACCGGGGTGGAGTCGCCCTGCGCGATCGACGCGGTCACGAACGCCGTGACCGGGTAGCCGAGCCGCTCGCTGTCGATGGTCGGGGCGAAGTCCTTCACCACGCCGCTGCGCTGAAGCCGGTCGAGCCTGGCCTGGACGGTGCCCCTGGCGACACCGAGCCGCCGGGAGGCCTCGAACACGCCGAGCCGTGGCTCGGTGGTCAGCAGCTCGATGAGCTCGGCGTCCAGCCTGTCGATCATCCGGCCTCCTTCGGTCCCCGCACATCGTACGACCACTCCATGTGGCCGCCTACAGGCTGACCGAAGCTCCCAGGAACGGGAGCGCAGCCTGCTTGAAACCACGCGCGGAGAGCGTCGTGATGTGGTTGCGGCGCGGGAGCACGACGAGCTCAGCGCCGAGCAGGGCCGCGGCGTCGTCCACCCCTTCCGCCACCGGGTCCGCTTCGCCCACGACGAGCAGGGTGGGCACGGTGGAGGCGAGCGGAAGCGGGTGGGCGGCCATCCCCTCCGCGCACGCGGCGAGCGCCTCCCTGTCCACCCCGGGCGCCTCCCGCAGCGAGGCGAGCAGCGGCGCCAGAGGCGACTCAGGCGGCAGTGTGTCGACCCCGTCGAGGATGGCGCGCCGCACGTCGGCGACGCCCCACCGGCCGAACTGCTCGACGGTGCCGACGCCGCCGACCACGACCCGCCGCACGCGCTCCGGCGCTAGCCCCACCAGGGCGAGCGCGACCCAGCTGCCCATCGAGTAGCCGATCACATCGACGCCGCCGACCCCCTGCTCGTCGAGGACCGCGAGCAGGTCCCGCGCCAGCAGCTCCGGCGAGTAGGCGGACGCCTCGTGCGGCTTCTCGGACGCGCCGTGGCCGCGCAGGTCCGGCACCAGGGCGCCGCGCCCCGCTGCGGCGAGAGCCGCGACCCAGCCGGTCGCCTCCCAGGTCAGCGCGCCGGTGGTGGCGAAGCCGTGGACGAGGAGCACCGGGTCCTGACCCGGGTGACGGTCGACGTGGATGCGCATTGCCCCATCATCCCCCGGGCGCCGGTTTCAGGCCGTGGCGAGACGGCCGCGCACCTGCTCCGCGAGGGCGTCCGCCGTGTCGGCGACCTGGGCGAAGAACGCATCGTCGACGGTGCCGCTCTCGCGCAGCCTGCGCTCGCAGAGCAGCAGCGGGTCGCGCGCCGGCCAGGCGTCGCGACCGGGCAGGACCGCATCGATGAGCATCGGGCCGATCCCGGCGCGCACCTGCTCCAGCGCGTCCGCCGTCGCCTGGTGCACGGCGGTCACGTCGGCTCCGTCGACGAGGAGGACGGGCATCCCGGCGCCCTCGCCGCGGCCGGAGGTGGAGAGGAAGACGATCGGGAGCGCCGCCGCGCGCGCCGTGCGCACCGCCTCCCGGATCTCGGTGGCGGATCCCGCGCCCGCACCGAGCCCGACCAGGGCGCAGCCGCCGGTGCGGTCGAGCTTGGCGCCGAGCGCCCAGCCGGCGGCGTGGGCGACCGGGCCGCGGAGTCCGGACCCGCCGGTCCCCGTGCGGCGTGGCGCGAGCGCCTCCGCCGCGTCGCCACCGAGGGCGACCGCGACGCCCAGCTCGTCGTCGGCAGGAAACGCCGCGTCACGGGCGGCGTCGAGGGCCGCCGTCGCGCCCACCTGCACCGCCTCGCGCCCGCGGATGCCGGTGTAGTGCGGGAGGACGCCGCGGCCGCGCAGGGCCACCGCCTCCCGGTCCAGGCGACGGACGGCGGCCATGGTCCGGTAGAGCCGTCGCAGCAGCGCGGCTTCGGCGGCGCGCTCCGAGACCTGCTCGAGGATCGTGGAGGTCATGCCTGCAACTCTCGCGGACGGCGCGACACCCGGGCAACGCGAGCCCCAGGAACCGCGCAGATTGTCCAGTCAGACCACGGTGTCAGCCGCCGTGCTGTGCACTCTGTCCTCCCGCCAGAGCCGGGACGGCCACCAGATCGCCCTCCCGATGTCGTAAGACAGGGCGGGCACCAGCAGCGAACGCACGAGCACCGTGTCCAGCAGCACTCCGAACGCGACGATGAAGGCGATCTGGACCAGGAAGAGGATCGGGATGACCGCGAGCGCCGCGAACGTCGCGGCGAGCACGATCCCCGCCGAGGTGATGACGCTCCCGGTGACCCCGAGCCCGCGCAGGATCCCGGGACGCGTCCCGATCCGCAGCGACTCCTCGCGCACGCGGGTCATCAGGAAGATGTTGTAGTCGACGCCGAGCGCCACCAGGAACACGAAGCCGAACAGCGGCACCGCCGCGTCCGCGCCGGGGAAACCGAACACGTGGTTGAACACCAGCGCCGAGACCCCGAGCGCCGCGGCGTAGGAGAGTACAACGCTGCCGATCAGCAGCACCGGGGCGAGGATCGAGCGCAGCAGCAGCATCAGGATGAGCAGGATGACGCCGAGCACGATCGGGATGATCTTCGCGAGGTCGCTCTGCGCGGTGACATTCGTGTCCAGCGCGATGGCGGTCACGCCTCCGACGAGCACGCTGGAGTCGGTCGACGGCAGCGTCTCGCGCAGCTCCCGGACGACCTGCTCCGCTTGCGCGGAGTCCGGCTCGGAGTCGAGCGTCGCCTGGATGAGCACCCGTCCGTCCTTCACGATCGGCTCGGGCGCGGGGGCTGCGCCCGGCCGGCCGCCCTCTCCTGGCTGCGTGCTCTGCGGCCGCACGTTGCCCGCGTAGATCGTTGCGGAGGCGATGCCGTCCGTCTTCTCGGTCGCGGTGAGGACCGCGTCCGCGTCGGACTCCCGCGCGACGATCAGCACGGGCGACCCGGAGCCGGCGTCGAAGTGCTCGGCGAGCACCTTCTGGCCGTCGGCCGCGTCCGACTGCGAGAGCACCAGATCCGTCTGCTCGACGCCGTTCGCCTTCAGCTGGGTGAGTCCGAGGGCGCAGGCCGCGAGGAGGAGGCAGGAGACGATCCAGGTGACCCGCGGGCGGCGCGCGATGAGCATCCCGACACGGCGCCAGATCCCGCGGATGCCGGCGAGCCCCGGCACCTGCTCGCCGCCGGCGTGCCGGTGCTCGTGGCCGTGCTCCGCGTACTTCGGCCGGAACGGCCAGAACACCGCGCGCCCGAACACGGCGAGCAGCGTCGGGAGCAGCGTGAGCGCGGAGAGCAGAGAGAACACGATCCCGATCGCCGCGATCGGCCCCAGGCTCTTGTTCGAGTTGAGGTCGGAGAAGAGCAGGCACAGCAGGGCGATGATGACGGTGACCCCGGAGGCGAGGATGGGCTCGAACGCCGCCTTCCACGCCCGCAGGATCGCCGTCCACCGCGACGCGTTCTGCTCCAGCGCCTCCCGGTAGCGGGCGACGAGGAGCAGCGAGTAGTCGGTCGCTGCGCCGATGACGAGGATGGAGAGGATGCCTTGGCTCTGGCCGCTCAGCTTGATCCATCCCCAGAGCGCGAAGAAGTAGACGACGAGAATCGCCGCGCACAGCGCGAAGACCGACGTCAGCAGCACCAGGAACGGCAGCAGCAGGGCGCGATAGACCAACAGCAGGATGACGAACACGGCTGCGACAGCGACGAGCAGCAGGATGCCGTCGATGCCGCCGAACGCGCTCACCAGGTCGGCGGTGAGGCCGGCGGGCCCGGTCACCCAGCCCTGGGCCCCGTCGGGCAGCTCGTCCTTCAGTACGCCACGGAGGTCGGCCACCACCGTCTTGACCTCGTCCGAGTCGGCGATGGGCACGATGAACTCGATGGCCTTCCCGTCCTCGGACGGGATGGGACCGGCGACGCTCGTCGCCTGTCCCGACTCGGGCTTCTGCACACCGTCGACCTCGCCGAGCCTCTCGCCGAGCTGCGCGTACCGTGCGAGGTCGCTGGCCGGGATCTTCGCGTCGGCCTGCACGACCACGATCGCGGGGATGGCGTTGGAGTCGGTGAACCGCTTCTGCCAGTCCTGCACCGTCGTCGACTCGGCGCTGGCGGGCAGGAAGGCCGCCTGGTCGTTGCTCGAGACGCCGGAGAGCTTCCCGAAGGTGGGACCGCCGAAGCCGGCGAGCACCAGCCACACCAGGATGAGGAGGACGGGCACCACGACCCGCAACCAGCGTGTGGACGTGCTCGACATCTCGCCTCCGTGATTTAGCTAGCCAAGTTAGTAATCAGCCTAGCGTCTATCTCCGAAGGCCGCCAGCGGAGCACGGCGCAGGACGGGGAAACCCGGTCAGACCTCCTCGACCAGTTCCGCGCCGGCATGCGCGAGCTCCGCCAGCGCCGCCGACGACGACTCCGGGGCGACCCCGGCGACCAGCGGGGTGAGGATGCGCACCCGCTGGCCGTGCGCGATGGCGTCGAGCGCCGAGGCGCGCACGCAGTAGTCGGTCGCGATGCCGGCGAGGTCCACGGTGTCGATCCCGTGCTCGTCGAGCAGGTTGTGGACGGTCGATCCAGCGTCCGTCCGTCCCTCGAAGACGGAGTAGGCCGGCACTCCCTGCCCCTTCCGCACGTGGTAGCCGACCGCCCGGGTGTCGAGGTCGGGGTGGTACTCGGCGCCGCGCGTCCCGGCGACGCAGTGCACCGGCCAGGTGGAGACGAAGTCCGGCGCGGCGTCCGTCGCGAAGTGGCCGCCGTTGTCGTTGTCGCCGTCGTGCCAGTCGCGGCTGGCGAGCACGATCGTGTAGTCCGAAGCGTGCTCGGCGAGGTAGCGGCTGATGCCGGCCGCGACCGCCGCACCTCCCTCGACGCCGAGGGCACCGCCCTCCGTGAAGTCGTTCTGCACGTCGATGATGAAGAGCGCCTTGCCCATCTCGCCTCCTGCGTCAGCTGTTGGAGAGGTTGTCGCCGCACCGGTAGAAGCCGGTGACCAGCGCGTCGATCGCCTGCTTGGCATTGTCGCTCACCGGGCCGAGCGCGTACACCGCGAAGGTGAGCTGGGTGCCGTCCGCCGCGTCGACGATGCCGGCGAGCGTGTAGCCGTTGTCGATCCAGCCGGTCTTGGCGTGCACCGCACCGCGGGCGGCCGCGCTGTCGCCGGTGAACCGGTTGTAGCCGGGGCCGAGCGTTCCGGACTGCCCGGAGACCGGGAGGCCGTCGTAGACGACGCCCAACCCGTTCTGCCGGTTCAGCACCTTGATGAAGAGCTGGGTCAGATACGACGGCGGGACGGCGTTGTCGGCGCTGAGGCCGGAGCCGTCGGCGATGTGGATCCCCGTCGTGTCGATCCCGTACGTCTTCAGCCCCGCGAGCACACCCGCGTTCTCGGCGTCGAACGTGTTGCCCGCTCCGGTCTTGATCGCGACGAGCCTGGCCAGCTCCTCCATGATCGTGTTGTCGGAGTACTTCATCGCCTGCTCGATGAGCGTCGTCACCGGCTGCGACTGCACGACGGCCAGCTGCTTCGCTCCCGCCGGTGCCGCTCCCGCACTGACCGGGACGTTCGTGCCGAGGTACTGCTGGAAGTACTGCACGGCCCGTGCTACCGGGTCGGTGCTGCGCGGCGACTCGACCGCACCGGGGTCGTCGCGGTCGCCGTCGACCATCAGCGAGGTCATGTACGGCGTCGAGCCCTCGACGACGCGCTCCTCGTGCTCGTCCCAGCTGGGCTGCCAGACCGGGCCTCCGAACAGCGAGGTGTCGACGACGATCGACGTCACCGGCTGCCCGCCGAGAGCCTGCCTGGTCTGCGCGGCGAGGTCCTGGATGGAGGGAGCGCCCGTGTAGAACGCTCCCTGTCCGCCGGGGAGGCGCGAGAGCGTGACGTCGCCGCCGCCGATGATCACGACCTGACCGGGGGCGCTCCCCGCGACCACGGTGGTGGAGACGCGGTAGTCCGGTCCGAGCGTCGCGAGAGCGGCGGCCGAGGTGAGGGTCTTCAGCACGGACGCGGTCGGACCGGCCGTGGTGCCATTGCGGTCGAAGAGCGCCTGCCCGGTCTTGGCGTTCACGACCTGCGCCTCGAGGTTGCCGAGCCGGCCGTCCTGGGCGAGGGAGGCGACGGAGCACGTCCGGATGCGGCTGGCCGCCGGCTGGGCGGCCGGGACCGGCCGCGCGGGGTCTGCGGTCGGGGTCGGCGTGGCCTTCGGTGTCGGCGTGCGCGTGGCGGAGGCCGTCGCGGTCGGCGTGGAGGCCGCGACAGCGGAGGACCCGCCGACGGTCGCGCCGAGCGCGACGCTCCCGGTGCCGAGGATGACGAACGCCGCGGCGGCGCCGCCGGCGATCCATGCCTTCGGGTGCTTCCTGATCGCGGTCAGGATCCCCGAGACCGCACCGGAGGCCGCGGAGCGGATGCCGCCATCGCCGGGGTTCGTCTCTGCGGCCCGCCGTCCCGTGCGGGACGTGGGCGAAGTGGGGGGATTCGAGACATGCGAGTCGTCGGTAGAGTCCGATTCGTGCATCCGAGCATGGTACCCGGCGTACCTGGACACCGCCAGGCGAGAACGACGAAGGCCCGCGCAGTGCGCGGGCCTTCGTCGTTCTTCGGAGCCGCCCAAGGGAATCGAACCCTTGACCTTCTCATTACGAGTGAGATGCTCTGCCGACTGAGCTAGGGCGGCGTGGCCGCGGCTGACGCCCGGACACAATCAGATAGCTTACCCGATCCGTGCCGGTGGTCTCGACCACCCCACGGTGCGGTGTCAGTGAACGTGCGCGCCGAGCGCCTGCAGCTGCTCGAACGAGGCGCGCAGGCGGTCGCTCAGCGGTTCGACGCCGCCGTGATCGGCCCAGCACGACCACGCGTGCCGCATCCCCGCGAAGGCGACGTAGGTGACCAGGCGGGCGCGCTGATGCAGCGCCTCCTGATCAGCGGCGAGCTCGGGATCGTCGTGGGCCAGCCGCCGCTGGACGACCGCGCTCAGCGCGTCCTCGAAGGTGTGCATGCTCGCCATCCGCTGCGCGAACAGCTCGGGGTTGTCCTTCAGGAGCGCGCGGCGGAGCACGTGCAACTCCTGGGCGCTGGCCGTCTTCTCGCCAGGCAGGACCGGGTCGCCGAGGTCGCCGGTGTCGATCGCGGCGATGAGCAGGGTGCTCATCCCGTCGAGGATGGGCTCCTCCGGGCCCGCCTGGATGAACCGCTCGATGCTCTCCTCGTCCGGCAGCTCGGGGAGCTCCCCGATGATCGCCGTCTCCTTCGACGGGAAGTAGTTGAAGAAGGTCCGAGGCGACACGTTGGCGGCGTGACTGATCTCATCCACCGTCACCCGATCGAAGCCGCGTTCGCTCGCCAGCTCGAGAGCGGCGAGCTGGATGGCGCGACGGGTCGCGATGCGCTTGCGTTCGCGGAGGCCGAGCTCCGCGACGCCGTCGGGGACGGGAGAGGTCACGACCACGATTATTTCACCCGCTGCAAAATTGCACCACTCACCCGAGCGTGGGTCGGCACACCGGGGTCAGCAGGTCTTGCCGTCGGCGGGGAGCTTCCCGTCCACGAGGAACGCGTCGACGGTATCGTTCACGCACGAGTTCGACTTGTTGTATGCCGTGTGGCCCTCGCCCTTGTACGTGAGCAGGTGGCCGTTCTCGAGCTCCGACGCCAGGTTCTTCGCCCACACGTACGGTGTCGCCGGGTCGTTGGTCGTGCCGACGACGAGGATCGGCGCGGATCCCTTCGCGGCGATCGGCCCGCGCTCCACGGTCGAGGTGTACGGCCAGTTCGCGCAGCCGATGTCGCCGTACGCCATGTACGGGCCGATGATCGGCGCCGCGGCTGCCAGGTCCTTCGCCTGTGCGCGCATGGTCGCGGGATCGGCGTCGTAGCGGTAGTCGAGGCAATTGATCGCCATGAACGCCTCTGTCGAGTTGTCGCTGTAGGTGCCGTCGCTGTTGCGGCTGTTGTAGCCGTCGGCGAGCGTGAACGCGGCGGACGCGTTGCCCTTCATCACCTGAGCGAACATGCTGCTCAGGTACGACCATGCGGTCGCGTCGTAGAGCGGGTAGATGATCGCCGTCACCAGCGTGTTCGCGCCGAGCTCGCGGCCGTCGCTGTTGCGGATCGGGCTCTGCTCGACCGAGGCCAACAGCTGCGAGATGGTCTTCATCCCGTCATCGACGGTGCCGGAGAACGGACAGTCCTTCTGGGCGAGGCAATCCTTCAGGTAGGCGCGCAGCGCGCTCTCGAAGCCCTCGGCCTGCACCTTCGTCACGTCGAAGTTGCTCGCCGCAGGGTCCAGCGCGCCGTCGAGGACGAGTCGACCGGTCTTGCCGGGGAAGAGGTCGGCGTACACGGCGCCGAGATACGTGCCGTACGAGTAGCCGAGGTAGTTCAGCTTCGTGTCGCCGAGCACGGCGCGCAGCAGGTCCAGATCCCGGGCGGCGCTGACGGTGTCCACGTGCTCGAGAAGTGAACCGGTCTTCGCCGAGCAGGCGTCGCCGAAGTCCTTCGCCACCGTGGTGTTCTCCGAGATCCACTGGTCGGAGCCGCGCACGCCGGGCGTGATGCCGTACAGGTAGTCGTCCATCTGAGCGGCGTCGTAGCACTTCACCGCGGTCGAGTGGCCGACCCCGCGCGGGTCGAAGCCGACGACGTCGAAGTGGGACTGGAGGGCGTCGTCGGTCGCGTAGTCGACGGAGTCCTTCACGAAGTCGTAGCCGGACCCTCCGGGACCGCCCGGGTTGACCAGCAGCGACCCCTGCTTGGTCCCCTTCGCGGTCTGGCGGATGAGCGCCAGCTCGATCTCGCCGGCGCCGGGGTTCTTCCAGTCGAGCGGAGCCTTCGCCGTCGCGCACTGCTTGCCGCTTGCGCAGCCGGTCCAGGTGAGCCGCTGCTGGTAGAACGGCTTGAGATCGGCGGCGACGTTCTCGGCGGCGGGGGTGGACGTGTTCGACGTTGTCGGCGGCAGGAACCAGGTGACGCAGCCGGTCAGCGTGAGGGCGATCACCGCCGCGATGGCGACGAACGCGGTGCGCGCGGCACGGCGCGGTCTGCTGGTCACAGGTCGGTCCCCTTTCGTGCGGCGGAACCGCGAAGAATGGTGATGAGCATGGCCTCGAGGGCGAGCGCCGGGGCGACGTTCCCGTCGATCCGCTGCCGGGCGGTCTGCACCGCATCCATCGCGGCGAGCGTAGCGGCAGGAGTCGAGTGAGCGCTGAGAGCCTGCAGCCGCGGCAGCAGCTCGGTGTTGACGAGATCGCTGCTGCTGCCGAGCTGCAGCATCATCACGTCGCGGTACAGCGATTGCAGGTCCGTGAGGATGCGGTCGATGCCGTCGCGGAGGCTGCGCGTCGCGCGCCGCTTCTGATCCTCCTCGAGCTGCCGCAGCTGGGTGCGGAGCGCGGGAGGGATGGTGCCGCCCGGCTCGACGCCGAGCGAGCGCAGGGCGTGCTCGCGTTCCTCGGCGTCGCGCTCCTCGGTGATCGCCTTGGCGTCGGCCCCCGCCACTTCGAGCAGCGTGGCCGCCGCGAGCACGGCGTCGGAGACCGAGCGGATGCCGAGGGCGAGCTCGAGCGTCTGATCGCGCCGCCTGCGCGCCTCCTCGTTCGTGGCGAGACGGTGCGCCATCCCGATGTGGCTCTGCGCGTGACGCGCCGCGCGCTCGGCGGTCTCCGCATCCACGCCGTCCCGGCGCTGGATGAGCCGGGCAACATCGGCGACACCTGGCACCTTCAGCCGCACGGTCCGCACCCGCGAGCGGATCGTGGGCAGCAGGTCCGCGTCGCTCGGCGCGCACAGGATCCACACGGTGCGCTCCGGCGGCTCCTCGAGCGCCTTCAGCAGCACGTTGGAGGTGCGCTCGGTCATCCGGTCGGCGTCCTCGATGATCATCACGCGATAGCGGGACACCGACGGCGCGAACTGGGAGCTGGCGACGAGCGTGCGCACCTCGTCGATCGAGATGATGACGCGCTCGGTGCTGAGCACGGCGAGGTCGGGGTGGGTCCGCGCCTCCACCTGCCGCTGCGTCGCGCGGTCGCCGTCGGGGTCGCCGGGGCTCAGGAGCGCCGTGGCGAAGGCGTACGCCAGGTTCGAGCGGCCGGAGCCGGGTGGACCGGTGATGAGCCAGGAGTGCGTCATCCCGCGGGCGGCCTGTGCTGCGGTCGTGCCGGGAGCGTTCGCCCCTGCCGCCGCGGCGCGCACGACGGCGATCGCGTCATCCTGACCCGTCAGCTCGTCCCACACCGCCATGTGTTCAAGGCTAGCGGCCGCTTCGGACACCGACGCCGAGGCCTGTGCCACCGCGGCTCAGACCCGGCCGGCGAGGCGTCGGCGGATCTCCGCCGCGATCTCGTCCACCGGCCGCGAGGCGTCGATCACGAGGAACCGGTCCGGCTCCGCCTCGGCGAGCGCCAGGTAGGCGGCACGGACGCGCGCGTGGAACTCGGAACGCTCCGCCTCCAGACGGTCGTAGCGCGTCCGGGAGGTGTCGAGTCGTGCGCGGGCGGACGTCTCGTCCAGGTCCAGCAGGATCGTGAGGTCGGGGAGAAGACCCTCGGTCGCCCACAGCGACAGCTCGCGCACCTCGTCGCCGCCGAGCACGCGTCCGGCGCCTTGATAGGCGACGGACGAGTCGATATAGCGATCCTGCAGCACGACGTCACCGCGCTCCAGCGCGGGACGCACCAGTGTCGCGACGTGGTGCGCGCGGTCGGCGGCGTACAGGAGGGCCTCGGCGCGCGGAGCGATGTCACCGCGATGGTGGAGCACGATCTCGCGGATCTCGACGCCGGCCGCGGTACCGCCCGGCTCGCGTGTGCGCACGACGGTTCGCCCCTGTGCGGTGAGCCACTCCTCCAGGAGGGCGGCCTGGGTGGACTTGCCGACCCCGTCGCCGCCCTCGAGGGTGATGAAGACGCCCGGGCGGACCGGCGTTCCTCCGCGGGTGGGATCGGCCGCGCCGTCGCCCGCCTGCTCGGGGACGACGCTCACTCGGCTGCCGGCTTCTTCGCCGCCGGCTTCTTCGCGGCGGGCTTCTTGGCCGCCGTCGTCTTCTTCGCGGCCGTCGTCTTCGCGGCCGCGGCCTTCGTCGTCGTGCGCTTCGCGGTCTTCTTCGCCGGACCCTTGGCGCGCTTGTCCGCCAGCAACTGCACTGCGCGGTCGAAGTCGACCTCGTCCACGGTCTCGCCCCGCGGGATCGTGGCGTTGGTCTCGCCGTCGGTCACGTACGGGCCGAACCGGCCGTCCTTGACCTTGATCGGCTTGCCGCTGACCGGATCCGCGTCGAACTCCTTCAGCGCACTGGATGCGCGGCGGTTGCCGTACTTGGGCTGCGCGAACAGCTCGAGCGCTCCCGCGAGGTCGATGGTGAAGATGTCGTCCTCGCTGGTCAGCGACCGCGTGTCCGTGCCCTTCTTCAGGTAGGGCCCGTAGCGGCCGTTCTGCGCCTGGATCTCCTCGCCGCTCTCCGGGTCGGCGCCGACCACGCGCGGCAGGTCGAGCAGCTGGAGCGCGGTGCCGAGATCGATCGTGGCGAGGTCCATGGACTTGAACAGCGACGCGGTCCGGGGCTTCGGAGCGGAGGCCTTCTTCACCGGCTTCTTGGCCTCGACGACCTCCCCCGTGTTCGGGTCGGCCTTCGGCTCCTCCTCGGGGTCGGCCTCCGTGACGTACGGGCCGAAGCGGCCGTCCTTCGCCAGCACGAGCTTGCCGTTCTCGGGGTTGCTTCCGAGCACCCTGTCGGTCTGGACGGGCGCGTCGATCAGCTCGTGCGCCTTGGCCGGGGTCAGCTCGTCGGGCGCGAGTTCCGGCGGGATGTTGACCCGTCGCGGCTGCGCGTCCTCGGCGGCACCGGCCTCCTGGACCTCGAGGTACGGGCCGTACTTGCCGATGCGCAGGGTCACGCCATCGTCGATCGCGATCGAGTTGATGCTGCGCGCGTCGATCTCGCCGAGGTTGTCGATCACGCGACGCAGACCCTTGTGCTTGTCGCTGCCGAAGTAGAAGCTGTTCAGCCAGTCGACGCGCTCCGCCTCGCCATCGGCGATCCGGTCGAGGTCGTCCTCCATCTCGGCCGTGAAGTCGTACTGCACCAGGTCGGCGAAGTAGTCCTCCAGCAGCCGGACGACCGAGAACGCGACCCAGCTCGGGACGAGCGACTGGCCGCGCTGCGTGACGTAGCCGCGGTCGATGATCGTCGAGATGATGCTCGCGAATGTGGAGGGTCGCCCGATCCCGAGCTCCTCCAGCGTCTTCACGAGGCTCGCCTCGGTGTAGCGCGGCGGCGGGGTGGTCTCGTGACCGTCCGCCGCGACGTCGGCGACGCCGAGCGACTGCCCCGGCGTCAGCGGCGGGAGCTTGGCCTCGGCCGCGTCGGAGCTGTTGCGCTCCTCGTCCTTGCCCTCTTCGTACGCGTTGAGGAATCCGCGGAAGGTGATGACGGTGCCGCTGGCGGTGAACTCGGCGACGGTGCCGTCGAGCGGGCCCTCTGTGACGGAGGCCTCGACGGTGACGGATGCCGTCTGTCCCTTGGCGTCGGCCATCTGGGAGGCGACCGTGCGCTTCCAGATGAGGTCGTAGAGGCGGAGCTCTGGCCCGCGCAGCGACTTCTCCAGCTCGGACGGCGTGCGGAAGACCTCGCCGGAGGGACGGATCGCCTCGTGTGCCTCCTGCGCGTTCTTGCTCTTGGACGCGTAGACCCGCGGCTTGTCCGGGACGGTCTCGGCCCCGTACAGCTTGGCGGCCTGAGCGCGGGCGGCGTTCGTCGCCTGCTGCGACAGCGACGCCGAGTCCGTACGCATATAGGTGATGTACCCGTTCTCGTACAGGGTCTGCGCGACGCTCATCGTCTGCCGGGCGGAGAAGCGGAGCTTGCGCGCCGCCTCCTGCTGGAGGGTGGACGTGGTGAACGGCGCGGCGGGCCGGCGCGAGTAGGGCTTCGAGTCGACCTTGGAGACGACGACGACGGTGCTCGGCAGGCGGACGGCGTCGGCGAGCGCGTTCGCGGCGGCCTCATCGAGGGTGCGTGCCGCGGAGGTCAGGCGACCGTGGTCGTCGAAGTCGCGACCGGTGGCGACCCGGTCTCCATCGATGCGCGCGAGCCGGCCCTCGAACTCCGTGGCGTCCTCCGGGGCGAACCGGGCGGTCAGACCCCAGTAGCTCGCCGGGACGAAGGCGAGGCGCTCGCGCTCGCGGTCGACGACGAGGCGCGTCGCCGCGGACTGGACGCGGCCGGCGGAGAGGCCGGGGCCGACCTTGCGCCAGAGCACCGGCGAGACCTCGTAGCCGTACAGTCGGTCGAGGATGCGCCTTGTCTCCTGGGCGTCGACGAGCGCGGTGTCGATCTCGCGCGTGTTGTCGCGTGCCTTCTCGATCGCCTCGCGGGTGATCTCGTGGAACACCATCCGCTTGACCGGGACCTTCGGCTTCAGCACCTCGACCAGGTGCCACGCGATGGCCTCGCCCTCGCGGTCCTCATCGGTTGCGAGCAGGAGTTCGTCCGCGTTCTTGAGTGCCCGCTTGAGGTCGGCGACGGTCTTGCGCTTCTGGTCCGAGACCACGTAGTACGGCTCGAACTCGTTGTCGACGTCGACGGAGAACTTGCCGAGCGAGCCCTTCTTCAGCTCCGGCGGCAGGTTCTTCGGCTCGATGAGGTCGCGGATGTGCCCGACCGAGGCCATGACCTCGTATCCGTCGCCCAGGTATTGCGCGATGGACTTCACCTTGTTCGGAGACTCGACGATGACGAGTTTCTTCGTGGCGGACACCTGACTCCTCTTATATACGCACTGTGTCGCTGTGTCGCTCTGTCGCCGCGAGACGGCGATTCCTAGCGCGCTCCCCCGAGCGCCGCGCGACGGGCGGCGAGCGTGGGCCTCGTGGCCCGACAGGCAAACCATACACACCCGAACCGGTTGTGTGCCTAATCGCCTGATTCCGTTCGCCGTGGGCGCACCCGGCCGAACGGGGGCACTGTTGCACCGTGGAGGGCGCGAGGATGATGGGGCTATGGCAACGACATCAATGACGACGTACACCGCCAAACTCATCGACGGACCGCTCGAGGGCAAGACCATCGCGACCTCCTTCCTGGACTCCGGGGACCTCCGGCCGCGACTGGAGATCCCCGGTATGTCCGGCGGCAAGCGCTACCTCTACGTGCGTGCCTCCGGTGCGGAGATCGAGTACGGCATGGGCGACGGCGGCGGCTCCCCGAGCGCGGTGGCCTACCGCTACGTGGAGACGTTGTTCGACTGAGTGCGCCCTGAAGGTGGCCGGCGGGGGCGTCACGGGCTGCCGGGAGGTCCTGCGCGGGCCGATGCACGCGCCGGAACGCCCAGGTAGCCGACGGACACGGTCACCGTGACCACCACGCCCTCGACGTCGCAGGACTCGGTGCGAGCGCCGTTGGCCTCGGCGACGGCGCCTACGATCGCGCACGGGTCGCCCGGCACCCGGCCGACGGCCGTATCCGCGGCCGCGAGCACCGCCAGGTCCGCCGCCGCGGACGCACGACGCTGCGCGACGACCGCGCCGCCGACTGCGAGCGTTCCCGCGGTGAGGCTCACGGTCGCGCCGATGACGGCCACCGCGAGCACGGCGCCCGAGCCCCGTTCCGCCGCGCAGGCGTTCCGGCCGATCGGTTTCATCCCTCCGCCTCCTCGTCCATCGCGCACGCGCGCGCCGTCACGCTGATCCCCAGCCCGCCCAGCCCCGTCACGCCACTCGGGGCCGTGAGTCGCACACACACGAGCCGACCGTCGTTCTCCACCTCTCTGACGGCTCCGGCCCCTCCGGCCGTCGGTTCGTCACCCCGCCCGAGCTCCCGAGCCGCCTGCGCGGCCGCTCCGACGAGCTGCGCCTGCTGCGCTCCCGCCTGAACGGCCGCCACGCACAACGCCAGGCAGAGGAGGACCGCGGGGAGCGCGGCGGCGAACTCGGCCGTCACGCTCCCGCGCTCGCTCGCCGCACCAACGCCACGCTCGTCGTTCGCGTGCACGATCGTCAGCCGTCGACGCTGAGCGCCCGGCGCACGAGATCGCCGAGGATGCCACGCACCTCGTCGCCGCGCAGCAGTACGAGCAGCACCCCCGCGAAGCCCACCGCCGCCATGGTCGTCACCGCGTACTCCGCCGTGGTCGCTCCGCGTTCCTCCAGCCAGAGCCGCTGCATCCATCCGTTCATCCGTCCCTCTCCTCTCCGCCGACCGCCGGCGTGTGTTGTTCGATCCTCCGGCGCGCGGCGTCCCGCTGATCGGCGTCCGACGAATCTGTGGAACGTTCATCCCAGACCGCCGACGGTGGAGGAGAGCAGCCCGAGCACCACGGGCGCCACCCCGAGCAGTAGGAACGCCGGAAGGACGCACACTCCGAGCGGGAGGAGCAGCCGTACAGCGAGCGCGGAGGCGGCGGCCCGTCCGGACGCGCGTGCGGAGCGACGCTCCTGCCGCGCGGAGGCGAGAAGCAGTTCCACCGCGGGAGCACCCGCCCGCTCCGAGATCCTGAGCACGCGCTCGAGGGATGCGGGATCCGAGGTGCGCAGGCCCGTGCGGACGAGGGCGCGGTCGACGAGGGCACGCGCGTCGGCGACCGAACCGCCCCCGGCGAGGGCGATCGCCATGAGCTCATGGTCCGTACCGGCGACCGCGCCGGCCCCGCGCGCGATTGCCCGGGACACCATGCGGCGCGTCCAGAACCGCCCTGCGACCATGAGCGAGGCTCCCCCGACGACGAGGGTCCAGCCGACCGCCGAGCCGAAGAGGGTGCCGACGACGTCGATGCCCATCCCCACCGCCATGAGCAGCCCGACGACGGGCATCCACCCCGTGAGCCGGGCGGTGGAACGCGGGCCGGAGAGCGACGCGTCGATATCGCGCGCCGTCTCGGCCCGGTCACGCAGGGCCTCCGCCACACCCCGCAGCGCGGGCGCGAGCGCGGCCCCGGCCTCCTCCGCCACCGTCCAGGCCGCGGCGAGCACGCGCAGGCCGTCGTCCGCGGCCCGGGCTGCGGCGGCCGCGAGCGCGTCCCCCGCCACGATTCCGCCGGCGATGTCGGCCGCCGCGCGGCGCAGCTGCAGATGACCGGACTCCTCACCGACGTAGGCCCACGCAGAGACCGGCGATACCCCGGCGTCGAGGAGCACCGCCAGGGCCTCGACCGTCTCCGCGAGCTCGTCGGCGTCGACAGCCCGCGCCGCGCGCGCACGGCGCCGCACCCCCGTCCCCGTCCGCGCCGGCGGTCGTCTTCCGTGCTCAGCCACGGGACACCACCTCCAGCCGCCCGCCCGCGCCGACGACGAGCCGCCCGAAACCCCCGACCCGCCGCAGACCCTCCTCGCGTTCGACGTGGATCACGAGCCCGATCGCGCTGACCGCCTGCCGGGCGAGCGCGGTCTCGTTCAGCCCGGCGAGCGCCCCGAGCGCCTCCAGGCGAGCCGGAACGTCCGCGATGGAGTTGGCGTGCAGTGTGCCCGCTCCCCCGTCGTGCCCGGTGTTCAACGCGGCGAGCAGGTCGCGGATCTCCTCGCCGCGGCACTCGCCGAGCACCAGACGGTCCGGTCGCATCCGGAGCGCTTCCCGGACGAGCACGCGCAGCGTCACGCCGCCCGCTCCCTCGAGGTTCGGCTGCCGCGCCTGCAATCCGACGACGTGCGGATGCGGGATGCGCAGTTCCGCCACGTCCTCGATGACGACGATGCGTTCGACCGGCGGTGCGTGCGCCAGCATGGCGGCCAGCAGCGTGGTCTTCCCCGCTCCGCCCGCGCCCGTGATGAGGACGTTCGTGCGCGCAGCGACCGCGCGCGCGATCACCTCCCGCTCGGCGGCGCGCAGTGAGCCGCTCGCGACCAGGTCGTCGAGGAGCAGCACCTCCTGTGACGGGATGCGGATGCTCAGCAGCGTGCCTCCCGTCGAGATCGGCGGGAGTACCGCGTGCACCCGGATGCCGTCGAGCAGCCGCACATCGACGAACGGCGTCGCCTCGTCGATGTGCCGGCCGCCCTTGGCGATGAGTCGCACCGCGAGCGCACGCGCCATCGCCTCGTCGGCGTGCCAGCCCGGTTCACGGCGGAGTCCGTGCGGTCCGCCGTCCGACCAGAGCTCGCCGTCACCGGTCACGAAGAGGTCGGTGATATCGCCGCGCATCAGGTAGGGGGCGAGCGGACCGAAGACCGCCCAGAGGCCGCGCTCCGGCCCGGCCCGCCGGTCAATCGGGAGATCCGGACCAGGCGGTGAGAGCGCGTCCGGATGGTGAGCGACCGAGGCGTGATGACTGTGCATGACGCCGACGCTACGAGCCGGCGGCGGCCCGGTTCATGACCGCCGCCGGATCTGTGGATCGGCTTGCCCGGGTCCGGCGCTGTGCAGGAGCACGGCTCGACGACCGGTTAAAAAAGGGGGGCCGCACCTATTGGGGGGAACAGGTGCGGCCACTGCGGCGCAGGATTGGGGGGAATCGATTGCGCCGCACGCACGAATTAACATTCGGCCGCGGACCAGTTTACGCGTATTCAATGCAAACGCAAGTCTGCTCGGAGCCGGTCACAGTCAGGTTGTAGAGTCAGGCATTGTCGCGCCACGACTCGTCCATCGCATCGCAAAGGAGCGAACAGACTCCCTATGAGCAACACAATCGACAACCTGCTTCACGAGGCCCGCCGCTTCGCGCCGAGCGAGGAGTTCGCCGCCAGCGCGGTGGCCACCGCAGAGCTCGCCGAACGAGCGGCGGAGGACCGCCTCGGGTTCTGGGCGGACCAGGCCCGCGAACTGCTGCACTGGAACACCCCCTTCACCCGCACCCTCGACTGGTCGAACCCGCCGTTCGCGAAGTGGTTCGACGACGGCGAGCTCAACGTCGCCTACAACTGCCTCGACCGGCACGTGCTCGCCGGCAACGGCGACCGCGTCGCGATCCACTGGGAGGGCGAGCCGGGCGACACCCGCACCCTCACCTACGCGGAGCTCACGGCGGAGGTCAAGAAGGCGGCGAACCTGCTGACCAGCCTCGGCATCCAGGCAGGAGACCGCGTCGCCATCTACCTCCCGATGATCCCGGAAGCGGTCATCGCGATGCTCGCCGTCGCGCGCATCGGCGCCGTGCACTCCGTGGTCTTCGGCGGCTTCAGCGCCGAGAGCCTCCGCTCGCGCATCGACGACGCCGAGGCGAAGCTCGTGATCACGGCGGACGGCGGCTGGCGCAAGGGTCGGGTCTTCCCGCTGAAGGATGCGGTCGACGCGGCCCTGCAGGGCGGCGACAGCACGGTCGAGCACGTCCTCGTCGTCAAGCGGGGCGAGAACGAGGTGGCGTGGACCGAGGGTCGCGACCTGTGGTGGCAGGACGAGATCGCACTGGTCGACTCCGACCACGTCGCCAAGGCCTTCCCTGCCGAGAACCCGCTGTTCATCCTGTACACCTCGGGCACCACCGGGAAGCCGAAGGGCATCCTGCACACCTCCGGCGGCTACCTGACGCAGGCCGCGTACACGCACAAGAACGTCTTCGACCTGCACCCGGAGTCGGACGTCTACTGGTGCAGCGCCGACGTCGGCTGGATCACCGGCCACACCTACGTCGTCTACGGGCCGCTCGCCAACGGCGCGACCCAGGTGATGTACGAGGGCACCCCGGAGACGCCGCATCCCGGCCGCTGGTGGGAGATCATCGAGAAGTACAAGGTCTCGATCTTCTACACGGCGCCGACCGCCATCCGCTCGTTCATGAAGCTCGGGCGGCAGCACCCGCAGCAGTTCGACCTCTCCAGCCTGCGCGTGCTCGGCTCCGTCGGTGAGCCGATCAACCCCGAGGCATGGATGTGGTACCGCGAGGTCATCGGCGGCAACCGCACCCCGATCGTCGACACGTGGTGGCAGACCGAGACCGGCGCGATCATGGTGTCCGCGCTCCCCGGGATCACGACTCTGAAGCCGGGAAGCGCGCAGGTGCCGCTGCCCGGGATCTCGATCGACATCCTGGACGAGGCCGGCGAGCCGGTCGGCAAGGACCAGGGCGGCCTCCTCGTCGTCACGGAGCCCTGGCCGAGCATGCTGCGCGGCATCTGGGGCGACCCCGAGCGCTTCAAGGAGACCTACTGGTCGAAGTTCGGCGACAAGTACTTCGCCGGGGACGGCGCACGGTACGACAAGGACGGCGAGATCTGGCTGATGGGCCGCGTGGACGACGTGATGAACGTCTCCGGCCACCGCCTGTCGACCGCGGAGATCGAGTCGGCGCTCGTCGCGAACCCGATGGTGGCCGAGGCCGCCGTCGTCGGCGCCGCGGACGAGACCACGGGCCAGGCGGTGGTGGCGTTCGTCATCATCAAGCAGTCCCACCTCGAGGAGGCGGGAGCCGAGGACGCGGCGCAGGTCCTGCGCAAGCACGTCTCCGAGCAGATCGGCGCGATCGCGCGGCCGCGCGACATCTACATCGTGACCGAGCTGCCGAAGACCCGCTCGGGCAAGATCATGCGCCGGCTGCTGAAGGATGTGGCGGAGGGCCGCGAGGTCGGCGACACCACCACGCTGGCGGACACGGCCGTGATGAGCTCCATTCAGAGCAAGCTCTCCTAGCCTCGACAACAGGAAAAGCGTCGCGAATCGATCCGATTCGCGACGCTTTTCCTGTGCTCGGCGGCCCTAGTCGAAGGCGACGATGAGCTCGACCTCGACGGGGGCGTCGAGCGGGAGGACGGCGACTCCGACGGCCGAGCGCGCGTGCACCCCGGCGTCGCCGAAGATCTCACCGAGGACCTCGGACGCGCCGTTGATCACGCCCGGCTGGCCGGTGAACGACGGGTCGGAGGACACGAATCCGACGACCTTCACCACGCGGGTGACCCGGTCGAGGGAGCCGATGACGCTCTTCACGGCGGCGAGCGCGTTGAGCGCGCAGGTGCGGGCGTAGTCCTTGGCGTCGTCCGGCGGCACCAGGCCGTGGCCGTCGCCGACCTTCCCGGTCGCCGGAAGCGCTCCGGAGACCATCGGCAGCTGCCCGGAGGTGTAGACGTGGTTCCCGTCCACGACGGCCGGCGTGTACGCGGCGACGGGCGGAACGACGTCCGGCAGATCGATCCCGAGCTCGGCGAGACGCGCCTCGATGCCGGCCATCAGGCGTCCTCTCCGTCCAGCAGCGGACGCTTCAGGTACGCGACCAGGCCGCCCTCCGGACCGGTCACCACCTGCACCAGCTCCCAGCCGTCCGAACCCCAGTTGTTCAGGATGGCTGCGGTGTTGTGGATCATGAGAGGAGTCGTAAGGTATTCCCAGCGTGGCATGGCGCTCTTTCCATTCGGGGGGTTTATCAGGTTCATCGCCTACTCTGAATCCTATGTCTGCGAAAAAACCACAGGCTAGAGGTGTGCTCGGTGCGGTCGGCGCGTTCGTCGGCATGAGTGCTGTGGCCGGTCTTCTGGTCACCGCCGCCGTCACCCCCGCCATCGCAGTGACAGGGATGGCCGCCAACAACAGCATCGGCGTGTTCGAGGGCCTCCCCGAATACCTCGAGATCGGTCAGCTCGCGCAGCCGACCACCATCTACGCCTCCAACGGTTACCCGCTCGCGACCTTCTACTCGCAGAACCGCCTCCCGGTGGGCTTCGACAAGATGTCGCAGGCGGTCAAGGATGCGGCCGTCGCCGGTGAGGACCCGCGCTTCTATTCGCACGGCGGCGTCGACATCCAGGGCACCGTCCGCGGCGTCCTCTCGACCGTCTCCGGCGGCGGCGTCCAGGGCGGTTCCTCGATCACCCAGCAGTACGTGAAGAACGTGCTGCTGCAGAAGTGCGAGGCCATGCCGCAGAAGACCAAGGCCGAGAAGGCGACCTACCAGGAGTGCGTCGTCGACTCCACCGGCGTCTCCCCCGACCGCAAGGTCAAGGAGATGAAGTACGCGATCGGCCTGGAGAAGAAGTACTCCAAGGACGAGATCCTCCAGGGCTACCTGAACATCGCCGGGTTCGGCGGCTCCGTGTACGGCATCGAGGCCGCCGCGAAGTACTACTACAACACGACCGCGGCGGCGCTGACGCCGGCGCAGGCCGCGAGCCTGGTCGCCATCGTCAACGAGCCGACCAGCCTGAAGCTCGACGACCCGGAGTCGAAGTCCAACGGCAAGGCCAACGGCTACGCCAAGAACAAAGAGCGTCGCGACTACATCCTCGACAAGATGTACCAGTACAAGAAGCTCACCAAGGCGCAGCACGACCTGGCGATCAAGACGCCGATCCAGCCGAAGATTACTCCGTCCACCCGCGGCTGCCAGACCGCAGGCGGCGCCGCCTACTTCTGCGACTACGTGCAGAAGATCTTCCTGCAGGACCCCGCGTTCGGCAAGGACAGGGACACCCGCACCGCGAACCTGAACCGCGGCGGCTACAAGATCTACACGACGCTCGACGTCGACCTGCAGAAGGTCGCGGAGGACACGCTCAACGACTGGATGCCGAAGGACTATTCGCAGACCGTCGGCGGTGCGCTCGTCGGCGTCCAGCCCGGCACCGGACGCGTGCTCTACATGGCCCAGAACAAGGACTACTCGCAGGACCCCGAGGTCGTGGCTACCGACCCTGTGCGCTACACGAGCGTTAACTTCAACACGGACAGCGAGTACGGCGGCTCCAGCGGCTTCCAGCCCGGCTCCACCTACAAGGTGTTCACGCTCGCCGAGTGGCTCAAGCAGGGTCACTCGCTGTACGAGACGGTGAACGCGCGGGTCCAGACATACGGCGGATCCAACTGGCCGTTCACCAACTCGTGCACCGATTCGGGCGGTGGGCCGTGGAAGCCGACGAATGACGACTTCAGCAATCCCGGCACCATGAATGCGCTCGCTGCCACCCAGGGCTCGGTCAACACCGCGTTCGTCGGCATGGCCAAGCAGCTGGACCTCTGCAACATCAAGAAGGACGCCGAGGCGTTCGGCGTCCACTCCGCGGTGCCGGGCAAGGAGCTCGGCTCCACCGCGGCGAGCATCCTCGGCACCAACGAGATCGCACCGCTCACGATGGCCACCGCCTTCGCGGGCATCGCCAACAAGGGCACGGTGTGCACCCCGATCGCGATCGACAAGATCGTCGACGGCCAGGGCAAGGCCGTCGCTGCGCCAGCCTCGAAGTGCAGCCAGGCCGTGGATGAGAAGGTCGCCGCTGCGATGGCCTACGCACTCAAGCGCGTGGTGACCGGCGGAACGGCCTCTGGCATCAACGACACGAACCACGACATGCTCGGCAAGACCGGAACCTCCGATGACGCCCTGCACGTCTGGCTGGTCGCCGCGACGACCAAGGTCGCGGGCGCCTACTGGGCGGGAAACATCGAGGGCTCCACCTCGATGCGAGAGATCAGCCCCGCCCACGGTTACACGGTCGCCACCGCCCGTAATCGCGTGCAGGAGTCCATGATGTCTGCAGCGGCCTCCAAGTACGGCGGCGACCCGTTCCCGGAGGTGGACGGCGACCTCATGCGCGGCGTCCAGGTCACGGTCCCCGACGTCTCCGGCAAGGCGCCGGCCGAGGCGAAGTCGATCCTCACCGGCCTCGGTTTCGACGTGCAGGATGGCCCCCAGGTCGACTCGGCGCAGCCGGCGGGCACGGTCGCGACGACCGATCCTGGCGCGGGCTCGTCGATCGGCAAGGGCAGCGTGATCACCCTGAACATCAGTAACGGCTCGCAGGTCGTGGTGCCGGACGTGGTCGGCAAGAAGCTGTCCGACGCCCGGGCGACGCTCAGCGCTGCCGGGTTCGGTGTGAAGGTCGCCGGAGGCAACGCGCCCGACGCCATCGTCGAGTCGATGAACCCCGGTGCGAACACTCCGGCGAAGAAGGGCACGCAGATCACCCTGACCGTCAAGAAGAGCGCGCCGGCGACAACGACACCGCAGCCGGGCGGCCAGTGACGCGCGGGTCCGGCCTCCGCCCGGTGGGCGTCGCCCTGGCGACGCTCGCCGGGGCGGGCGCGGCCGCCTTCGCGTACGGGTCGCTCATCGAGCGGCGCGCCTTCACGCTGCGCGAGGTCTCCGTCCCCGTCCTCCCGGCAGGGTCGCAGCCCATCCGCGTGCTGCATCTGTCGGACCTGCACATGGCGCCGTGGCAGAGCGACAAGCAGGCGTGGGTGCGGTCGTTGGCGCGGCTGCAGCCGGATCTCGTCGTCGACACCGGCGACAACCTCAGCCACGAGAACGGCATCGAGGGGATCCGGGCGGCCCTGGATGCGTTCCGCGGCGTCCCCGGCGTGTTCGTCCACGGGTCGAACGACTACTTCGGGCCTCAGCTGAAGAACCCGCTCAAGTACTTCGTCGGTCCGTCGAAGAGGAGCTCCTCTTCGGCCCCGCGACTGGACGATGCCGCGCTGACCGCGTACCTGCGCGACCTCGGCTGGCTGGACCTGAACAACGCGGCGGGGGCGCTCGACATCCGCGGCACCCACCTCGAGCTCTTCGGCGTCAACGACCCGCACATCCGCTACGACCGCGTCGAGGCGATCCCGGGCGCACTGGACGAGCTGCGCGAGAACGACCCGTACGCGGACGACGCGACCTGGCTGGACGACACGCCACGTCCCGAGCGCCCCACCGTGACCATCGGCGTCGTGCACGCTCCTTATCGCCGCGTGCTGGACGCGTTCGTCACGTATGGCGCCGAGATGATCTTCGCCGGCCACACCCACGGCGGTCAGGTCTGCGTGCCCGGTTTCGGCGCGCTGGTGACGAACTGCGACATCCCGCGGTCGCAGGTGAAGGGGCTCAGCATCTGGCGCCACGCGTTCCGGTCCGCCTACCTGAACGTCTCCGCTGGACTCGGCACGTCCATCTACGCGCCGGTGCGTTTCGCCTGCCGCCCGGAGGCGACCCTCGTCACGCTGACCGCGTCCGAGTGACCCGGGTGGTCACGAGCACCCCCGAAGCTCGTGTATTCTTATGGAGGCCTTCGGGCCAACCGGGGTGTGGCGCAGCTTGGTAGCGCGCTTCGTTCGGGACGAAGAGGCCGCAGGTTCAAATCCTGTCACCCCGACGCCGATTCACGACAGACGAAAGGCCCGGCTCGCTCAGCGAGCCGGGCCTTTCGTCTGTCGTGAATCGGCTCGCTGGCGACTATTGGGCCCCTGCTCGCGAGGGGCCCCGGGCGCCGCCGCGAGCGCAGCGAGCAGCGGCGTCTGGGGGAGCGCGCAGGGCGCACCCCGACGCAACGCGAGGTGCTCCGGGAAGCTGCCCCCACTCCGCGCCCCTCCCCTACTTCGCCGAGATCCCCCCGAGCATCCCCGAGATGAAGCGCTTCTGCAGCACGAAGTAGAGCACGACGATCGGGATGGCCACGATGATGCCTGCGGCGCTCAGCAGCGAGTAGTCGGTGAGGTGCTCGCCCTTGAAGAACGCGAGCCCGAGCGGGGCCGTCCGGCGCTCCTCGCTCGTGATGAGCACGAGGGGCATCAGGAACTCGTTCCACGTCCACATCGCGACGAGCACGCACATCGTCATGATCGGCGCGAGCGACGGCGGCACGATCACCTGCCAGAGCACCCGGATGTCGCGGGCGCCGTCGATGCGGGCCGCCTCGATGATCTCGCCGGGGAAGGAGCGGAATTGGTTGCGCATCCAGAAGATCGCGAAGGCCAGCGACTGGGCCGTCTGCGGAAGGATCAGGCTCTGGTACGTGTCGGTGAGCCCGACGCTCCGGAGATTGAAGTACAGCGGGATGATGAACGCCTCGGCGGGCAGCATCAGGCCGGCCAGCATGACGAAGAAGATGATCCCGGAGCCGGGGAAGTCGAGCCGGGCGAACGCGAAGCCGGCGAGAACCGCGAGGAGGGTGGTGAGCACGACGACGCCGAGCGTCACCACGACGCTCGAGAACATGTAGGTGCCGAAGTGGCCCTCGGACCACGCGGCGGTGAAGTTGCCGAGGTCGATCTTCGTCGGAAGCGCGAGGCCGCCCTCGTTCTCCGACGGCGGCGTCACCGCCGAGAACAGCACGCCGATCAGGGGAACGATGGCGAAGAGCGCGAACACGGTGAGGACGACGTAGTCGACGATCTTCTCGCGTCTGGTCAGTCTCATTGCACGTCCTTCGGCTGGATGCGGCTGATGAGGGCGGTGACGATCATGATGACGACGGTCAGCGCGATCGCCACGGCCGCCGCCGAGCCGACCTGCCCGGTGTTGAACGCGCGGTTGTACGCTTCGAACGCCGGGACCGTCGTCGAGGTGCCGGGGCCTCCCCCGGTCGTCACGTAGACGAGGTCGAAGGTCTTCAGTGCGGAGACGACCGTGAGCGTGAGCGCCACCGCGATCTGACCGCGCAGCGCAGGCAGTGTGATGGAGAAGAACTCGCGCACCGCCCCGGCTCCGTCCAGGCGCGCCGCCTCGAACAGCTCCGGCTGGATGTTTCCGACGCCGGAGAGGAACAGCACGAGGCACAGGCCGATGTTCAGCCAGGTGCCGACGAAGCCGATCGCGGGGAGGGCGAAGCTGTAGTCGCCGAGCCACACCCGGGTGAGCGCGTCGAGGCCGAGCAGCCGCAGGGTCTGGTTGACCAGGCCGTCCTGCGAGTAGATCGAGACCCAGATGGTCGCCACGACGACGGAGGCGATGACCTGCGGGAGGAACAGCACGGTGCGGTAGACGCTCATCCCGCGCAGCCGGTTGGCCCGCGAGATCAGCGCGGTGAGGAACAGCGCGAGCAGGATCGGCACCGCCGCGTAGAACACCATCAGCACCAGCGCGTGCCCGAACGCCCCGCGCAGCTCGGTGTCCGTGAAGACCGACACGTAGTTCGCGAAGCCGGCCCAGGTCGCGGGCGAGAGCCCGTCCCAGTTGTAGAACGAGTACTGGATCGTCTGGATGAACGGCCAGCCCAGGAAGATCGCGAAGACGACGAAGGCCGGCAGCACGTAGAGGTAGGCCTTCAGGCTGCGCCTGCGGCGGCGCCCGCCGCGCCCGCCGCGACCGGCGCGGCCGGGGCGCGTGGCCCCGGCCGCCCGGGTGGCGGCCGGGGCCGCCTGCTCGTTCGGATGAGCGGTCACGGTCATCCGTTGCTCTTCGTGAACGCCGCGTAGTCGTCCTGCAGCTTCTGGCCGAACTGCTCGGGCGTCGCCTTCTCGGCGATCAGGTCCTGCGCGGCGGCGGTCAGGGTGTCGTAGAAGGTCGGCGTCGCGTAGTCGAGGTACGGCGTGATGCCGTTGCTCTTCGAGATCGTCATGTAGTTCGCCGTGATGTCACCGGTGACGGTGCCCGTCGCCGGGGTGGCGTCGCTCGGGACGACCGTCGGCAGGTTGCCCGTCTTCACCAGCACCTCGGAGGCGTTCTTGTCGGTGATGAAGTCGATGTAGGCCGCCGCCGCGTTGGCGTTCTTGGTCTTCGAGGTCATCGCCCAGGCCAGGCCCTCTCCGCCCATCGTGACCGGGGTGTCGGACCCGGCGGGCTTCAGGGCGGTGAACCCGATGTCCTTGGACGCGGCCGCATCCGCCAGCGTCGCCAGGTACCAGGTGCCGGTGATGAGGAAGGCGGCGCCACCCTTGCCGAAGGACGCGACCGCGGCATCCCGCGAGACGCCGTTGGCGCCAGGGGTGATGTATCCGGACTTCTGCCAGCCCTGCACGACGCTCGCGGCTTTCACCTCGTCGTCGCCGGTCCAGGAGCCGCTGGTGCCCTTGACCAGGTCGTTGACCTTCTGCGAGCCGGCGAGCGCCGAGAGCGCGAAGCCGTACAGGTGGATGCCGGGGCTCTTCTCCACATCGCCGTAGCTGAGCGGGAGGGCGCCCGCCGCCTTCACCTTCGCCATGTCGGCGGTGAGCTCGTCGAGCGTGGTCGGAGGCTCGCTGATGCCCGCCTTCTGCAGCACGGCGCGGTTGTAGTAGAGGCCGACGAGCTCGCCCGTCTGGGAGACGCCGTACAGCTTGTCGCCCTGCCAGGTCTTGCCGTCGGAGGAGAACGAGTTCAGCTTCAGGAGGCTGGAGGGGTAGTAGTCGGTCCACTTGTAGAGGTCGGCGTAGTCATCGACCGGGCGCAGCAGGCCTGCCTTCACGAAGGCGCCCATGTCCGGGTAGCCCTGGTTCGCCTGCACCACGTCCGGCGGGTTGTCACCGGAGAGTGCGAGCTTGAGGGTGGTCTTGAGGTCGGAGAACGACCGCGAGACCCGCTTGATGGTGACGTTCGGGTACTTCTTCTCGAACGCGGCGTTGAGCTGCTTCTGCGCGTCGTCGATGCCGCCGTCGGTGTTCTGGTCCCACACGGTGAGGGTGATCTTCCCCGACCCGATGTCCTTCGACACCGGTCCGAGGCTCTGGGACGCGGCGGGAGCGGAGCCGCCGGGGGCGCAGGCGGTGAGTCCGAGCGCGATCGCCGTGAGGGCGCCGGCGAGCAGCGTCGCGGTGCTGGTGCGTTTCTTCATGGGATGTCCGTTCGGTCGGGGACGATGGGGTCCGATTCGTGCAGGGTTCGGTGCGGAGTGGCGCGTCAGTGCGCCGGTTCGGGTGTGCGGTCGAGGAACGACCAGTCCCCGGAGGGCTTGTGGCGTTCGACGAAGTCGGTGAGGTCGCGCGGCCGGGGCGCGCTGGCGGCGCCGCCGAGGCCGGTGACCGAGATGGTGGCGCTGAGCGAGGCGAAGCGCAACCGGGTACGCAGGTCCCAGTCGCGTCCGGCGGAGGCCATGAAGGTGGCGACGAAGACGTCGCCCGCGCCGGTCGGGTCGACGACCGGCACCGGCACCGCGTCCACCTCCACGATCTCGCCGCGGGCGGAGTCCACGGCGACGACGCCGCGCGGACCGCGCGTGACGACCGCGAGCGGGACGCGCTCGGCGAGGGCCTTCGCGGCGAGGATCGGGTCGTCGGTGCGGGTGTAGCGCATCGCCTCCACGTGGTTGGGGACGAACACGTCGACCTCGGCGAGCCGGTCGAGCACGTCGGCCGACCACTCGCCGGTGTGGTCCCAGCCCACGCCGCCGACGATCGTCGTGCCCGCCGCGCGCAGCCGCGCCACCCACTCCGGCAGCTCGCGCGCGATCCCGACGTTGGTCGCGCCGATCGGGCCGAGCGTCTCCGGCACCTCCTGGTGGCCCAGGTCCTCCTGGTAGGTGATGAAGGAGCGGTCCTCGGGGGTCGTGAGCGAGACCGTGACGGGGCTCTGGTGTCCGGGCACGCGCTCCAGCAGCTGGGTGCCGAGTCCTGGCTCCGCATCCAGCATCCGGTGCAGGTGCTCGCCGAGCGGGTCGTCGCCCAGCCGGGAGAGCAGCAGCGTGGATGCTCCGGCCCGTGCCGCCGCCACCGCGCGGTTCGCCACCCCGCCCGCGGTGATGGTGAACGCATCGGCGTACACTTCGGCGCCCACCTCGGGGACGTCGACACCGGCGAAGACGACATCGCAGAAGATGTCGCCGGCGAACAGGAGCTCGGCTCCTTCGTGCAGCGGTCGTACGATCACGGGCTCTCCTCTTCATCGCGGATCCGTGGCCGAATGCTCGAGTTTGCGTGAGTATCCGGGGAAACCGCCGATATTCCGCAAGCCTGAGCGCTCAGTGTTTCGATCACACTACCCGCGTGACACAGTTTTGTTAAGTTTGATTGTTTGAACATGGTTGTCTGCATAAGTTTGCGCGAGTTTGCTCATCTGTGGGTAGAGTGTCAGCCATGATCCTCCGCGAGCGGCAGAACCGCATCATGACCGCGCTGCGCACCGACGGTGCCGCATCGGTGCGCGACCTCGCGGCCGCCCTCGCGGTCAGCGAGTCGACGATCCGACGCGACCTGGAGATCCTCGACCGCAACGGCGAGCTCACCCGCACCTACGGCGGCGCCGTCCTCACCCCCGGCGCGACCGTGGAGGACCACGGCGCCACGGCGGAAGAGGGCGCGTTCGACGACGCGCGCGACGTCGACCTCAAGTGGCGGATGGCCACCGCGGCCGCCGCGATGGTGACCGACGGCAGCGTCATCATCCTCGACATCGGCACCACCACTCCCCTGGTCGCACGCCTGCTGCGCGGCCGCGACATCACCGTCATCACCTCGAACCTCGCCGTCTTCGACGAGCTCCGCGATGACGAGGCGGTGCGGCTCGTGCTGCTGGGCGGCGTCGTGCGCCGCAACTACCGCACGCTGGTCGGTTCGCTGGCGGAGCTCGCGCTCAGCCAGGTCAGCGCGGACATCGTCTTCCTGTCCTGCACCGGCGTGCGATCCAACGGCCACGTCGTCGACAACATGGCCGTGGAGGCGCCTATCAAGCAGTCGATGATCGCCGCCTCCGACCGCGTCGTGCTGCTGGCGTCGGAGGCGAAGTTCCCCGGGAGCGGCGCCCTCCGGCTCTGCTCCCTCACCGACGTCGACGCGCTGGTCACCACCTCCGGTGCGCCGGACGAAACGCTCGCACTGTGCCGGAACGCCGGCGGAGAGGTCACGGTCGTATGAAGCTCTGCATCCTCGGAGGCGGCGGATTCCGCACGCCATACGTCTACCAGGCGCTGCTGCGCGACACCGGCTCCCCACGCGTGGACGAGGTGGCCCTCTACGACGTCGACGAGGGCCGGCTGCACACCATGCTGGCGATCCTCACCGAGCTCGCCGCCGGGTTCCCGGACGCGCCGAGGCTCGTCCCGACGACGGACCTCCGTCGTGCCGTGGAGGGCAGCGACTTCGTGTTCGCGGCCCTGCGCGTCGGCGGTCTGGAGGGCCGGCGCTGCGACGAGCACGTTGCGCTCGACCTGAACGTGCTGGGCCAGGAGACGACCGGCCCCGGCGGTCTGGCGTACGCCATCCGCACCGTCCCCGTGATGGTGGAGGCGGCGAAGGCGATCAAGGAACTCGCCCCCGGCGCCTACGTGATGAACTTCACCAACCCCGCCGGCATCATCACCGAGGCGATGCAGACGGTGCTCGGCGATCGCGTGCTCGGCATCTGCGACACCCCCTCCGGCCTCGGCCGGCGCGTGGCCGGGCTGCTCGGCCTCGACCACGAGCGCGTGCAGATGGACTACGTCGGCCTCAACCACCTGGGCTGGATGCGGCGGGTCCTCTACGACGGACGCGACATCCTGCCCGAACTGATGGCGGACGACGTCCTGCTCGGCGCGCTCGAGGAGGGTCACGTGTTCGGCGCGGACTGGATCCGCACCCTGGGCTCCGTTCCGAACGAGTACCTGTACTACTACTACTTCAACCGGGACGCGGTGCGCGCCATCCTCGACTCCGGCAAGACCAGGGGCGACTTCCTCGCCGACTCGCAGGGCGACTTCTACGCGCGCGCGGCATCGGCGGGCGGTGGCGTCGCGGACCTCTGGCGCACGACGGTCGAGCGCAGGAGCGCGTCGTACATGGCCGAGGCCAAGGGCGGAACGCAGGACGAGCCGACCCACGTGAAGGAGCGCGACACCGACCCGGCCCACCAGGGCTACGCGGGCGTCGCCCTCGGCGTGATGGCGGCGATCAGCCGCAACGAGCGCCACACGATGATCCTCAACGTGCGCAACGGCGGCACCATCCACGGGCTGCCCGACGACGCGGTCGTCGAGGTGCCCACGCTGGTGGATGCGAACGGGGTGCACCCGCTCACCACCGCGCAGCCCGACCTGCACCAGATCGGCCTGATGTCGCAGGTGAAGGCGGTCGAGCGGCACACCATCGCTGCGGCCCTCACCGGGTCGAAGCGTGAGGCGGTCGCCGCGTTCGCGCTGCATCCCCTCGTCGACAGCGTCACGGTCGCGCGCTCTCTGGTCAGCGGCTACATCGACCGCATCCCCGAGGTGGCGGCGGTCCTGACCAAGTAGGCGTCGAGGGGACGCGACACGCCGTCACGCGCACGAGCACGCGGCGTGTCGCGTCCCCTCGACCGCCCGGATGCGCGTCAGAAGGCGTCGGGGCGGGCGAAGTCCGCGCCGGCGTACCGCGCCTCCGGGTCGATGTGGGCGCGGACGAGCGGCAGCGTGCGCGAGACCGCGGTGTCGATGCGCTCGCGCAGGTCGTCCGAGGCGATCGCGTAGTCCCGGAAGTCGGACTCGCTCGCGTAGATGCCGAGCGGCAGCGTGAGCGACTGGAAGAAGCCGAAGAGCGGCCGCATCTGGTGCTCGACCAGCAGCGCGTGGCGGTCGCTGCCGCCGGTGGCCGTCAGGACGATCGGCTTGTCGACAAGGGCGTACTGGCCGATGTGGTCGAAGAAGAGCTTGAACAGACCCGTGTAGGTCGCGCGGTAGGCCGGCGATCCGACGACGATGATGTCCGCCGCCTCCACCGCCTCCAGGGCCGAGACGACGCGCGGGCTCAGGTGGCTCCGGTAGGGGCCGGCGCCCAGCTCCCCGAGCAGCGGCGCGAGCTCGATCGTCGTCGCCGTGCCGCCGGTCGCCTCCGCGAACTCGCGGGTGACGGCGTCGACGAGGACGGTCGTGCGCGAGGGGGCAGTCGGGCTGCCGCTCACGCCGACGACCTGGGGTGCGTGTGCCATGCGGGTACCGCCTTTGCGGGGAGGGGTCGTGAACCCGAGCTACGCTACGCCCGCGTGCCGCCGAGCGCCGCTCCGCGCGTCACGGACCGTCATGGAGCGGGGTACAGCCCCGCGACGATCTCCAGCGAGCGGATGCGGCCCTCCACGGTGGCGGCGCCGGAGGAGACCATCAGCTCGTCGGCCTCGGTGGAGGCGAGCAGCGCGTCCAACCGTGCCTTCACCTCGTCGGGGGTCCCGATCGCCTGGCGCGCGTTGCGGGAGGCGATGAACTCCTCCTCCATCGGACTGAACTCGTGGGCGAGTGCCTCCTCGACGCTCACCGGCTCGGGCTTCAGCCCGCGGCGCATCCGCAGGAAGGACAGCTGGCCGGGCAGAGACTGGGCACGCACGACCTCGGGGTCGTCGTCCGAGACGACGTTCACCGCGATCATCGTGTGCGGCTCGCTCAGGATGTCGCTCGCCTCGAAACGCGACCGGTACAGCTCGAGCGCCGCCTCCGTGTTCTCGCCCGCGAAGTGGTGGGCGAAGGCGAACGGCAGGCCGAGCGCGGCCGCCACCTGCGCGCTGTACCCGCTGGAGCCGAGCAGCCAGATCTGCGGCGCGTCGCCGAGGCCGGGGACGGCGGTGATGCCGTGCAGCGGGTTGGCGTCGCTCATCCCGCCGTAGAAGAAGCCGAAGAGGTCGAGCAGCTGCTGCGGGAAGTCGTCGACGCCGAGCCCCTCGGCGGAACGGCGCAGCGCCATCGCGGTGGCGCCGTCCGTGCCCGGGGCGCGGCCGATCCCGAGGTCGATGCGGTCGCCGTAGAGGGCGCGCAGGGTTCCGAACTGCTCTGCCACCACCAGGGGTGCGTGGTTCGGCAGCATCACGCCGCCGGAGCCGACGCGGATGCGTTCCGTCGCGGCGGCGACGCCGGCGATGAGGACGGCGGGCGCGCTGGAGGCGATGGCGGGCATCCCGTGGTGCTCCGCCACCCAGAACCGCCCGTAGCCGAGCCGCTCCGCCGCCTGGGCGAGCCGCACCGTTCCGGCGACGGCGTCGCTGTTGCTGCCGCCCGCCGGGCGGTTGGCGAGATCGAGGACGTTGAGGGGGATGCTGGTGGTCACGAAGAGAGGGAACCGTCGCCGGGCGGCGACGATTCCCTCGGGACCGTTCGAGTTCTGTTGGTCAGGACTCGCGGACCTTGCGCATCCAGGCCGCCAGCGCCACCGCGATGCCGCCGAGCACCAGCAGGCCGCCGCCGATCCAGGCCGCCCAGCCGGCGATCACCGAGCCGGTGTCGGGAAGGCTGGACCCTGGGTCGTTCACGGAGGTGATCGGCTGGTTCGCCGAGGCGACCGTCACCGAGGAGACGCAGGTGTGATCGCTGGACTCGCCGTGTCCCGCGACCGTGTAGACGCCGGTCGCGTCGGCGGGCAGTGTCACCTTGAGCACGTCGCTGCCGTCGGCGTTGGAGTGCTTGCTGAAGTGCACGGTGCTGGTGGTCGCCTTGAGGACCGCGAGCTTGACGCTCGCACCGTCCTCTCCGGTCGCCGTCCAGTCGACCAGCTCGGAGTCGGCCCAGGTGCCGGGCTGGCAGATGAGCGTGGCCGTGCTCCCAGCCTGAACCACCGCGGCGTCGAACGTGCACGGTGAGCCCTGTGTGTAGTCGGCCGCGTTGGCCGCCGCCGGTGCGGCCAGCAGCAGCATCCCGGCAACGGCCGCGACCGCGAGTGTCTTCTTGAACATCGGCCTGCCTTCTCTCTTCCGGCTACGCGTCGGTTTAATGATTAATTCTCATTTTACGAGGGAATCGCATACATGAGCAATGCTCGTAATGGTGGTTCGCGCCCCCACATCGGGGGTCACGCCCGCCCCCGGCGGCAGCGGCGTCGTGGCGACGGTCAGGCCCGGCGAGAGCTGGCGGGCATTGACGAATTGCACCGTGACCGTCTTGGACTCCCCCGGCTTCAGCTGCACGGAGACGACCGCGACCGGCCGCGCGCGGTCGGTGCCGGAGACGACCCGCACGGGGTCGGAACCGAGACGGGTTCCGGCCAGCAGACCGCCCGCCGGCCCGTAGACGACCACGCGCGTGAGGATCTCGCCGGGCGGGACGCCGTAGGTGCCGCCGCCCGTGACGTAGGTCGGCAGACTCGTCCCGGCGTTCGCCGGCGCGTGGTTGGTCAGGGTCACCCGCACCAGCGATGTCGGACGGAAGTCGAAGCGGCACACCTCCGCGCCCGCGGACACGGAGGCGTGCAGGTAGTAGTCCATCTTCGAGCCGGTCGCATCGTTGAGGTAGACGCCGAGGGCGGCCGTCTGCGGGGTGGAGACGGGCAGGGCGCCGGCGAGGGTCGTCGAGGCCAGCACATCCTGCTCGTCGGCGTGCGCGCTCCAGATCCTCAGCCGATCGGACGATCCGGCCGAGGAGAACGCGGAGAGCAGCTTCTCGCCGTCCACGTGGCCGGCCGCCAGCTTGCCGAAGATCGCGGCGGCGGCCGAGGAGAAGAACGCATCCTGCTGCGAGCTCGCCGGATAGCGCGCGTAGACCTCGCTCAGCAGCAGCGGGACGGCGTTGGCCGAGGTGATGGTGTCACCGGAGGGCAGGGCGACCGGGCCCGTGGCCTTCAGGAGCGCACTCAGCACGACCGGATCCATCGTGATCACCGCGTCGACCGTGCCGCCGTGGGCCTTCTCCCACATGGCGGCGATCGTCGTGGCCGCGAGCGGGAAGTCGGGCGTGTAGTTGGCGTCCTGGAGGAATCGGCCGACCAGCGGGCCGTAGATCCCGATGGTCGCATCGGGGATGTCGGAGACCTCCGACGGCCACGGGCCGATCGACGTGCCGGCCTGCTGCGCCTCCAGGGTGACCGCTCCATGGTCGGCGCGGATGAGCGCGACCGAGCCGATCAGGCCGCCCGTCGCGCGGAGTTCTGCGGGATTCTGCGCGACCACCAGGATGTTCCGCACCCCCGCCTGCCCGAGCATCCCTGGCAGCAGCCGCGTGCTGTTGCCGATCGCGTCGATCGAGGGCGACGCCTGCCCGAACAGCCCGTTCAGCCGGCTCACCGCGTCGCCGACGGGCTGGATGAGGGACGCAGTGGAGACGCCGGCGGCGCTCCCCGCCGCGGCGTGGAACGCGGCCTGCGCCTTGGTGACCACCGGCCGCGCGGCGACCAGCGGCGCGAGATCGATGCGCCCGCCGGCGGGCTTGAGAGAACGCGGGTCCACCTGTCCGGAGACCGAGACGAGGGGCGCGACCACCTCGCGGGCGACCGAATCCGTCGCGCTCGCGACGACGCGCACCGCGGCCAGGTTCGGGCCGACCAGCGGGATCCCCTCGCCCAGCCGCCAGATCGGGTCGCCGGTGAGGGAGGCCGCCTGTGCCGCGTGCTTCGAGAGCTCGCCCGCGGCGGACCTCGCGGCGGTGACGTCCCCGGACCGGATCGCCGCGACGACGGCGCTCGCGGAGGGCTGAGCCGCCTCCAGCTGCTGGCGTGCAAGGAGGGCGCGGATGCCGATCCAGCCGACGAAGGCGGCGAGCAGCACGGCCAGGACCACGATGACGGCGATGAGCACGGGACGGCGTCTGCGCCGCACCGGTTCGTACTCCGCCGCCCGAGGCGGCGCCTGCTCGCGCGAGAGACCGATCGCCATACCGTCAAATGTAACAAATCCTCATTTTTTGGCACGCCCCCCAAACGGGACGCGCCGCGCCGCGCTGGGCGCGCCATCCAGAGAGCGCGTTCACCTGCGCCCTCTAGGATCGTTGCGTGGCAAAACTGTATTTCCGCTACGGCGCGATGAACAGCGGCAAGAGCACCGCCATGCTCCAGGCGGCCTACAACTACGAGGAGCGCGGTCACCGCGTCCTGCTCGCCAAGCCGTCGATCGACACCAAGGGCGACATGGGCATCCTGTCGCGGCTCGGGGTGACCCGCGAGGTCGACTTCCTGATCGCGCCGGAGACGGACGCGTACGGCAAGTTCCAGCAGCACCGCGAACGGACGATCAAGCGCTACGACAGAGACGTCAGCGCACTGCTCGTCGACGAGGCGCAGTTCCTCACCGAGGCGCAGATCGACGACCTGCTCCGCATCGCGCTGCTCGAGGACATCCCGGTGCTCGCCTATGGGATCCGCACCGACTTCCAGACCGTCGCCTTCCCCGGCAGCCGTCGGCTGCTGGAGGTCGCGCACAGCCTGGAGGAGCTGAAGACCATCTGCCGCTGCGGGCGCAAGGCGATCTTCAACGCGCGCAAGGTCGGCGGCGTCTTCGTCTTCGACGGCGACCAGGTCGCCATCGACGGCGCGGAGGTGAGCTACGAGGCGCTGTGCGGATCCTGCTACCTGCAGGAGAGCAACGGCGTGCTCAACAACGGCCGCTGGCCGCTGGAGGCGACCGCGTACGCCAGCGAACCGGACGCCGACTTCACCTGAACGCCCCCGTGATCCCTTCACCCGAGCCCCGCGGGGCTGGAGAGCGAGAGTCATGAGAATCTCCGTGATCGGCTGTGGCTACCTCGGCGCCGTGCACGCGGCGGCGATGGCGGACCTCGGCCACACCGTGGTCGGCGTCGACGTCGACGAAGCCAAGGTCGCCTCGCTCTCCGCGGCGCGGGCCCCGTTCTTCGAGCCCGGGCTTCCCGAGGTTCTCGCATCGGCGACGGCGAGCGGCCGGCTGCGGTTCACCACCGATTTCTCCGCCGTGGAGGATGCGGACGTGCACTTCGTCGCCGTCGGCACGCCCCAGTCCGCGGAGGGCGACGCCGCCGACATGCGGTTCGTGGACGCCGCGTTCGGCTCCCTGCTCGAGCGCGTGAAGCCCGGTGACGTCATCGTCGGCAAGAGCACCGTCCCCGTGGGCACCGCCGCGCGGCTGGCGCGGCTCGTCGCCGAGCGGGCGCCCGAGGTGACGCTCGCCTGGAACCCCGAGTTCCTGCGCGAGGGCTTCGCCGTGAAGGACACCGTCAGCCCTGACCGCCTCGTCTACGGCGTCCCCGGGGGCGAGGCGGGCGAGCGCGCCGCTCGCATCCTGGACGGCGTCTACGAGCGCGCGGTGGCGGCGGGAACGCCGGTGATCGTCACGGACTACGCGACCGCCGAGCTGGTCAAGGTCGCCGCCAACGCGTTCCTCGCCACCAAGATCTCGTTCATCAACGCCATGGCGGAGATCGCGGAGGCGACCGGAGCGGACGTGACGCAGCTCGCGGACGCCATCGGGCACGACGCCCGGATCGGCAGGCGGTTCCTGAACGCCGGAGTCGGCTTCGGCGGCGGCTGCCTGCCCAAGGACATCCGGGCCTTCAGCGCCCGGGCCAGGGAGCTCGGGCGCGGCGACGCGGTGCGCTTCCTCGACGAGGTCGACCAGATCAACCTGCGCCGCCGCGCGCGCGTCGTGGAGCTGGTGCGCGAGCAGGCCGGCGGGCTCGCCGGAGTGCGCGTCGGCGTGCTGGGGCTGGCGTTCAAGCCGCACTCCGACGATGTGCGGGACTCCCCTGCGCTCGACATCGCGATGCGCCTCGCCGACGAGGGCGCGATCGTGACGGCGACCGACCCGCAGGCGATCGAGAACGCGCGCCGCCGCGCACCGAAGGTGGCCTACGCGACGTCACCGGAGGAGGCCGTCGCCGGCGCCGACGTCGTCGTGCTGATCACCGAGTGGCCCGAGTTCGTCGGCCTCGACCCGGAGGTCATCGGCCGGCTCGTGACCCGGCGGAGCATCATCGACGGCCGCAACGCCCTCGACCCCGCCGCCTGGCGGGCCGCCGGCTGGGAGTACCACGGCCTCGGCCGCTGACGACGCCCTCGAGCGCCCGCGCGCGTGAACATTTGCGCCACATGTAGGAAGCCCCGCGCCGGAAGCCGACATTTGTGACAAAGGTGCGGGCCCGGCGCCGCGTCAGGTGAGGTAACCGTCCTCGGCGGCGCGGCGGATCAGGTCCGCGCGCGAGCTGGTGGGGCGCCCGGCCTTCCCGTATTTCTCGCGCACCCGGCGCAGGTACGTCTTCGCCGTCTCGTACTGCACGCTCATCGCCTGCGCGACCTCGGTCGTCGTGCGGCCGTCGGCGTAGAGGATGAGCGCCTGACGCTCGCCGTCGCTGAGCTTCGGACGCGCCGTGTCCGGGACGAGCGGACGCGGGCGCCACGCCTCCGGCTGCTCCGGAGCCGCGGAGCCGTCGCGGCCCATCGCCGCGAGCGCGACGGCGATCAGGTCCGAGGTCGGCTCCGTCTTCGTCACATAGGCGACGGCGCCCGCGGCGAGCGCCGCATCCCTGTCCTCGGGCGTGTCGACGGCGCTCAGCACTACGACCTTCGCCCCGGCCGCGCGGCAGGTGCGGACGCGGGCTCCGATCGAGACGGACTCGCGCAGCTGCAGGTCCATGATCACGAGGTCGGTGGGGAAGGCGTCGCTGTGGACGAGTTCGAGCCAGCTGCTCGCGCGCAGCACGAGGTCGAACTCGGGCGCGTTCGTCTCGATCCAGCTCGCGAGGCCGTCCAGGAGGATCTCGTGGTCGTCCAGGATGGCGAGGCGGATCGGCGGCGCCGAGTGTGCGGGGGGTGCGGGGGTGCTGCTCATCGTCTCCTTCCCTCAGGGTACGCGAAGCGGACGGTCAGGATGCGTTCATCCGCGCGCATGGCGGCCTCCATCGAGACCGAGCGCAGCGCGCTCAGGAACGGGAGGAGCTCCTGCCGCAGCCGGCGCCGGGAGAGGCCGACCCGCGCGGTCAGCACGAACACGGGATGCTGCGGCTCGGCGACCTCGACCCGCACGCTCGCGGGATCCAGTCCCGGCAGGGCGACGACGGTCGCCACGATCGCACCGACGATCGCCCGCTGCTCCTCGGTCAGCACGCGGTCGAGCCGGTCGGGGTCGCTGACCCGCTCCGCCGCCTCCGGCGCCGCGGGATCGAGACCGCGTCGGGCCAGGGCGAGCGCCAGCGTCTCCGACAGCCAGGTCCGTTCGACGGATGCGACGGCGGAGCGGCGGAGCTCACCGGCGATGCGCAACGCCGTGGCGCGATCCGCCTCCCCGATGCGGCCGGTGGCGAGCAGTTCCGAGAGGAAGGGGGCCGCCTCCGCGTTCAGTGCGGTCGCGCGTTCCTGCGCGATCATCCGCTCCGCCGCCTGCCGCAGCTCCCCATCCAGCCTGGCCTGCCCGCTGCGCGCCTGCTCCCGCCAGCGCAGCGTCTCGCCCGTCATGGTCCACGCGTAGCCTGCTCCCCCGCACGCGAGCGCGAGCACCGGCGTCGCGGCGACCGTGGCATAGACGATCGGGCTGGTGGCGATCGCGAGGGACGACGCCTGCAAGGCGGCGAGGGTCCCGAGCACGATCGCGCCGATCACCGCGACGACGAGCACTTCCGCGATGGGCCGGTAGAGCGGCATGGCGATCAGGAACAGCGCGACCGCGACCTGCCCCCAGTCGTCCTGGATGCGCTCGTTCCTGCCCCACACCGCCGAATCGAACAGGCACGCGGCCGCGAGCGCGAAGCCGACGATGGCGAGGTGGGACCACCTCCCGATCGGCGCGAGTCCGGGATGGGTCCGGATGATCGCGACGACGGTGACGAGCACGAGCAGGGCGATCGCGACGACCGCCAGCAGCGGGCTGCGCAACTGATCGCGATGCCAGACCGTGGACGCGATGGCGTAGCCGACGGCGACGAGGCCGATCAGCGGGACGAGCAGCCACGCCGACTGGACGCCGAGCGGATCGAGGCGCTGCGGCGTCCGCTCGGTCGGCAGGGAGCGCACCCGCACGATCGTGTCGGCGACCACCCGGCTCACGCCGCCGCCTCCTCGACCGGCACGGTCAGGATGACCGTCGTGCCGACCTGCTCGCTGGAGTAGATGGTCACCGACCCGCCGACGCGGGAGATCCGCTCGTGCACCGACTGGCGAAGGCCCAGACGGTCGGATCCCGCAGCGGTAGGAGCGAATCCCGCGCCGGAGTCGACGACCATCACGGAGACCGCCCCGGCGTCGGCGGAGAACGCAACCTCGGCCGCGGCGCTCCCGGAGTGCCGGAGCACGTTGACCAGGCACTGCCGCACCGCGAGGCCGAGCGCCCGGAGGGCGTCGTCCCCGAGGCGTGCGACGGCGTCGCGGTCGCCGGACACCTCGACAGCGAGGCCCTCGTCCCTCGCGTCCTCGATCGCCCTGCGCAGTTCGCTCCCGTACCAGGGGTCCGCCTCGGCGGCCGGCTCGTCGCCGTCCGCGCCGGGGAGGGCGCCGAGACGCTTCAGGTCGGCGTCGATGCGGGCCGCGAGCCGCGTCGGCAGGTCGCCCGCCGGAGTGGCCGCGACCGCGAGCAGCTCGCTCAGGACGGTGTCGTGGACGTCGGCGACAGAGCCGGCGAGCAGCTCCCTGCGCAGGTCGACGAGCCGAGCATCCCGCACCGCACGGTGGATGGCCGACTGGCTCCGCGCCCGCGACCCCCTGGTCAGCCCGTCGAAGGCGAGGATCCCCACCAGGAGCAGGTACGCGCCGAGGGAGATCGCGTCGGGCCGGAACGGGCGTCCCGCGGTCGCGGCCCCGAGCAGGACGGCGGCCTCGGCCAGCGCGAACCCGAGCGTCGCCCACAGGATGCCCGCGAGCGCGCCGGTGCCGGTGCCGCCGACGAGCGTCATCGCGACGACGGGCAGTGCGACGACGAAAAGGTTGGTGTCCGGGTAGGCGGGGTTGCCCGCGAACAGCGCGACGACGTAGAAGTAGGTGCACACCGCGCCGACGAGCAGATAGGCGACCGTCAGCCCGACGGTGCGCCCCTTCGCCAGCAGGATCAGCAGGATCGTCATGGGGGCGAGCACGAGGAGGGTGACCCACCAGCTCACCGCGTTCCGGGTGCCGACACTGGAGACGCCGACGTTCACCACCGCTGCGCCGAGGCAGACGAGACCGGCCCAGCGCGCGGCCGTCGCGAGTGCCCGCGAGTTGGCGGCGCGCGAGAGGTGACTGGGGAGTCCGAGGGACACGCGTCTCCCTTCGGCGCGAGAGGTCGGGGGGCCGGAGGACCCGGCGGGATCCGCGTGGCAACGGTCCCAGAGGGGATTATGGCAGCGATTGCCCGGGGTGTGTACCCCGGACATGCCGCGAATCTGTACCCCTCGCAGCGGGGCGTCGCACTTGATCTGCGTTCGAACATATGTTCGAATGGGTCCATGAGATGGAGCGGGCAGGAACTGACGTCGGAGGCGCCGTCCACGCTGCCCGGGCTCGCCCGGCTGAACAACCTCGTCCGGTCGGTGCGCACGCCCGAGTTCGCGAACATCACCTTCCACGAGGTGCTGGCGAAATCGGCACTGAACCGCATCCCCGGCGGAGGCGGTCCGATGCCGTTCGGCTGGACGATCAACCCGTACCGTGGATGCTCCCACGCGTGCGTCTACTGCTTCGCGCGGCCGACGCACAGCTACCTCGACCTCGACCAGGGCACGGACTTCGACCAGGAGATCATCGTCAAGGTCAACGTCGCCGAGGTGCTGCGTCGCGAACTGGCCAAGCCGAGCTGGGGCCATCACCCGGTCGCGCTCGGCACCAACACCGACCCCTATCAGCGCGCGGAGGGCCGGTACGCCCTGATGCCGGGGATCATCGACGCACTCGCGGAATCGGGCACGCCGTTCAGCATCCTGACCAAGGGCTCGCTGCTCCGCCGCGACCTCGACCGACTGGCCGACGCCGCTCGGTACGTCCCGGTGGACCTCGCCATGTCGATCGCGGTCTACGACGATGAGCTCCAGCAGACCGTCGAACCGGGCACGCCGAGCACCAAGGCGCGCCTGGCGACGGTGACGGCGGTGCGCGAGCACGGTCTCGACTGCGCGGTGTTCCTGATGCCGATCCTCCCCTACCTCACCGACACCCGCGCCCACCTCGACGACGCCCTGCGCCAGGCCAAGGCGGCCGGTGCCACCAGCGTGCTCTACACGGCCCTGCACCTGAAGCCCGGTGTCAAGGAGTGGTACTACCTGTGGCTCGGGCGCGAGCATCCGGAGCTGCTGCCGAAGTACCGCAGCATGTACGGCCGCGGCACCTACGCGCCGAAGGAGTACCGCAGCTGGCTCGCGGCTCGCATCAAGCCGCTCATCCGCGCGCACGGCCTCGAACGCGGCCAGGAAGACCCGCTCACCGGCGGCGTCCGCTCCTCGGCGCTCGGGATGCTGCGCGACACCGATGGCGAGCGCCGCACCATCGCCCAGGCGGCCGCGGACGCCGAGGTCCCCGACGCCGCGGCCCTCGTCACGCTCGGGGTGCAGCCGACCCTGTTCTGAGCGGACCTGCGGCACCCGCGGAGGCACCGACAGAGGACGCGACACGCCGCGTCGCGCGTGCAGCCGCGGCGTGTCGCGTCTCTGACGGCCGACTCTTACGACCCCACGGGGGTCAGCGCGACCTCGGCGCCCGTCCACCGGGAGCGCAGCCAGCGGTCGTGGCTGGCGACCACCACGGCGCCCGGGTAGCCGCCGAGCGCCTCCTCCAGCTCGGTCGCGAGCGTGAGGGAGAGGTGGTTCGTCGGCTCGTCGAGCAGGAACAGGTGCGGCGGCCGCGCCAGGATCAGCGCGAGCGCGAGCCGGCGCTGCTGGCCGACCGAAAGGGCCCCGACCGGACGGTCCAGGTCGCGCAGCGCGATCAGACCGAGCCCACGCAGCGGCACCGCCTCCGCCCGCCGCTCCCCCAGTGCGGCCTCGTAGACGAGGCGCGGCGAGAGCGAGGGATCCGGGAAGCGCACGTCCTGCTCCAGCAGGGCGGTGCGGAGCCCGCGACGCCGCTGCAGCGCGCCGGCGACGGGTTCGATGCGCCCTGCCAGCACGCCGAGCAGCGTCGACTTGCCCGCGCCGTTCGACCCGGTCACGAGGATGCGCGAGTCCGGCCCGACCGCGAACTCGGCGACCTCCAACCGGCCGGGGACCCGGACGTCCTCCGCGGTCAGTAGCGCGCCCGCGTCCTCCCCGAGGGCCTGGAAGCCCGAGGGGATGCCGGAGAAGGACAGCGGCGCGGGCGGCTTGCGCACCTGGTTCTCGCGCAGGTCGTCCAGCCGGCCGGAGGCGTTCTTGATCCGGCGGCTGATCTGCCGGTCGAGCGTGTTGCCCTTGTACGACTTCGTGAACTTGTCGTTGTCGCGCACCTTGCCCGACCACGCGATCGACCGCGCGGTGACGTCCACCGCGTGCTCCAGCGCGTTCAGCTCCTCCTGCTCGTCGGAGTACTGCTTCTCCCAGCGGGCGCGCTCGGCGGCCTTCGCCTCCAGGTAGTCGCTGTAGCCGCCTCCGAACACGGTGGTCCCCGTGCGGGCGGGGTCAAGGTCGAGCAGACCAGTCGCGACCGCGTCCAGGAAGGCCCGGTCGTGACTGGCGAACAGCACCGGCCCCGACCAGCCGACGAGCTGACGTTCCAGGAACGCCGCTGCCGCGTCGTCCAGGTGGTTCGTCGGCTCGTCGAGGAGCAGCGCGTCCGGTCGCCCGAGCAGCAGCGCCGCCAGCGCGAACCGGCTGCGCTGACCGCCGGAGACCTCGCCGACGCGCCGGGCCAGCGGGATGCCGCCGACGCCGAGGCCGTCGAGGAGCTCGTCGCGCCGGGCGTCGATGCTCCAGATCTCGGCGCGTTCCGCCGCGGCCAGGGCCGCGTCGTAGCGAGCGGCCGCAGCCGGATCGTCTCCGACGAGCGCGGCCGCCGCCGCCTCGAGCTCGCGCTCGATGTCGCGGACCTCGGAGAGCGCGTCCTCGATCAGGGTCCCGAGCGTCTCCTCGGGGCGGAAGCGAACCTCCTGCCAGAGGAAGCCGACGCGCGCCGGCCTGCTGATGACGCCGGCATCCGGGATCTCGGCGCCGGCGAGCACCCGCAGGAGCGTGGACTTGCCGACCCCGTTCTCGCCGATGAGACCCGTCCGCGCGCCGGGCGCGACGGTCAGCGAGACGTCGGTGAGGACGCGCCGGTCGCCGTAGCCGTGCGAGACGCCGTCGGCGCGCAGTGGAGTGAGTGTGAGCGTTGGCATGGGAAAACCGCCTTTCGGGCGCTCCTGGTGGAGCCGGTTCCCGCCGGGCGATCCCCGTGTGGAGTAGGCGCGGAAGCGCACACGCGCGGTGACCTGAAGGGTCGCTCACTCCATCGACGGCGCCTCGGGCGCGGGACGAGAGGAGGTTCTCACTTCATAGCGCTGACGACCATAACAGGCCGACCGCGCCGTTGTCCAGCCGCTACTGCGTGAGGTTCAGCACCTCCGCCGTGCGCTTCAGCACCTTCTTCGCCTCCGACGGCCGGTCGTTCAGCGTCGTCCCGACGGTCGGGATGAGCTGCGTGATGGTCGGCAGCCAGCCGTCGTAGTGCTCGGGGAAGCAGCGCTTCAGGAGGTCGATCATGATCGGGACGGCGGTGGATGCGCCCGGCGAGGCGCCGAGCAGACCGGCGATGCTGCCGTCCTCCGCCGCGACCACCTCGGTGCCGAACTGGAGCACGCCGCCCTTCTTGGCGTCCTTCTTCATCACCTGCACGCGCTGGCCGGCGGTGATGAGCTCCCAGTCCTCCTGCTTGGCGGTGGGCATGAACTCGCGCAGCGCCTTCATCTTCGTGGCGCGGCTGGCGAACACCTCGCCGATCAGGTACTTCATCAGGTCCATGTTGTCGCGGGCGACGGCGAGCATCGGGCCGATGTTGCCGGCACGGACGGAACCGGGGAGGTCCCACCAGGTACCGGTCTTCAGGAACTTGGGGCTGAAGCCGGCGTACGGGCCGAACAGCAGGGACGTCTCACCGTCCACGACGCGGGTGTCGAGGTGCGGGACCGACATCGGCGGAGCGCCGACCGCGGCCTTGCCGTACACCTTGGCCTGGTGCTGGGCGACGATCTTCGGGTTCTGCGTGCGCAGGAACTGGCCGGAGATCGGGAAGCCGCCGAAGCCCTTGATCTCGGGGATGCCCGACTTCTGCAGCAGGTGCAGCGCGCCGCCGCCTGCACCGACGAACACGAACCGCGCCACCGCCTCATGCGGGGTGTGGCCGACCTCGTGCCGGACCTTGATGCGCCAGAGGCCGTCCTTCGTGCGCTTGATGCTGCGGACGCGGTGGTTCAGCGCGAGCTCCGCGCCGTTCGCGACGAGGTTGTCGACCAGTGCGCGGGTGAGCGCGCCGAAGTCCACGTCCGTCCCCTCCAGTTGGCGGGTCGCGGCGATGCGCTGCTTGGCGTTGCGCTTCTTGGTGAGCAGCGGCGTCCACTCGCCGATCGTGGCCGGGTCCTCGGAGTACTCCATCCCGGCGAACAGCGGCTGGTCCTTGAGCGCCTCGTAGCGGCGGCGCAGGTAGCGGACGTTGTCCCGGCCGCGCACGAACGTCATGTGCGGCGTCGAGTTGATGAAGGTGTTCGGCGCCGGGAGGTCGCCGGCGGCGACCAGGCTCGCCCAGAACTGGCGGCTCAGCTGGAACTGCTCGTTGATGCTGATCGCCTTGGCCGGGTCCACCGACCCGTCCGGCGCCTCGGGCATGTAGTTCAGCTCGCAGAGGGCGGCATGACCGGTTCCGGCGTTGTTCCACGGGTTCGAGCTCTCCTGGGCGACCTCGCCGAGGGACTCGTAGATGCGGATGCTCCAGTCGGGCTGCACGCGCTGGATCAGGGCCCCCAGCGTCGCGCTCATGATGCCGCCGCCGATCAGGACGACGTCGATGGGAGAATTGCTCACCCGTCAATCCTACGGTGCCACGCCGGTCGGCCCTTCTCCCGCGGCGAAAACTGTCTCGACGTCGAGACAACCCTTCACAGTGCGGAGGCGCCGGCGACGATCAGGGCCACGCCCGCGACGATCATGCTCGCGAGCAGCACGGCGAATCCCGCCCAGACCAGCGCGATCGCGCGGTTGGGCTTCTGCGGATCGCGGCCGATCGCCGAGAAGAAGAAGCCGGCGGGGATGAGGATGGCCGTCGCGAGCACACCGATGGCCGAGGCGTGGGCCCAGCCCGTGATGCGCGCGGCGTCCATCAGCACGAGCACCACGAGTCCGAGGATGACGAGCACGCCGGCATGCGCGTGCCCGGCACGGAAGAAGCTCTTCTGCAACGCGTTCGCGCCCTGTTTTCCCGTCACTACCCGGAGCATGAAGGTGCCGCCGTAGGCGATGCCGATGACCGTGAGCAGGACGGCGCCGGCGGTGATCGCGCTGGCCGGTTGGAGCAGCATGGTTCCTCCTTGGATAGTCGAACTATCCAAAGATTAGATAGTGATACTATCCAAGTCAAGCGATCGCGACGGGAGGAACGGGTGCGGATCTCCGAGCTGGCCGAACGCGGCGGCGTGCCGCTGCCCACGGTCAAGTACTACCTGCGCGAGGGGATGCTGCCGCCCGGCGAGAGCGTCAGCGCGACGCGGGCAGACTACGGCGAGGAGCATGTGCGCCGGCTCGCGCTCATCCGCGCACTCACCGACGCGGCCGGCCTCCCTCTGCAACGCGTGAAGACGATCCTCGGTCTGATCGACTCACCGACGCGATCGCTGTTCGAGGCGCTCGGCGGTGCCGTCGCCGCCCTGCCGCCCTATCCGGACGACAGCCGGCAGACGCCGACCGACGGAGCAGAGTATCCGCGCGCCCGTGCCGCACTCGAGGCGCTCGGCCAGGTCTACGATCCCCGGTTCGCGGCGGTCGCCCAGCTCGAGCGTGCGCTCGCCGGTGTCGAGGCGGCGGGCATCCCGATGACGGCCGACCGCCTGCAGACCTACGGCCGGCACATCCGCGCGATGGCCGAGTACGACCTCGCCAAGATGCCCGCGGACGGCAGAGCGGAGCAGCTCGGCTATGCGGTGCTCGGCACCGCGCTATACGAACCGGTCATCGCCGCGCTGCGGCGCCTGGCGCACCAGGACATCGCGGCGCGACTGCTCGAACCCGACGCCTAGAGCGCCGCGTCGACCTCAGGCCTCGACGCGGCTGCTCAGGCGCTTCGCGACGAGCTCGGCGATCTGCACCGCGTTCAATGCCGCGCCCTTGCGCAGGTTGTCGTTGCTGATGAACAGCGCGAGACCGCGGCCCGCCGGGGCGCCCTCGTCCGCACGGATGCGGCCGACGAAGCTCGGGTCCTGGCCCGCCGCCTCCAGCGGGGTCGGGACGTCGGTCAGCCGGACGCCCGGGGCGTCCGCGAGCAGCTCGGTGGCGCGCTCGGGGCTGATCGGCTCGGCGAACTCCGCGTTGATCGAGAGCGAGTGGCCGGTGAAGACGGGGACGCGCACGCAGGTGCCGCTGACCAGCAGGTCGGGCAGACCGAGGATCTTGCGGCTCTCGTTGCGGAGCTTCTTCTCTTCGTCCGTCTCGTTCGCGCCATCCTCGACGACCGACCCGGCGAGCGGGATGACGTCGAACGCGATGGGACGCACGTACTTGACCGGGTCGGGCATGGCGACGGCCGAGCCGTCGTGCACGAGCTGGAGCAGGTTGTCGTCGGCGACGGCCGTGCGCACCTGGCCGGCGAGCTCCTCGGCGCCGGCGAGGCCGGAGCCGGAGACCGCCTGGTAGGTGCTGACGATGAGGCGCTGCAGGCCTGCCTCGTCGTTCAGGACCTTGAGCACGGGCATGGCCGCCATCGTGGTGCAGTTCGGGTTGGCGATGATGCCCTTGCGCGCATCGGCGATGGCCTCGGGGTTCACCTCGGAGACGACGAGCGGGACGTCCGGGTCCATCCGCCAGCCGCTCGAGTTGTCGATGACGATGGCGCCGGCCTCGGCGAACCGGGGGGCCTCGGCCTTGGAGCCGGTCGCGCCCGCCGAGAACAGGGCGATGTCGATGCCCGAGACGTCGGCGCTGGCGACGTCCTCGACCACGATGTCCTCGCCGCGGAACGGCAGCGTGGTGCCGGCCGAGCGGGACGACGCGAAGAAGCGGATGCTCTTCACCGGGAAGTCGCGCTCCTCCAGCAGGCGGCGCATCACGCTCCCCACCTGTCCGGTCGCGCCGACGACGGCGATGTTCAGTCCGGTGGTCTCGCTCATTTTGGCCCCTTCGGGTCGGTGTTTTGTGAAGTCGAACGGTGGGCGGTCGGCCCGAATTCCCTATCGGCCGGTTCCGGCGTAGACGACGGCCTTCTCGTCGCCATCCAGGCCGAACGCGGTGTGGACGACGCGGGCCGCCTCGGCCACGGTGTCGGCGCGAGTGACCACGGAGATGCGGATCTCGCTGGTAGAGATCATCTCGATGTTGATGCCGGCGTCGAACAGCGCCTCGAAGAGCTTGGCCGAGACGCCGGTGTTGGTGCGCATCCCGGCGCCCACCAGGGCGAGCTTGCCGATCTGGTCGTCGTACTGCAGGGAGTCATAGCCGACCTCGTCGCGCTCGGCGGTCAGGGCGGTGAGCACGCGCTGTCCCTCCGACTTCGGCAGCGTGAACGAGATGTCGGTGAGACTGGTCGCCGCCGCCGACACGTTCTGCACGATCATGTCGACGTTGGCGTTCGCCTTCGCGACGATCTTGAAGATCTGCGCGGCCTTGCCCGGCACGTCGGGCACGCCGACGACCGTGATCTTGGCCTCGCTCAGGTCGGTGGCCACTCCGGAGATGATGGGCTCTTCCACGTTTCCATCCTTCTTCGCGGCCTTCGCCGCGGCTGCTTCGTTGAGGACGTACGTGCCCTCCCTGTTCGAGAACGAGGAGCGCACGTGCAGGGTCACATTGTGGCGGCGGGCGTACTCCACCGCACGGATGTGCAGGACCTTCGCGCCGGCGGCGGCCAGCTCCAGCATCTCCTCGCTGGTGATCCTGTCGATCTTGCGCGCGAGCGGGACCTGCCGGGGGTCGGAGGTGAAGACGCCGTCCACGTCGGTGTAGATCTCGCAGACCTCGGCACCGAGCGCCGCGGCGAGGGCGACGGCGGTGGTGTCGGAGCCGCCACGTCCGAGCGTCGTGATGTCGCGGGACTCGCGGCTGAAGCCCTGGAAGCCGGCGACGATCGCGATGGCGCCCTCTTCCAGCGCATCCTTCAGCCGGCCAGGCGTGACGTCGACGATGCGCGCGGAGCCGTGCACCGCGTCCGTGATCATGCCGGCCTGGCTGCCGGTGAACGAGCGGGCGTCGTAGCCCATGCTCTTGATCGCCATGGCGAGCAGCGCCATCGAGATCCGCTCCCCCGCCGTCAGCAGCATGTCCAGCTCGCGCGGGGCGGGGATCGGGGTGACCTCGTGCGCGAGATCGATCAGCTCATCGGTGGTGTCGCCCATGGCCGAGACGGCCACGACGACCTCGTTGCCGGCCTTGCGGGTCTCGACGATCCGCTTAGCGACACGCTTGATGCTCTCAGCGTCCGCGACGGACGAGCCGCCGAATTTCTGCACGATCAAAGCCACGTAGTACTCCAGAAGTCACGGGAGAGACCATTCTACCGGCCGCGGATATGCCGCTTCCGCTATGTGACGCGCCCGCCTCTTCGACGCGGAAGGGCCGGGTCAGGAGACCTGGCGGCGACCCTCGAAGGCGCGGCCGAGGGTGACCTCGTCGGCGTACTCGAGGTCACCGCCGACCGGGAGGCCGGAGGCGAGCCGGGTGACCCGGATGTCGAGCGTCGTGAGCAGGCGGCTGAGGTAGGTGGCGGTCGCCTCGCCCTCGAGGTTCGGGTCGGTGGCGATGATGACCTCCTGGACCGTGCCGTCCGCGAGCCGCTGCATGAGCTGGCGGATGCGCAGGTCGTCCGGGCCGACGCCGTCGATCGGGCTGATCGCACCGCCGAGCACGTGGTACAGCCCGCGGAACTCGCGGGTGCGCTCGATGGCGACGACGTCCTTCGCCTCCTCCACAACGCAGATCAACGCGGGATTGCGGCGCGGGTCGCGGCAGATGGAGCACGTCGCCTCTTCCGAGACGTTGCCGCAGATCTCGCAGAAGCGGACCTTGTCGCGCACCTCGAGCAGCACCTCGGCCAGCCGGGTGACGTCGAACGTCTCCGTCTGCAGGATGTGGAAGGCGATCCGCTGCGCCGACTTCGGCCCGATCCCGGGGAGGCGGCCGAGTTCGTCGATCAGCTCCTGGACGATTCCCTCGTACACGCGCTACCTCATCCCCGGGTTCTGCGGAGCGGGCTGCTCCTCGAGGAAGGTCGCGCCGAGGATCTCGCGGACGACCGCCTCGCCGTAGCGCTGCGGCGCCTGGAACGTGGGCGTGCGTGCGCCGGCGGCGGGCGCGCTGCGCCCGGCAGCGGCACGCTCTGGAGCGGCGGCGCGGGCGGGGGTCGCCGGTGCGGCGGCCGCGACGTCGCGCGCGGGACGGCCGACGGATGGGTCCGCCGGCGCCGAGGCGGCCCAGCCGCCGGCCGGCTCGTCGGGAATCGGCGGCTCGTCCGGGAGCGGCGGCTCGAAGGGCGGCTCCGTCTCCTCCGGCGGGACGTCGTCGAACGGCGGCTCGTCGGCGGGCGGGGCGGCCTGCTCGCGCTCCAGCGTCGCGACGGGCGCACCGGCGGGACGTGCGGTCGCGGCCTGCGGGGCGGGCTGGGCCGCGGCCTGCTCGAGGACGGCGCCGCCCGGGATGCTGACGGTCGCCCACTCGGTGACGTTCCCGCCCGCGGCGGTCGGGGCTTCCGAGGACGGAGCGCTGCCGGCCGCGGACGCGGACCGGCTCTGCGGAGCGGACGACACCTGCGGAGCGGACGACGCCTGCGGGGTGGACGGCGCGGAGGCCGGACGAGCGGGAGCCGTGGCAGCGGTCGCTGGGGCGGGAGCCGCATCCGCTCCCGGCCACGGGTCGGCCGCCGGCGCGGCGGGAGCTCCGCCGGAGGGACGGGACGGCGACGACGGGCCGCCGTCGGCGCGCGCGATGAACTTCACGCGGATGCCGAGAATCTCGACGATCGCCTGACGCAGGTACTCGCTGACGCCCTGGCTGCCCGGCGCCTGCGGCTGCCGGAAGCTCTGAACGTCGTTGTCGCTGGGGAACGAGAGGGTCAGCACGTCACCGGAGAGCGAGCGCACCTGCGCGGTGAAGACGACCATCCACGCGCTCCGCTTGGCGCGCTGCACGGCGTCCAGGATCTGCGGCCAGGCGTCCTTGACCTGCTGGGTGGTGACGGTTCCGACGGGCGCGGCAGGGGCGGGAGCCGCCGGGACCTCAGGGGCGGAAGCCGACGGAGTCTCGGCCTCGGCCGGCGCTGGGGCGGCGGCCTCCGGTCCCTCGGCGGCCCGCGGTGCGGGCGCGGCGGGGGCCTCTGCGGTCGCGGCGGCCTCCGGCGTCGCGACCGACGCTGCCGCCTCGCGCACGCGAGCCGGCGCGGTCGGCGCGGCAGCAGGCGCAGCGGACGCGATGGGCGCTGGGACCGCAGGCGCTGCCGCAACCGGCTCCGGGCCACCCGCGTCGCTCACGCCCACCCGGCGCTCCAGGCGCTCGACGCGGGCGAGCGCGCCGCGCTGGCTGTCGTCGCTGGAGGGCACGAGGACGCGCGCGATCATCAGTTCCAGGTGCAGGCGCGGCGAGGTGGCGCCGGTCATCTCGGTGAGCGCGTCGTTGACGATGTCGGCCGCGCGGCTCAGCTCGGCCGCGCCGAACTTCATGGCCTGCACGCCCATCCGGTCGAGTTCGTCCTGGGGCACGCCGCGCAGCACGGCGGCCGCGCCCTCGACACTCGTCGCGGCGACCACGATGAGGTCGCGCAGCCGCTCGAGCAGGTCCTCGACGAAGCGCCGCGGGTCCTGACCGGTCTGGATGACGCGGTCGACCGCGCCGAACGCGCCCGCCGCATCCCGTGCCGCGATCGCGTCGATGACCTCGTCGAGCAGGGCGGCGTGGGTGTAGCCGAGAAGCGCGACCGCTCGCTCGTACTCGATAGTGCTGCCCTCGGAGCCGGCCATGAGCTGGTCGAGCAGGGAGAGGGTGTCGCGCGGCGAGCCGCCGCCGGCGCGGACGACCAGGGGCAGCACCCCCGGTGCCACCGTCATCCCCTCGCTGTCGCACAGGCTCTGCACGTACTCGAGCATCTGGGCGGGCGGGACCAGCCGGAACGGGTAGTGGTGGGTGCGGGAGCGGATGGTGCCGATGACCTTCTCGGGCTCCGTCGTCGCGAAGATGAACTTCACGTGCTCCGGCGGCTCCTCGACGATCTTCAGCAGCGCGTTGAAGCCCTGCGGCGTGACCATGTGGGCCTCGTCGAGGATGAAGATCTTGTAGCGGTCGCGGGCAGGGGCGAAGATCGCGCGCTCGCGGATGTCGCGGGCGTCGTCGACGCCGTTGTGGCTCGCCGCGTCGATCTCCACGACGTCGAGCGAGCCGCCGCCGTCACGGCTCAGCTCGATGCAGCTCGAGCACTTCCCGCACGGGGTGTCCGTCGGGCCCTCCGCGCAGTTGAGGCAGCGGGCGAGGATGCGGGCGGACGTCGTCTTGCCGCAGCCGCGCGGGCCGGAGAAGAGGTAGGCGTGGTTCACCCTGTTGGTGCGCAGCGCCGTCATCAACGGCTCCGTCACCTGGGACTGGCCGATCATCTCGGCGAAGGTGTCGGGCCGATAGCGGCGATAGAGAGCGGTTACCACTCACACATGCTACTTGTCGCGACCGACATTCTGCTGGCCGCCCGCGGCCTCCACCGCTCAGCGCCCCGGCACGGTCGACGGGGCCGTCAGGGCGGCCGCGATGGCCGCCCAGACCGCCTCCCTGGCGTGCTCGGTCGGCGCGGCGGCCGGCGGGTCCGGCAGCGACAGCGGCGTGTACGGCGGCAGGTAGAAGAGGTGGGTCGCATCGGGGGCCCGCACGTACGCGTCACCCTCCCTCGCGGGGCGCTCACGGGCCGCCGCCGCCATCCACGCGCAGCCGTTCCCGAGCACCTCGTCCCTTCCTGCGCAGCCGAGGACGACCGGGCCGGGGATGCGCCGCAGGTCGAGCACGGCGGCCGCCGTGACATCGTGCGTGCCCGTGACGCACGGCACCCACGCGCCGCCGACGGTCACCGCGGGGCTGGGCACCGGCGACGGGCAGATCAGGCCGGTGGTGCCTCCCGGCGCGATCGCCCCGTAGATCGTGCCCGCGTACTCGCTCGCGGCCCAGAGCGCGAGGGGCGCCCCGCGCGAGGTGCCGAACGCGAAGATGCGCTGGTCGTCAACGCCCGGCTGCGAGCGCAGCCAGCTCACCGCGGCGAGGACGCGCTCGCCAGGCAGGCTGCGCAGCGGATCCAGCTGCCCGGCGGAGCCGTAGGTCGAGATCGCGAGCGCCGGGTAGCCCATCGCCGAGAGGGTGGCCGCGGCGAGCACGCCGGTCGGCGCCCCCGGGTCGGTGCCGTCGAACACGAGGACGCCCGGCCGGACACCGCTCGCCGTCGTGATCGGCTGGAAGTAGTCGCCGGTGATGCCGTCGTCGAACACCGCACGGGAGGGCGCGGCGGCGGCGAGGCCGACCCGCCGCACCTCGGTCGACGCCACCGGCCGGCCCGCGACCGTCGCCTGCAGGTCCACCGTGACCGTGGCGCCGCCCCACACCTCGTCGGAGGTCGCGGAGGCGCCGGTGGTGTCCCTGAGGGACCAGAACAGACCCATGCCGTCAGGCGCGGAGAAGGGCGCGTCGAGCGGGGCCTGCCTGGCGAGGTCCACCTCACCGTCCGCGGGGACGGCGTAGACCGCCTGCGACGTCCAGAGGTCCCCGATGCGCGCGGACGCGCGGATCGTGACCTGCTGACCGGGCGGCAGCGCGACGAGCCGGATGCCGACGGGCTCCCACACCGGGCTCGGATTCGCGCTCACCACGAACCGCGGTCCCGCCGCACCGGCGCGCGCGCCGCAGCCGGCCAGCGCGAGCCCGGCGACGGCGAGCGCGGCCGCAGCGGCGATGACCCGGCGCAGCCTCACGAGCGGATCGCCTCCTCGAGCAGTGCGGTGACCCGCGACCAGAACGCGGTGCGCGCATCCTCGGTGGCCTGGGCGGTCGCGGGAGGAAGCCCGTCCAGCCCGATCGGGAGCAGGGCCGGCGTCGCGATCTCGTGGGCCGCCCCGATCGCGTACAGCGTCTCCGCCTGGCCGCGACGGCCGCGCGCCGCCTCCCCCGCACGCTGCCAGTCGCAGGCGGACGGCAGCAGCTGATCCGCGGTCCCGCACGCGAGCAGGACCGGGCCAGGGATGCGCGCGAGCGGCAGGATCGGCGTGTCCGCGATCGTGCGGTCGGGGCTCGCGCACGGCACCGGGCGGCCGTGGGAGTACAGGACGGGTGTTCCCGCGGTGGACGTGCAGAGCAGGGCGGTCGGCCCGCCCGCCGCGATGGCCCCGTAGACCTCGCCGGGTTCCTCCGCGGCGAACCACAGCGCGAGCGGCGCGGCACGGCCCGTGCCGTACACGACGATCCGCCCCGGATCCACGCCGGGCCGGGCGGCGAGCCACGCGCGCGCCGCGTCGAACGCGTCGACCGAGAGCGCGGCCGACCCCGGGATCTGGCCCTCCGGCCCGAAGGCGGGCAGCACGAACACCGGGAAGCCCAGCTCGGCGATCCGGGCGGCGACGAACGACCCGGACGCGCCGCCCTCGTCGCCGTCGACGACGATGACCGCCGGACGCCGGTGCACGAGGGCGGGCAGCGGCGAGAACAGCCGGCCGACCCGGAGGGCGCCGAGCGTGCCGCCCTGTGACGCTCCGGAGGCGCCGAGCAGGTCGGCGGAGTCGATGTCCCGCTCGACGCTCTGGGCCGCGAGCGCGCTGCGGTGGACGGCCGTCGCCGCCACGCGCCTCCCCGCCTGCTCCGCGGTCAGGCGGATGGTCACCGGGTTCTGCGCCCAGGCCCGCTCGAGGTCGTGCTGGCTGAGCGACGGTCCCGTCATGCTCCAGAGCGGGGCGCCGCCGTCCGGCCGCACCCACGGCGCCGTGACCGCCTGCTGCGACCACAGCCGCACCGTGCCGTCCGGGGGCACGGCGTAGATCGCGCGCGAGCTCCAGGTCCCCGCCGACGTGTCGGCCTGCGCGGTCAGCACCACGTCCTCCCCCGGCCGCGCGCCGACGATCGCGATCGAGATCGGGTCGGATATGCCGTTGCCGAACCGGTCCGCGGCGATCCGCGGACCCCCGGAGGGCGCGGGCGAGCAGCCGCAGAGGACGGCGAGGCACGCGGCGAGGGCGGTCGCGGCGAGGGCGCGCCGTGCGGTCCTGGCGCTCCGGGCGCTCATGGCAGCGCCGCCCGCAGCAGCAGATGACCGACGGTGTTCCAGAAGGCGACCCGCGCCTCCTGGGTGGCCTGCGCGTCGGCACCGCGCGCGCCGGAGGCGTCCGGGAGCGCGATCGGGAGCCCCGGAGGCACGGTCACGGCGTGCGCGGCGTCCGGCTGCACGAGCAGCGCGTCTCCGGCACGCGGGGTGCGCAGTGCGGCGACGGCGCGCTGCGCCTCGCAGGAGGACTCGAGCACGGCGTCCCGTCCGCCGCAGACGAGCACGACCGGCCCGTTCATGCCGGCGAGCGAGGTCGCGCGTGCCGTCGCCTCGTTCACACAGGCGACGGGAACGCCGCCCTCGTCGATCGGCGACCGCGCGCCCGGCGGCGAGCAGAGCGGCGATGCCGCCCCTCCGCCGGCGAAGACGCCGTGCAGCCGGTCGGGGAACCGGGCGGCGGCCCACAGGGCGAGCGGCTCGGCGGGCCCGGTGCCGTAGACGAAGATGTGCCTGCCGTCCACGTCCTGACGCGTGCTCAGCCACTGCAGCACCGACTCCACGGTCCCGCTGTCGATGACGCTGGAGACGTGCACGCCGTCCGGCGAGCCGAGCGGGAGGACGAACACCGACGCGCCGAAGGCGGAGAGCAGGGGCGCGGTGAACGCGGACGATGCCCCCGTCGACGGGTCGTCGAACATGAGCACGGCGGGAGAGACGGGGCGCTCCAGCGACGACGCGTCCCAGAACCGGCCGACAGGCTGCTCTTCGTGCGTCTCGCGCGGCAGCAGGCCCTCGAAGGAGCCGGCGAGGAGGTCGCGCGTGTACACGGTGTGCGGCGACTGCTCCGCCGCCAGGCCTTGCAGCTCGAAGGTGCGCTCGGCCACCAGCCGGTCGCCGTCGCTCGCCGTGAGCGTCACCGCGTTCGTGTCCCGCATCCACTGCCGGGCCAGCTGCGCGGGCGGCAGCTGGGGGCCGCGCAGCGACCAGAACAGCCCCGCCGAGTCCGGCCGCCGGAACGCCGCCAGCTGAGGGGTCGCGCTCGCCAGATCCACGACTCCGGTGGCGGGCACCGTGTAGGTCGCCGCCGAGTGCCAGGACCCGCGGGAGGTGCGCAGACGCGCCTCGATGCGCACGCGGCTCCCGGGAGCGGCGCCGACCAGCTCCAGCGGGACCGGCCAGAGCACCGAGCTGAACCGGATGAGCGGCGGTGTCACGAACCGCGGGCCGGACGTCGCGCCGGTCGCGGTGCAGCCGCTCAGTGCGAGTGCGACGGACGCGAGCGCGGCGACGAGCAGGCCGAGAGGACCGTGGGCGCGCCGCGGGGAGGCGAGCCGGGTGTGCCGTGCACCCCCGTCCGGTGTTCCGCCGCCCCGTCGCCGCATCCCACGCTCCGTCGCTCAGTCCGTCCGCTCAGCCCTCGCCGACCGCCTGCAGGCTCTGCCGGGCGATCTCCAGTTCCTCGTTCGTCGGCACCACCAGAACCGTCACCGGGGAGTCGTCGGTCGAGATGACGCGCGCGTCGTCCCTCTCCGCCTCGTTCCGGCGCGGGTCGATCCGGATGCCGAGCCCCTCCAGTCCGGCGCAGACCTCTGCGCGCAGCCACGGATTGTGCTCGCCGACGCCCGCGGTGAAGGTGAGCGCGTCGAGACCGCCGAGGATGGCGGTGTACGCCCCGATGTAGTGCTTGAGGCGGTGCACCACGACGTCGATCGCGAGCCGCGCGGACGCATCCCCGGACTCAGCCGCGCGCCGGACGTCCCGCATGTCGCCGTGACCGGCGAGGCCGAGCAGGCCGCTGCGCCGGTTGAGCAGGTCGTCCAGGTCGTCGATGCCGAGGCCGGCCCGGCGCGCGAGATGGACGAGGACGGCCGGGTCGATGTCGCCGGAGCGGGTGCCCATGACCAGGCCCTCCAGCGGCGTCATGCCCATCGAGGTGTCGACGGAGCGTCCGCCGTCGACCGCGCAGGCCGACGCCCCGTTGCCGAGGTGCAGCACGATCTGCCTGAGGTCGCCGAGCGGGCGCTCGAGCACCGCGGCGACGCGTCCCGAGACGTACTTGTGCGACGTCCCGTGGAAGCCGTACCGGCGCACCCGGTGCTTCTCGGCCAGCGCGGCGTCGATCGCGTAGGTGTACGCGGCGGGGTCGAGCGTCTGGTGGAACGCGGTGTCGAAGACCGCGACGTGCGGCACATCGGGGAACGCCTTCTTCGCCGCGCGGATCCCCTGCAGGTTCGCCGGGTTGTGCAGGGGAGCTAGGTCGGAGAGGTCCTCGATGTTGATCTCCACGAGCGGCGTGACGATCGTCGGCTCGAAGAACCGCTTGCCGCCGTGCACCACGCGGTGACCGACCGCGGCGAGGGGATGCTCCGCCAGGTCGGGGCCGTCCGCCTCGAACGCCTCCAGCATCGCGCGGAACCCCGCCGTGTGGTCCGGGATGGGCAGCGTGCGCTCGCTGGACCCGTCCGGCCCGCGGTGCCGGATGTGGCCGGACGGCTCGCCGATGCGCTCGACCAGCCCACTGGCCAGGGCGTCGCCGCTGTCCGCGTCGATCAGCTGGTACTTCAGCGACGACGAGCCGCTGTTGACCACGAGGACGGCGCTCATGACAACGCCGCCTGGATCGCCGTGATCGCGACCGTGTTGACGATGTCCTCCACGGTCGCGCCGCGGGACAGGTCGTTGATCGGTTTGCGCAGGCCCTGCAGCACCGGGCCGATCGCGACGGCGCCCGCGCTGCGCTGCACCGCCTTGTAGGTGTTGTTGCCGGTGTTCAGGTCCGGGAAGATGAACACGGTCGCCCGTCCCGCCACCTGCGAACCTGGCATCTTCGCCGCCCCGACCGCCGCATCCGCAGCGGCGTCGTACTGGATGGGCCCCGCCACGGCCAGCTGCGGCGCGCGCTCGCGCACCAGGGCGGTCGCCGTGCGCACCTTGTCCACGTCCTCCCCCGAGCCGGAGTCGCCTGTCGAGTAGGACAGCATCGCCACCCGCGGCGCGATGCCGAACTGCTCGGCCGTGCGCGCGGACGACACCGCGATGTCGGCCAGCTGCTCGGCGGTCGGGTCAGGGATGACCGCGCAGTCCCCGTAGACGAGGACGCGGTCGGCGAGCGCCATCAGGAAGACGCTCGAGACGACGGAGACACCCGGAGTGGTCTTGATGATCTCGAACGCGGGACGGATGGTGTGCGCCGTGGTGTGCGCGGCACCGGAGACCATCCCGTCGGCGAGCCCCAGGTGCACCATCATCGTGCCGAAGTAGGACGAGTCGGTGACGGTGTCCGCTGCCTGGTCGAGCGTGATCCCCTTGTGCGCGCGCAGCTTCGCGTACTCGTTGGCGAACCGCAGCCGCAGCACGTCGTCGAAGGGGCTGAGCACCTCCGCGCCGGAGAGGTCGAGACCGAGCTCGATCGCGCGGGAGCGCACCTCGAACGGCTCGCCCAGGATCGTCAGCCGGGCGACGCCGCGCGCGAGCAGGGTGTGCGCCGCGCGCAGGATGCGGTCGTCCTCGCCCTCGGGGAGCACGATGTGTTTGGCGGCCGCGCGCGCCCGCTCGATGAGGTCGTACTCGAACATCAGCGGTGTGACGACCTCGTGCCGCGTGACGTCGAGCCGCGCGAGCAGCGCATCCGCATCGACGTGGCGCTCGAACAGGGCAAGGGCGGTGTCGTACTTGCGCTGGGAGTCGGCGGCGAGGCGGCCTCTGGCGTGGGTGATCCTGACCACGGTCTCGTAGGTGTCGAGCGACGTGCGCACGATCGGCAGCGGCGAGCGCAGGCCGGCCAGCAGCCGGCCGATCGGCTCGGGAAGGTCGAAGCCGCCGTTCAGGACGATGCCGGCGATGGACGGGAAGGTGCCTGATGCGTTCGCCATCAGCACGGCGAGCAGCACCTCGGTGCGGTCGCCCGGCACGACGACGACCGATCCCTCCACCAGCCGCGGCAGCACGTTGTTCATCGACATGCCCGCCACGACGACGCCGAGCGCCTCACGGGCGAGCAGGGTCTCGTCGCCGGCGAGCAGGGTCGCGTCGGTCGTCTCCATGATCGAGCGGATGCTCGGGGCGACCAGGAACGGGTCCTCGGGGACGGCCCACACCGGCGGCAGGTCCGCCTCGGCGGGGCGCACGCCGCCGACGGCGGATGCGCTCGCGACCGCGTCCCCGACGGCGTCGACGATCTCGTCCAGCCTCGCCGCGTCCGCGCGGTTCGCGACGACGGCGAGCAGTCCCGCATGCTCGGCGCGGAGCTCCACGACGGCGAGCTCGGCCAGCTGCCGCAGCTCCTCCGGCGATCGCGGGTCCGCCTGGCCGAGCCGCTCGCCGAAGCCCTGGCCGATCCGGCCGCCGAGCACCAGCAGGACGGGCGCGCCCAGGTTCGCCGCGATGCGCGCGTTGTAGCCGAGCTCGGTGGGGCTGCCGATGTCGGTGTAGTCGGAGCCGATGATGACGACGGCGTCGCTGCGCGCCTCCACGGCCCGGAACTTCCGGACGATCTCACCGAGGGCGGCGTCCGCGTCCGCGTGGACGTCCTCGTAGGTGACGCCGATCGCCTCGTCGTAGCCGATCTCGGCGGTGACCCGGCCGAGCAGCAGCTCGAGGACGTAATCGCGCTCCACCGTCGAGCGCGCGATCGGCCGGAAGACGCCGACCCGGCCGACGGAGTGGCGCAGCGCCTCCAGCACGCCGAGCGCGATGGTGGACTTGCCGGTGTGGCCCTCTGCGGAGGTGATGTAGAGCGAACGTGCCACGTCTCAGGCGACCTTCTCGATCGCCGCGAGCCGGTAGGCGCCGGTGAGCACGTCCGCGCGCGGCACGTACATGCGCAGCAGCGGACGGAACGCTCCGTCCGGCGTCGGCAGCCAGTTGGCGGCGGCCCTCTCGTCCGTTGGTCGGGTGGCGCTCATCGTGATGGTCAGTCCTCCGTCGTCGTCGTACACGATCCCCCGCGTCCTGTCCCCCAGCGAGTACCGCCCGATCGGGTTGGCGACCAGGTAGTAGTGCGGGAGGTCGTACATGGTGATCGACCAGAAGGCGTCCACCGGCGGGGTCGGCTGCAGTCGCAGGCGGTAGACGTGCTCGCCGCTGAGCGCGTCGCCGTCCGCATCCACGTAGGTCGCGACGTAGGCGGCCTCGTACGCGTGATTGCCCCACAGCCCGCCGAGCGCGGCCGCGGCGCGGTGCGCGTACCGGGTCTTCGGGTCGGCCATCCGCCACTCCGGGGAATCGATGGTGCCGATCCCGAGGAAGTCGGTGTTGTAGTCGAACGCGTGCAGGTTCACCTGCCAGCCGTCGGTCAACGGGACGCCCGTGCGCAGGCTCGCCTCCAGGGCCTCCTTGCCGACCGCGTACCCGGCCTCGAGCGCTGCCTTCACCGTGTCCGGCTGGTCGGCGATGGGGACGGGACCGGTCAGGCCGAGCTCCTCGTAGCTGGCGAGCGCCACCCGGTCGTGCTCGGCGGGCGGGAAGGCCTGCGACCACACGCGCATCCGCTCGAAGAAGGTGAGCGCCTCGCTTCCGCTCTCCGGGACGGCGGGGATGCCGTCCGCGAAGGCGTCGCGGTCGTCGGCGTCGCCGGACGGGCGCAGCAGCGGCGCGAGGGTCAGCGCGTCCTGCAGGGCGTGCACCGCGGGGAGGTCGTCCTCCCCGTCCACGGCCCAGCGGCCGACGATGGTGGCGATGCGGGTCGGGAACGGCACGACGGTGGCGGAGCCGGGCTCCCCCTCCGCCTGCGTCCATCCCGGAGGCACGAGCAGGAACTCGCCGGCCCCGTTCCCGGTGGCCCGCGTGCCGATGTACGCGAAGTTGTTCGTCCACGCGTCCACGAACTGCAGGACGTAGTAGCGCTCCCCCGCGTCAGGGACGCTCAGCAGGAGCGGGCCGGCGCCGACGTCGACCTGGGCGATGGAGTACACCGTGTCGTTGTTGATGGACACGAATGTGTCGTCGGGGCCGGCGAGGCTGCGCGCGTGACCGAACGTGTTGAACGGCGTCGACGGGATGCCGCCGACACCCTCCCGGGCGAACCGCTCGACCTGCTCCACGTCCGCGACGAGCGCGTAGCCGACGACGAACGCCTCGGACGCCAGCACCGCGAGGTGCTCCGCGGATCCGTGATCGGTGTTCCCGTGATCGGTCATCAGCACCTCGACTCGTCGGAAGGACAATTCTACAGATCGTAGAACGCGGTGTCGCTGGGCTAACTCTACGCGGGGCCGGTGTCAGCAGGCTGAACGAAAAAGACCCCCCACGCACCCGCCAGAGCCCGGTTACCCTTGCTGCGTTTCCGCCCTGGGGGAGTTGGCCTGGATGGCGCCACGTGGGGAGCCGGGAACCAGTGTAGCGGGTCCGGCTGGGAGCCCGTGTGCATCGGCAGCCCTCGGCTTCCGGTAAGATACTGTGAGCCGTCGCCCGCGAGGGGATGGCGACCAAGGAGAATTCGCCTAGTGGCCTATGGCGCACGCTTGGAAAGCGTGTTGGGTGCAAGCCCTCGGGGGTTCGAATCCCCCATTCTCCGCCATTGTTTCGAGCTGCGCCGCGGGGTGCGCGCGATGCGTGCGCAGCATTAACCGGGATTCGAATCCCGCATTCTCCGCCACTGTTTCGAGATGCGCCGCGGGGAGCGCGCTGCGTTCACCGGGGTTCCGGCCAACGCGGGTCTACAGTGCGGGACATGGCGTTGGGCGACTACCCCGTTCGGGCATCGATCGGGGTCACCGATATTCGACGGGCGGTCGGGTTCTACGAGGGAGTGCTGGGACTCGTGCCCGAAAGCGAGGGTCCGAGCGCGGGCATCGAAGGGGGCGCACGGTTCTACAGGGCCGGGCAGGGCACGATGCTCAACGTGTTCGAGACTCCTGCTGCGGGAGGAACGGCCTCAACGGTCGCAACCTTCTACGTCGATGACATCGAAGCGATCGTCCACGGGATCTCCCGGGCAGGCGGCGAGTTCGCCCGCTATGACGGTTTCGGTCAGGACGAGCACGGGATCGGGCCGCGTGCCGGTGGAGGGCGCATCGCATGGATCGCGGATCCAGACGGTAACACCATCGCGATCGAATCGGACCACTGATCCGCGTCGGCGGATGGGCGGCAAAGGAGGACATGCGCGCCGACACGCCGGGGCGACGCGGAGAAGGGAGGAGCCGCGGGGCTCAGAGGGGCGGGATGTCCTCCCGTTCCGACGGGACGACGTAAGACCGGTGAGGGCGGCGCGCAGACCGCGCCTTCCAACGGCGCAAGGTCGTGCCAGGCGACGGGAGAAGCACGCATGGCCGCGACGACGCACGATGTCAGCTCACGACCCGCCCACAGGGTGAAGTCGAGCCCGCCCTCCCGCGACGACGACCTCGTCCCGTCCACACACCACCAGCAGGCGCAGCGCGCGGTACAGCGACGACGTGCCGCCGCCGTTGGCTCCGGTCACGACGGTGACCCGGCCGAGCGGCAGCACGAGGTCGCGGAGCGAGCGGTAACCCGAGACCGCGACGGTGAAGACCATGCCGGGATGGTATCGGGAACCGCCGAGTACACAGAGGGTCTGCGTACTCGGCCAAGCGATCCCGACATGGTGCGTGATGGAAGCATCTTCGTTCCCTTTCTCACTGCCGACCCGGGCGCGGGCGCGCACGGGCTGTCACGGCGTCGGGTCGCCGTCACGGTGTGTCAGCCCAGCAGCACCTCGGTCCACGAGACGGCGGGCAGCCGCAGTCGGATCGTGTCGCCGTCGCGGGCGACCGGGAGGTCGGCGAGCGCGACGCGTTCCGGGTCGTCGAGCGTGTTGGCCGCGTCGAGATCCGGGTCGGAGAGCGTGCGAGCGGACACGCGCAGGTCGCGGCCCGCCGCCCCCAGCGTCGCGAGGTCGATCACGAGCTCGGTGGGCGCGTCGACCGCGCGGTTGACCGCGTAGACCGCGTAGCGCCCTGCGGCCTCGTCGTGGGTCGCAACGGCATCCACCAGCGGCACGTCGCCGAAGCGCTCGGTCGCATAGGTGTCGGAGCGCACGCCGACGTCGAGAGCGATACCTCGGCCGTGCGCCGAGGTGGCGGCGAACGGGAAGAACGTCGTCTGCTTCCACGCCGGGCCGCCGGGCTCGGTCATGATGGGGGCGATCACGTTGACGAGCTGGGCGAGCGAGGCGCTGGTGACCCGGTCGGCGTGCTTCAGCATCGTGATCAGGAGGCTGCCGAAGACGACCGCGTCGGCCACGGTGTACACGTCCTCCAACAGCCGCGGGGCGATCGGCCAGTTGTCGGTGCCGGTGATGCGGTCGATGTTCTCGAAACGCGTGTTGTACCAGATGTTCCACTCGTCGAAGGAGATGTCGATGCGCTTGTCGCTGCCGCGCACGGCCTTCACGTGGTCTGCGGTGGCGATGACGCTGCGGATGAAGTAGTCCATGTCGACGCCCGACGCGAGGAACGAGCCGAGGTCGCCGGTGTTCTCGTAGTAGGCGTGGCACGAGATGTAGTCGACGAGCTCGTAGGTCTCTGTCAGCGTGGTCCGCTCCCACTCGCCGAAGGTCGGCATGGACGAGCTCGACGAGCCGCACACGACGAGTTCGAGGTCGGGATCGTACGCCTTCATCGCGCCGGCGGTCTTCGCCGCCAACCGCCCGTACTCCTCGGCCGAGCTGTGGCCCAGCTGCCACGGACCGTCCATCTCGTTGCCGAGGCACCAGATGCGCACGTCGAAGGGCTCCGAGCGTCCGTTGGCGATTCGCTGGTCCGAGAGGGCGCTGCCACCGCGGTGGTTGGCGTACTCGAGCAGGTCGAGAGCCTCCTGCACACCGCGCGTGCCGAGGTTGACCGCGAGCATGAGCTCGCTGCCCACCTTGTCCAGCCACGACTGGAACTCGTGCAGCCCGACCTCGTTCGTCTCGGTGGTGTGCCAGGCCAGATCGAGCCGGCGGGGCCGCTGCTCGCGCGGCCCGACGGAGTCCTCCCAACGGAAGCCCGAGACGAAGTTGCCGCCGGGATACCGGATCGCCGAGACGCCGAGTTCCTTCACCAGGTCGATGACGTCGCGCCGGAAGCCGTCCGCATCGGCCGAAGGGTGGCCCGGCTCGTAGATGCCGTCGTAGACCGCCCGGCCCAGGTGCTCGAGGAACGAGCCGTAGAGCCGGGGGTTGACCGCCCCGATCGTCGCGGCGGGCTGGAGGGTGAGACGGGCTGCGTGCATGTGCTTCTTCCGGTGAGGTCGTTGGGTCAGGATGCGGCGAGCGCAGCGAGGCGGCGGCTGTGCTCGCGATAGCGGTCGGCGACGGGGTTGGCGACCCGAAGGAGGCCGTCGGCCGACTCGACGAGGTCGTGGAGGCCCATCGTCAGCAGATGATCGGCGCGCGGGTTCGCGCTGTGGCGCCAGGTCCACTCGTACATGTCGAAGAGCGGCCACCAGGTGTATCCGACGACGGGCGCTCCGTCGTCGCGCATCCGCTGCACGAGCGCGAGCGACTCGTCGAGCCAGGCGATGCGCTCGGCCACGCTGCCCGTCACGCAGGTCTCTGTGACCATCACGGGCGCGCCGTAGCGTGCGGCGAACGACTCCAGCGCCTCCCGCAGGCCCTCGGCGCCGCGGTCGACGCTCGGCCGTGGGTCGGCGAAGCCGCCGCCGTGGTGAACGCCCGGCTCGAACAGCTCGGTCGAGTGGCGGGGATAGTAGTTGACCCCCATCACGTCGGGCTGCACGGCGTTGTCGCGGAACCACTGCAGTTCGACGTCGGGGATGGCCGGTGCGATCCGGTCGAGAAGCGGGTGCGCGGCATCGACCCGGCCGGTGACGAGGTCTTCGACGAGGTGCACCTGGTGCCGGAGGCGCTCGGCCTCCTCGCGGTGCTCTGGCGCGGTGTCGTCGCCGATGAAGCTCATCGCGGCGTCGACGTGCACGAAGGCCGCCGCGTCGCCGATGCGGTCGGCGAGCGCGCGCTGGCTGCGGACGAACCCGCGTGCCAGGTTGGCGGCGATCGAGGCGAACCCGGACGCCCCGGTGAGGTAGGGCGGCCAGTAGCCGTACTCCCCCGAGAACAGCGCGTGGATGACGGGCTCGTTCACGGGCGTGTAGTCGAACACCCGGTCGCCGTAGCGCTCACCGAACCGCGCCGCGTACTCCTCGACATGGTGCGGGTAGTCCGCGTTCGCGAACTGCGCCTCCAGCCACAGCGGCGTGCCGTAGTGGAGGAGGTCGATGACCGGCCGCAGCCCGGCGTTCAACTGGGCGTCGACGGCGCGGTCGGTCCACTCCCATTCCCACCGCCCGGGCTCGGGCGCGACACGGTACCAAGGCACGCCCCAGCGCAGGAGCTCGGCACCGACGCCCGCGGCGAGCGCGAAGTCGTCGGCGAACCGCTCGTAGTGCTCGGTCAGCTCGTACTCGTCGATCGCGCGCTCCCCCGGCCGCGACTGCGGCACGAAGGTGTCTTCGATACCGAGCCCCAGATGGAGGCGGCCGTCCTGGAACCAGCGCGGCGCCATCACTTGAGCCCCGTGGTCGCGACGCTCTCGATGAAGCGCCGCTGCATGATCAGGAACATGACCGCGAGCGGGAGCACCGCGATCAGCGACCCGGCCATCATCGTGCCGTAGGGGATGATGCCGCTCGGTCCGGTGAGCAGGGTGAGCCCCGAGGTGATCGTCCCCATCTCCGGAGATGTGGTGAACACCAGCGGCCAGAGCAGGTCGTTCCAGTTGTTCACGAAGGTGAAGATCGCGAGCGTGAGCAGCGCCGGGACGGCGTTCGGCAGCACGATGCTCCGGAAGATCCGGAACTCGCCCGCGCCGTCGATCCTGGCCGCGTTGTCGAGGTCGCGGGGCAGCGAGATGAAGAACTGGCGCAGGAAGAAGATGCCGAAGGCGTCGGCCGCGCGCGGGATGATCAGCCCGGCGAAGGTGTTCACCCAGCCCAGCTGCGCCACCAGCTGATAGACGGGGATGAGCGTGGCCTGGAACGGGATCATGAGGCTGGCCACGATGACGATCAGAAGCACGCGGCTGCCACGGAAGTCGATCCGCGCCAGCGCGTAGGCCGCGAGCGAGTCGAACACGAGCGCGAAGACGGTCACCCCGCCGGCGAACACGAGGCTGTTGACGAACAGCCTCCCGAACGGCAGATCGTTGAAGATCTTGGTGAAGTTGTCGAGCGTCCAGGCGCCCGGCAGCAGGGTCGGCGGGAAGGCGTTGATCTCGGCGGCCGGCTTGAACGCCGTGAGCACGATCACGATGACGGGCAGCACCACGACGGCGGTGAGCACGAGCACGGCGGCGAACAGCAGCCAGCGCTCGGCCCGGCGCCCGATCCGGAGGCGCGCGCGGCGAGGCGCTGTGCGCGTCGGCGTGGCGGTTCGCGATGCGGCGGTGGTCGTCATGCGATGTCCTTCTCGCGTCGTCCGAAGAAGCGGAACTGGATGAGGCTGAGGAGCAGCGTCGCCGCCAGCAGCACGTAGGAGAGGGCGGTGGCGCCGCCGAGGTCGAGCTTCTTGAAGCCCTCCTGGTAGATCTCCATCACGACGGTCTGGGTCGAGCGGTACGGGCCGCCGCCAGTCATCACGTAGATCTGGTCGAAGGCCTGCAGTGCGGCGATCATCGCGAAGACGACCACGAACGCGAGCGTGTTGCTCAGCTGCGGCAGTGTCACGCTGACGAACCGGCGCCAGGCGCCCGCGCCGTCGATCTTCGCCGCCTCATACAGCGACTCCGGGATCTCCTGCAGCCCGGCGATGAAGATCACCATGTAGAAGCCGAAGTTCTTCCAGATCGCTACAAGGACGACCGTGGGCATCGCGAGCACGGGGTCCTGGAGCACGTTCCCCAGCTGGATGCCGATGCCGCGCAGCCAGTAGTTGACGAGCCCCACCTGCGGGTCGAGCAGGTAGCTCCATGCGAAGGCCGCAACGGCCAGCGACACCACGAACGGGAGGAAGAGCGCCGTGCGGAAGAAGCCGCGGGCGATCAGCCGGCGGTTGCCGAGCAGCAGGGCCAGCAGGAGGGCCGCGATCAGTGCGGTCGGGGTGAAGAGAACCGTGTACAGCGCCGTGTTGCCCAGCGTGGCGAGGATCTGCGGGTCGGTGAAGATCCGCACGTAGTTGTCGAGCCCCACCCAGTTCTCCGCTCCGAATCCGCTCGCGTCCGTGAACGAGAGCCGGAGTGCCGAGAGCATCGGCCAGCCCACGAAGGCGATCAGGATCACGAGCGCCGGGAGCAGGAACAGCACGGCCATCGGCGCCCGGCTGCGGCCGGTGCGCGGCCTGCCGCCGAGCGGTGCGGGCGGCCGGTAGGCGCGCCGGGGGCGGGTGCGGGTGAGACTTGTCATGGTGTCTTCCGAGAGGGGCGGGCCGCCGGTGTGGGGGTCATCGGCGGCCCGCCGGTCGATCACTTGCCGAGCGCCTGCTGGACCTTGCCGGAGGCGTCCTTCAGCAGCTGGGCGGGGTCGCCGCCCGTCAGCGCCTTCTGGGTGGCTTCGTCGACCGCCGCGAGCACGTCGGTGCTGTTGGCGATGCCCGGCAGCAGCGGGCGGGCGTCGCCGGCGATCTTCGTCAGCGACTCGACGACCGGGTTGGAGGACACCGCAGAGGCGGGGATGTCGGTGCGCAGCGGCGGCCAGCCGGAGCCGAGGGACCACTTCCTGGCGACCTCCTTGGTGAAGAAGTAGTCGAAGAACTTCTTCGCCGCGGCCTGCTTGGTCGAGTCGGCCTGTGCCGTGACGGCCGCCGAGATGCCGATGGCCGACGAGGCGGATGCCTTGGGGCCGGCCGGGATGCCCGCGATGCCGTAGTCGATCTTGTTCGCCTCGGCGACGCCGGCCATCCACGGGCCGCCGATCTCCATGGCGGCCTTGCCCGACGAGAACAGCTTGTCGGAGGCGACGCCGTCGAGTCCCGTCGGCGAGATCTTGTGGTCGATCACGGCCTTCGACCAGTAGCTCAGCGTCTCCTCGTTGGCCTTCGAGTCGACGACCGACTTCGATCCGTCCACGAGCTCGCCGCCGTTGCCGTAGAAGAGGCTCGCCCAGACGCCGTTGCCGACGGTGGCGTGGTCGGGCAGCGCAAGGCCGTACTGGCCGGTCGCGGGGTCGGTGAGCTTCTTGGCGTCGGCTACCCACTCGTCCCAGGTCGTCGGGAAGGTGGTGATGCCCGCCTTCTCGAACATCGCCTTGTTGTAGATGACCGAGAGCGGCACGAATCCGGTGGGCACGCCGTAATAGGTCCCGTCGACCTTCTCCATCTCGACCGCGCGCGGGTTGAGGTTGGCGTTCTTCACGTCGCCCGCGTAGAAGTCGTCGAGCTTCGCGAAAGCGCCCTTGCTCGCGTACACCGGCAGCGTCTCGGCGGGCACGGCGACGATGTCGGGCCCCTTCTTGGCCGAGAGGGCCGGCAGCAGGGTGTCGCCGATGACGGCCCAGGTCTTGGTGGTCGTGGTGATGGTGATGTTCTTCTGGGACTTGTTGAAGTCGTCGACGATCTTGTCGAGCACCTTGCCGTCGGCCTCGGTGTAGCCGTGCCAGAACGTGAGGTCGACGTGCCCGGTGGAGGTCGCGGCACCGGTTCCGGAGCAGCCCGCCAGCGCGATTGCCGCGCCCGCCGCGAGCGCGACGGCTGCGATGAGTTTCTTCATTGAATGCCTCTCAGGTTGACCGACCCCGGGTCGATCTGCGGGATTTTACAACGTTGAATTTTCAACGTTGTATCGGATTATAGGAGCACGCCTTTCGGGATGTCAATCGTCGTTACGCGGTCGGTATGGAGGCGTTCACGCGCGACGATTCGCGCACGACCGTGGTGAACGGCACCTCGATCATCCGGGGCGGTCCGACCGTGTCGTCGCGGTCGCCGATGCGCTCGATGAGGGCGGCAACGGCCCGCTCGGCGATGTCGGGCCGGCCCGGGTCGATGGTGCTGAGGCTCGGCATCGCGAACTGACCCTCGATGAGGTTGTCGAAGCCGATGACCGCCACATCCTCCGGCACGCGCACGCCCTCCTGATTGAGCACGCGCAGCGCGCCCAGCGCGAGTTCGTCGTTGAGTGCGAAGATCGCGTCGAAGGCGACTCCAGAGTCCAGGAGCTCCTGCGTCGCCGCCGCGCCGTCGGTGCGGTGCCAGCCCTCGCGGAACACGACCAGCTCGTCGCCGAGATCGAGACCGTGGTCGTCCAGCGCGGCGTGGTAGCCCTGGAGGCGCAGGGAGGCCGACCCCACGCGCTCGGCCACATGGGCGCCAAGCACCGCGATGCGCCGTCGCCCGGTGCCGAGGAGGTGCTGGGTGGCGGCGTACCCGCCCTCGACATTCTTCATGACGATGTGATCGGTCGGGCCGCCGAAGATCCGCTCGCCCAGCAACACCAGCGGGTAGTCGACGTTCAGCGCGTCCACGTCGTCCATCGACATCCCGAGCGGAGAGAACATGAGCCCGTCGAGCATGGACAGCCGCGGACCGCGCAGCAGCTCGAGCTCTGCTTCGCGATCGCCTCCGGTCTGCTCGATCAGCGTGACGAAGCCGAGCCGCCGGGAGGCCTCCAGCACAGAGTCGGCAAGCTCGGCGAAGTAGCTGAAGCTGAGCGACGGAACGGCGAGACCGATGACGCCGGTGCGGCCTGCGCGCAAGTTGCGCGCCGCGAGGTTCGGTTGGTACCCGAGCTCGTCGATGGCGGCGAGCACCTTCTCGCGCGTCGCGGCCTTGACGAACTGGTAGCCGTTGACGACATTGGAGACCGTCTTCACCGAGACGCCCGCGGCGCCGGCGACATCCTTCAGTGTCGCGACCATGGGACCCCCTCGTTTTCGAAACGCGTTTGCCGTCGAATTTACAACGTTGATAGCATCGCACATCACGAGCCGATCCGGAGCGGAATCTCCCGGCGCCAGCACCACCGAACCCAACGAAGGACCTGCGGACAGTCATGCCTGAAACGACCATCGCCCTCGACCGTGCCGACCGCGTCGCCTCGATCGACCGCCGCATCTTCGGCGCGTTCGTCGAGCACCTGGGGCGCTGCGTGTACGACGGCCTCTACGAGCCCGGCCACCCGACCGCGAACGAGGACGGCTTCCGCCTCGACGTCGTCGAGCTGGTGAAGGAGCTCGGGTCGACCACCATCCGCTACCCCGGGGGCAACTTCGTCTCCGGCTTCCGCTGGGAGGACTCGGTCGGCCCGCGCGAGCAGCGCCCGGTGCGCCGCGACCTCGCGTGGCACTCGCTGGAGACCAACCAGGTCGGGCTCGACGAGTTCTCCCGCTGGCTGAAGCTGACCGGCTCCGAGCTGATGCTCGCCGTCAACCTCGGCACCCGCGGCATCGAGGCGGCGCTCGACCTGCTCGAGTACGCCAACCATCCGTCCGGCACCGCCCTCAGCGACCAGCGGATCGCCAACGGCACCGTCCAGCCGCACGACATCCGGATGTGGTGCCTCGGCAACGAGATGGACGGCCCGTGGCAGACCGGCTACCTGACCGCGGAGGACTACGGGAAGCTCGCGGCACGCACGGCCGCCGCCATGAAGATGGCGGACCCGACCCTGGAGCTGGTCGCCTGCGGCTCCTCCGGATCCGGGATGCCGACCTTCGGCGACTGGGAGCGCACGGTGCTCGAGCACGCCTACGACCACGTCGACTTCATCTCGGCGCACGCCTACTACCAGGAGCGGAACGGCGACCTCGGCTCCTTCCTCGCCTCCTCGCTGGACATGCAGTACTTCATCGACACGGTGATCTCCGCTGCCGACCACGTCGGCAGCAAGCGGAAGAGCACCAAGAGGATCGCGATCTCCTTCGACGAGTGGAACGTCTGGTACCTCGACGAGCACAAGGAGTCCGACGAGGTCAACGACGAGTGGCGCGTCGCCCCGCGGCAGCTGGAGGACGTGTACTCGGTGGCCGACGCGGTCGTCGTCGGCAACCTGCTCATCACGCTGCTGAAGAACCACGACCGGGTGCGGAGCGCCTCCCTCGCCCAGCTGGTCAATGTGATCGCGCCGATCATGACCGAGCCGGGAGGCGCGGCGTGGCGGCAGACGACGTTCTTCCCGTTCTCGGTCACCAGCCGGCTGGCGAAGGGCGACGTGCTGCGCCCGACGATCAGCACCGGCACGTACGAGACGGTCGTGCACGGCGACGCCGGGATCGTGGACGCGGTCGCGACGCACGACGCGGAGAGCGGCCGCGCGGCGGTGTTCCTGGTCAACCGCAGCCAGACGGCGGCGGAGACCGTGCGCATCGACGTGCGCGACCTCGGGGTCGCCACGGTCGAGGAGGCGCTGAGCCTGTTCGACGACGACGTGTACGCGAAGAACACCTTCGCCGACCAGGAGCGCGTGGGCCTCAAGGCGAACGGTTCGGCGAGCCTCGCAGACGGGGTGCTCACCATCGAGCTTCCTCCCGTCTCCTGGACGGCGGTCGCGCTGGCCTGAGCCGGCGACAGGACGATCCGAGGCTGGGCGGCCGCCACGAGGGCGGCCGCCCAGCCTCGCGTGTTAGTGTCCTTGCGGCCACGACGGGGAAGGGGTCCGGTGTCGAAGAGGATGTTCGCGCAGCTCTGTGCGACCATCGTGCTCGGCATCCTCGCGGTGGCCATCGGGCGAGGGATGCACGACCTCGGCGGCGTCGTCGTCTTCGCGGTGTGCGTCGTCGCGACCGTCGTCTCGGCTTTCCGGGTGCGGTCGCTGCGCGCCAAGGACCTCGCCGCGCGCCGCCGTGTCCCCCAAAATGCCGCTACCGACGAGGACGGGCATCGGTCAGGCTCGATTCGATGAGCGGCCAGCGGGAACTGAAGCGGGAGACGGATACGGCACAGGACACGGTCCTGCGTCCCTTCCGGAGCCTCTTCGTGCGCGGGCTCGTCGCCATCCTCGCCCTGACCACCCCCGTGTTCGCCGTGCTGTACTGGCTGACCATCCCGGACGGCCCGTGGCTGCTGGTGCTCATCGCGCAGCTGCTCGTCATCGCTGCCACGGTGCTCGGCGTCTACGCCTTCTTCTCCACCACGATCACGCTGCGCGCCGACGGCGTGCGCGAGCGCGGCTTCTTCGGGCGGACGGTGCTCGTGCGTCCCGCGGACGTCGGGTCCATCGTGCTCGTGCAGCTCTACGAGGCAAGCACACTGGACACGCTGCCGCAGCTCTTCGTGACCGGCGCGGACGGCCGGCTGCTGCTCCGGATGCGCGGCCAGTTCTGGCCGCTCGAGGACATGGAGCGCGTCGCGGAGGAGCTGGATGTGCCGGTGACCCGGCCGGAGGAGTCGATGACCCTCACCCAGCTGCGCCGCAGCTCCCCCGAGCTGCTGTACTGGTTCGAGCGGATGCCGCGGTTCCGCTGACGCGGCCCCACGACGCGCGCTGCGCGACCGTCCCCGCAGCGGATGGGCCGGCTCAGACCTCCGCGTCGGTGCGGATGCCCAGCACGGGGCCTCCGGGACGGCTCGAGGGGAGCTCGTGGAAGCCGAGGCGGTCGTAGAACGCGCGCGCCGAGTGGTTGTCCGGCGACATCGTCAGGTAGACGGCGGGGACGCCGCGATCGCGCAGCGCAGCGAGCAGCGTGCGGATCAGCCGGCGGCCGAAGCCCTGACCCTGAAGCTCGGGCAGCAGATCGATGTGCAGGTGCGCCGGGTAGTCGGCGACTTCCCGGGGGATGCTGCTGCGCACGTTCCTGCCGTAGCCGATCATCTCCCGCTCACGGTCGTCCCCGGCGGACTCGAGCGGGTGCGCCGCGATGAAGCCCGGCAGCCACTCCGCCTCGTACCAGTCCGCGTACGCGACCGAGTCGGCGACCGCGATCACGTAGCCCGCGACGTGGTCACCGGTATCGACGACGAATGCGAGGTCGGGCTGGTAGGCGGCGTATGGCCCGGCGAAGATGTCCGGCAGCAGGGAGTCGTCGGAGTAGAGGCCGGTCGCGTCGCCCCCGCTCGCTCCGGTGCGCAGGCACACCTCGTACAGGTCGTCCCGGTCGGCCGGCTGGTACGGGCGGATGAGAGTCACCGTGAAAGTATGGCAGCGTGAGCCAGACCACCGCCGCCGGCCCGCGCAGCAAGGGCCTTTTGACGCCGCATGCCGGCGCGCCCGTGACCGTGGAGCGACGCTTTCCGGGCGAGGCGGCGGCCGCGTTCGCGAGGCACTACTGGCTGCCGCGCTGGCGGCTGACGGCCGGGACCGACATCCGCCAGGCCGTGCTCGAGTATCCGACCGCGAACCTGGTGGTGGAGCCGGACGCCGTGCTGCTGCACCGCGCGAGCCGCGGCCTCTCCACCCGCACGCTCCGCGGAGAGGGGTGGGCGTTCGGGGTGATGCTGCGGCCGGGCACGGCTCGCGGCTGGACCGGAGCGTCCCTGCGGGGGCTGCCGGCCGCCCTGCCGGCGACGGCACTCGTTCCGGAGGCGGCGGCCGCGATCGCCGCGGCCTCCGCACCGATCCGCGAGCGTATGGACGCCGGCGACGACTCCGGCGCGATCGACGCCTTCGAGGCCGCGATCACCGGCCTTCCGGCGCCTGGCGCGGATGCCGAGCTGGTGGATGCGATCGTCGCGACGGTCGAGGACGACCGCGAACTACTCCGGGTCGAGCAGCTCGCCGACCGCTTCGATCTCAGCGTCCGCAGCCTGCAGCGGCTCGTCGCGGGGCACATCGGGTTCGGCCCGAAGTGGCTCATCCAGCGCTACCGGCTCCAGGAGGCGGCCGCCGCTCTGAGGTCGGACGCTCCGCCCCCGATCGGTCTGCTCGCCGCCGAGCTGGGGTACGCGGACCAGGCGCACTTCACCCGCGAGTTCAGGGCCGTGGTCGGCTCGACCCCCGGCGCGTACGCGGCCCAGGTCGCCGCGGAGCGCGAGGCGGCGCGGTGAGCGTGCCGCCAATCGGCAGCGGGACGGCACGGGACCCCGCGGCGACGCTCGCTCCGTGGCGCGAACGCTGGTCGCTGACGCCGGACGGCGAGGCGTTCGCGACGCCGTCCAGCATCCTGCAGCCGGTGTCGAGCGGCGGGCGGCCGGCATTCCTCAAGCTCGCCACCGTCGACGAGGAGGCGGCTGGAGCGCGCGTGCTCGCCTGGTGGGCGGGGCGCGGAGCGGCCGCGGTGTACGAGGCGGACGGCGACGCGGTGGTCATGGAGCGGGCGACGGGGCACCGATCCCTGGAGGCGCTGGCCGCGTCCGGGCCCGACGGCGACGACGAGGCCACGCGCATCCTCTGCCGGACGGGACTGGCGCTGCACCGCGTGGACGACGCGCCCCGGCCGGACGGGATCGTCGACCTGCACCGCTGGTTCCGGGAGCTGTTCGCGCACGCACGCGAGCATCCCGGCGCCCACGGCGGGTTGTTCGCGGCGGCGGCCTCGACCGCGGGCGACCTGCTCGACCACCAGGAGGGCGATGCGGTGCTGCACGGCGACCTGCACCACGGCAACGTGCTCGACTTCGGCGAGCGCGGCTGGCGGGCGATCGATCCGAAGCACATCCACGGCGACCCGGCGTTCGACTTCGCCAACATCCTGTGCAACCCGTCCGCCTCCGTGGCGCTGGGCCCCGGACGGCTGGAGCGCACGGCGGCGGTGATCGCGGCCGAGACCGGTGTCGACGAGCGGCGGATGCTGCGCTGGGTTCTCGCGTGGTGCGGCCTCTCCGCCGCGTGGTCGGAACGGTCAGGCGACGACGGGGCCACGGCAGTCCGGGTCGGGATGCGCGCGCGGGCGCTGCTCGGCGCGTAATTCCGGAGGGCGCGCGCGACACACCGGTGGGATGACCGTTCCTACGGAGTTCCGGGAGCGTTGGGCCGGGATGTCCGGAGTTGCGCGCGGTTCACGACGGGATCCCCGGTCCGGGTGAGGGCGTGCAATACTTTTGCGGAGGAATTAACTGCGCGAGGGAGCGGCATGACCATCGACACCATCCACCTGACGGCCGGCGGCGTGAGCGTGCTGGTCGACGTGCGGGGCGGGCTGCTGCCCGCGATCGCGCACTGGGGCGCCGCGCTCGGCGAGCTGGATGCGACCGGCGCGCGGGCGGTCGTGCTCGCGGGCATCCCGCCGCAGGCCAACAACACGGTCGACGAGCCGGTGCGCGTCGCCGTCCTGCCGGAGCAGCGCACCGGCTGGCTGGGCCGTCCCGGGCTGAGCGGCAGCAGGGACGGCGCGGCCTGGTCGCCGTGGTTCCGGGTGACGGAGGTCGAGGCGGTCTCCGCGACGGACGCGGACGCGAGCGCCGGACCCGGCGGCGGCCTCGTCACCCTCACCGGCGGCGGCGCCGTGCGGGTGACGGCACGCGACGCCGCCGCCGAACTCGAGCTCGCGATCGACCTCGAGCTGAGCGCGGCGGGCGTGCTGCGCACGGCCGCGACCCTCACCAACCTCGGGGCCGCGTACCGGCTCGACGACCTCTCGCTCGCGCTCCCCCTCCCGCCGCGGGCGCGCGAGACCCTCGACTTCGCCGGCCGCTGGGGCAAGGAGCGCACCCCGCAGCGCGGCGAGCTGACCGTCGGCGCGCACGTTCGCGAGGGCAGGCGCGGCCGCACCGGCGCGGACGCCGCGACCCTGCTCACCGTCGGCGAGCCGGGCTTCGGCTTCGCGCGCGGCGAGGTGTGGGGCGTCCACGTCGGCTTCAGCGGCAACCACCGCCACTACGCGGAGCGGCTCTCCAGCGGCGAGCAGGTTGCCGGGGGCGGCGAGCTGCTGCTTCCGGGGGAGGTCGTGCTCGGCACCGGCGAGAGCTACCGCACCCCGTGGCTCTACGGCGCATACGGCGACGGCCTCGACGACCAGGCGCGGCGGCTGCACCGGCACCTGCGGGCGCGGCCGCAGCATCCACGCCGTCCGCGGCCGGTGACGCTCAACGTCTGGGAGGCGGTGTACTTCGACCACGACCTCGCCCGGCTCACCGACCTCGCCGACCGCGCGGCGGCGATCGGCGTCGAACGCTACGTGCTCGACGACGGCTGGTTCCGGCACCGCAGGAACGACACCGCGGGCCTCGGCGACTGGTACGTCGACGAAGGCGTGTGGCCGGACGGCCTCACCCCTCTGATCGACCACGTGCGCGGGCTCGGGATGGAGTTCGGGCTCTGGTTTGAGCCGGAGATGGTGAACGCGGACTCCGACCTCGCGCGGGCGCATCCCGAGTGGATCATGCAGACCGGCGGCCGGCTCCCCGTCGAGTCGCGGCACCAGCAGGTGCTCAACCTCGGCATCCCTGAGGCGTACGCGTACATCCGCGACCGGATGGTGGACATCCTGTCGCACGACGACATCGCCTACATCAAGTGGGACCACAACCGCGACCTCGTGGACGCGGGAACGTCCCCGAGCGGGCGGCCGGGCGTCCACGAGCAGACGCTGGCGACCTACCGTCTCATGGACGAGCTCAAGGAGCGGTTCCCCGGCCTCGAGATCGAATCCTGCTCGTCCGGGGGCGCACGCGTCGATCTGGGTGTCATCGAGCGCACCGACCGGGTCTGGGTGTCGGACTGCATCGATCCGCTCGAGCGGCAGGAGATGCACCGCTGGACTCAGCAGCTGCTGCCTCCCGAGCTGCTCGGCGCGCACATCGCCTCCGGGCGCTCGCACACCACGCATCGCGAGCACGAGCTCTCCTTCCGCGCGGCGACGGCCCTGATCGGGCACCTCGGGATCGAGTGGGACCTCGCGGCGGCGACCGACGCGGAGCTCGCGGCGCTCGCCGAGTGGACGGCGTTCTACCGCGAGCGCAGGGACCTGCTGCACGGCGGCGACCTGGTGCGCATGGACGACATCGACCCGACGCTGTGGGTGAGCGGCGTCGTCGCGCCGGACCGGAGCCGCGCGCTGTACTCGCTCGCCTACCTCGGCCGCTCGAACGAGGGACCGCTCGGGCGGATCACGCTGCGGGGCCTCGACCCGGACCGGCGCTACCGGGTGCGGCCGCTGGCGCTCGGCGACCCGGCGAGCGGCTACCGCGTTCCACCGTGGTTCGCGGGCACCGAGAGCGGCGTCCCGGTCGGAACGGACGGCAGCACGCCGCTGTCGCGGAGCCTGACGCCGGAGGAGACGGAGGGTGTCGTCCTGAGCGGGCGTGCGCTCGCGGCGGCCGGGATGTCGGCGCCGCTGTCGTTCCCCGACCGGGTCTGGCTCATCGACGTCACGGCCGTGTGAGCCGGCGCCCGCCCCGCCATCGCTTCCGGAGATGTTCACGCCTCCGCACGGCGTGTTGCGTGAAGAACTCCGGAACGGATGGAGGGCGGCGGGCGGCGCGGGTCAGCGCAGCATGCGGGAGCGGATGGCGGTGGCGGCGGCGCCGCGCGCCCACTCCGTGAAGGCGAACGGCTGCACCCGCACGGGGGTGCGCACGCTGTCCCAGACCGCCGCGCCCGAGAGCGCGGCGAGCATCGCGTGCTCTCCCGTCTCGCCCAGCCGGGCGCCCTCGCCCGCGACGACGATCGTCGCGGGATCGATGGTGTTCATCACCGTCGCGAGCAGAAGGCCAAGCGCCCCCGCCGCCTCGTCGACCACCGCGCGCAGTGCGGGGTCGCCACGGGAGGCACCGCGCAGCACCTCGTCGTAGCTCACGGCTCGGCCCGTCGCGCGCTCGGCGGCCGACTCCACCGCCTCCGTCGTCAGCAGTGCGCTCGCGCAGCCGTGGTGGCCACGCCAGCAGGTGGCCTCCGTCCAGGCGAGGAGCTGGTGGCCGATGCTGCCGAGCGCACCGTGCGCCCCGCCGACCAGGGCACCGCCCGCGACCAGCCCCATCCCGATGCCGGCGCCGATCGTCACCACGACGAAGGTGTCGAGACCGCGGCCGGCACCGAACCAATGCTGCGCCTGGGTCAGCGCGTTGACGTCGTTGGCGACCGTGACCGGCGGGCCGAGGCGCGCCTCCACGAGGTCGGCGAGCGGGACGTCCACCCACTCCAGGAAGTGCGACTCCCCCACCGTCCTTCCGTCGGCGGTGTTGCCGCCGAGGCTGATCCCGACACCGGAGAGCGGCGCGAAGGCGGCGGGCAGCGCGCGCACCACGTCGGCAACCGCGTCGGCCACCGTGTCCGGCGCGTGCCCGGCGAGCGGCGACTCCAGCTCGGCGCGGACCTCGCCGCGCAGGTCGGTGACGACGGCGTACACGGCATCGGCGGTGACCTTCACGCCCGCGAAGTGCTCCGAGGCCGGATCGAGGTCGAGCGGCAGGATGGGACGCCCGGCGGCGCGGACGAGCGGACGGCCTTGGAACAGCCGGCCGGAGGCGAGCAGCGGCTTGGTCAGCCGGGTCAGGCTCGGGCCGGACAGGCCGAGCCGCTCGGCCAGCTCGACGCGCGAGAGCGGACCGTGGATGAGGATCTCCAGGAGCACGCGCTGCGCGCTCTCCGGGGCTCCTTCCGCCACGACACTCTCCGCCATGCCGACATTCTAGGGTTCCCGATTCCCGATCGGGTGTTGACACCGCATTTAGTTTTGCTGCAACATTAATTCCGTTCCGGTCACGACGAAGGAGTCTCGATGGCCATCACGACCACACGCACCCCCACCCAGGCGGCGCCACCGGCCCCCGGTCCAAGCGCCCCTCCCACCCGCCGCTCGCGCGGAGGAGGCGACGGGCTCATCGCCCTGCTGTTCATCGCACCCGCCGCGATCGGCTTCCTGGTGTTCCTCGCCTGGCCGACCCTGCGCGGCATCTACCTCAGCTTCACCAGCTACAACCTGCTGACCCCGGAGAAGTGGATCGGCTTCGGCAACTACATCCGGATGGCCGGCGACCCCATCTTCTGGCACTCGCTCGGAGTGACCGTCGAGTACGTCGTCATCAACATCGGCGTCCAGACCGTCGTCGCGCTGCTCATCGCCGTGCTGATGCAGCGGCTCACGCGCTCGACGTTCCTCCGCGGCATCGTGCTCACGCCGTACCTGGTCTCCAACGTCGTCGCCGGTATCGTCTGGCTCTGGATCCTGGACACCCAGCTCGGCATCGGCAACCAGCTGCTCGGCGCGCTCGGGCTGGAGCACATCCCGTTCTTCGCGAGCGAGACCTGGTCGATCCCGACCATCGCGCTCGTCAACGTCTGGCGGCACGTCGGCTACACCGCCCTGCTGCTGTTCGCGGGCCTCCAGGCCATCCCGTCGCACGTCTACGAGGCGGCGCGGGTGGACGGCGCGAGCGAGTGGCGGACGTTCTGGAGCGTCACCATGCCGCTGCTGCGTCCGGTGCTCGCGGTCGTGCTGATCATCACGGTGATCGGGTCGTTCCAGGTGTTCGACACCGTCGCCGTCACCACGAACGGCGGACCGGCGAACGCGACGAATGTGCTGCAGAAGTACATCTACGACCTCGCGTTCGGCCGCTTCCAGTTCGGCTACGCGTCGGCGATCTCCGTGGCGCTGCTGGTGGTGCTGAGCGTCATCACGGTCATCCAGTACCGCCTCACCCGCGCCGGCAAGACCGACCTCGACTGACCGCAGGCGAAGGAGCCTCGACATGACAACCCTCGAACCGACACTGCCCGCGGCCCCCGCGCGCACCGGCCGCCGCATCCCGGTCGGCCGCACCATCGCCTGGATCGTGATGGTGCTGATCATCCTGGTGACGCTGTTCCCCTTCTACTGGATGCTGCGCACCGCGCTCTCCACCAACACCGCCCTCGCCTCCGACCCGAGCTCCCTGCTCCCCGTCGACCTCACCCTCGGCGGCTTCGCCAGGGTGTTCGGGCTGCAGAGCACCGAGGAGGCGCTCGCCCAGGGCGGCTCCGGCGCCTCCGTCGACTTCTGGCGGTACCTGCTCAACTCGGTGATCGTCGCGACCACCGTCGCGGTCTGCCAGACGTTCTTCTCCGCGATGGCGGCGTACGCGTTCGCCCGGCTGCGGTTCCGCGGCAGGAACATCGTGTTCGCGGTCTTCCTCGCCGGCCTGATGGTGCCGTCGATCTTCACGCTGCTGCCGAACTTCGTGCTCATCAAGCAGCTCGGGCTGGTGGACACGCTGCTCGGGATCACGCTGCCGAGCCTGTTCATGACGCCCTTCGCAGTGTTCTTCCTGCGGCAGTTCTTCATGAACGTGCCGAGGGAGGTCGAGGAGGCCGCCCTGCTCGACGGCGCGGGGAGGGTGCGCATCTTCTTCCGCGTGATGCTCCCGATGTCGGCGGCGCCGATCGTGACGCTCGGCATCCTCACCTACATCACGGCGTGGAACGACTACTTCTGGCCGTTGATGGTCAGCTACACCGACCAGTCCCGGGTGCTGACGGTCGCGCTCAGCGTGTTCCGCGCACAGACCCCGCAGAGCGGCACGGACTGGTCGGGGCTGATGGCGGCGACCCTCGTCGCGGCGCTGCCGATGCTCGTGCTCTTCGGGGTGTTCGCGCGCCGGATCGTCAACTCCATCGGCTTCACCGGATTGAAATGAGGACCCCCATGCGCGCATCCCGCCGTACCCGGCTCCGCTCCACCGCGGCCGCGATCGCCGCTTCCGCCGCCCTCGTGCTCTCCGGCTGCGCCGCCGGCGGGGCGAGCGAGCCGGCGAACACCGTCAGCTACTGGCTGTGGGACTCCAACCAGCTTCCCGCGTACCAGAAGTGCGCGGCGGGCTTCGAGAAGGCCAATCCCGGCCTGACGGTGAAGATCACCCAGCTCGGCTGGAACGACTACTGGACCAAGCTCACCGCCGGATTCATCGCCGGCACCCAGCCGGACGTGTTCACCGACCACATCTCGAAGTTCGCGCAGTTCGTCGACCTGGGTGTGCTCCAACCGCTCGACGAGCTGGACGCGACGAAGGGCATCGACGACAGCATCTACCAGCCCGGCCTCGCCGACAGCTGGCGGGGACCGGACGGGCACCGCTACGGCACCCCGAAGGACTGGGACACGATCTCGCTCTTCTACAACAAGAAGGTCACGAAGGCCGCCGGTGTCTCCGACGCCGAGCTGAGCGCGCTCAGCTGGAACCCCACGGACGGCGGCAGCTTCGAGAAGATGCTCGCCCACCTCACGGTGGACGCCAACGGCGTCCGCGGCGACGAGCCCGGCTTCGACAAGAACCACGTCGCCACCTACGGTCTCGCCAGCAACGACGCCGGCGGATCGGACGGCCAGACCCAGTGGAGCGCCTTCACCGGCTCGACGGGATGGACGTACACGGACAAGAAGACCTGGGGCACCCACTACAACTACGACGACAAGCGGTTCCAGGACACGATCTCCTGGTACTTCGGGCTGGCGAAGAAGGGCTACCTCGCGCCGTTCACCGCCTACTCCGCGTCCAACGGGCCGGAGGTGCAGCTCGGCAGCGGCAAGGCGGCGCTGTCGATGAACGGCTCGTGGATGATCAGCACGTACGCCCAGCTCAAGGGTGTCGACGTCGGGATGGCGCTGACGCCGGTCGGCCCGACCGGCAAGCGCGCCTCCATGCTCAACGGACTGGCCGACTCCATCACGAAGAACGCCGCGAACAAGGAGGGCGCGGCCAAGTGGGTCGCCTACCTCGCCTCTCCCGCCTGCCAGGACATCGTGGGTGAGCAGGGCATCGTGTTCCCGGCGGTGAAGTCGGGTACCGATAAGGCGATCGCCGCGTACAACGCGCGCGGTCTCGACGTGTCGTCGTTCACGAAGCAGGTGTCCGACAAGACGACGTTCTCGTTCCCGATCACCAACTATGCGGCCGACATCACGGCGCTGATGGCGCCCGCGATGCAGAACGTGTACGCCAACGACGCGCCGGTCTCGACGCTCACCACCACCAACCGGCAGATCGACCTGCTCTTCCAGCAGGGCGGCTGACCGGCCACGCGTCCGCCGCCCCTCGAACCACCCCTGAAATCCCCGAAAGAGAGTGACATGACCTTCTCCATCGCCATGATCGGCGCCGGCCAGTTCGCCGGGCAGTTCGCGAAGCTGTTCGCTCTGCATCCCGGCGTGAGCGCGGTGTACGCCACCGACCTCCTCCCCGAGCGCGCCGAGCGGCTGAACACCGAGTACCACCTCGACGGAACCATCCCCTCCTTCGAGGCGGCGCTCGACGACCCGCGGGTGGACGCCGTGGCCATCTTCACGCAGCGCTGGACGCACGGACCGCTCGTGGTCCGTGCGCTCGAGGCGGGCAAGCACGTCTACTCCGCGGTCCCGATGGCGATCAGCGCCGACGAGATCGCGGCGATCATCGACGCCGTGCGCCGCACCGGGCTCACCTACATGATGGGCGAGACCAGCCACTACAACCCGGCGACCGTGTACGCCCGCTCGCAGATCGCCGACGGCGCTTTCGGCCGCGTCTTCTACGCGGAGGGCGACTACGTCCACGACATGGACCTCGGCTTCTACGACGCCTACCGCTACTCGGGAGGCGACGAATGGAAGTCGACGGCAAGCTACCCTCCGCTGCTCTACCCGACGCATTCCATCGGCGGCATCCTCGGCGCCTGGGGCACCCACGCGGTGAGCGTCTCCGCGATCGGTGTCGCCGACGACCGCGGCGACGGCGTCTTCGACCGCGAGGTGAGCATGTTCGGCAACGACTTCTCGAATGCGACGGCACTGTTCGAGGTCGATGGGGGCGGGTCGTTCCGCACGAACGAGTTCCGCCGGGTCGGCTACCCGTCGCACATCCGCGAGTCGCGGTTCCGGTTCTTCGGCACCGAGGGCAGCTTCGAGCAGCTGGCGACGGTGTCGCACCGCACGGACAAGGACGGCGTCACCGACATCACCGACCTGCTGCAGCCGAAGCCGACGCTGTCGCCGGACGACCCGTCCCTCGCGCACGTCTCCCCCGCCCTGCGGGACGCGTTCACCTCGGGCAGCGCGCCCATCCACGACCGGAGCCGGCTTCCGCGCGAATTCGACCACGTGACGAACGGGCACGAGGGCAGCCACCACTTCCTCGCGGACGACTTCGTGCGCGCGGTGAACGAGCGCAGCCTGCCGCCGGTGAACGCCTGGCAGGCGGCGCGCTACACGCTGCCCGGGATCGTCGCGCACGAGAGCGCCCTGCAGGGCGGCGTGCGCCTCCCCATCCCGGACTTCGGCCCCGCCCCCACGTCCCTCTAGCCCCTCACACGCACGATCCCGAAGCCGCCGAGTACGCAGATCCTCTCCGTACTCGGCGGTTTCTCGTCGATTTTCTACGTACTCGGCGGTTGCGCGGGGCGGGGGCGGAGGAAGGGATGCGGGAGGGCGCTCTCGCGGGCGAGGCGGTGCGCGAGGGGGGCCCAGACGATCACCGCGACGCCCGCGCCGAGGAGCAGGCCGCCGATGGTGTCGCTCAGCCAGTGCGCGCCGAGGTAGGTGCGGCTGACGGCCATCAGGACCGCCCATGCGATGCCGGCGCACCACACCCAGACCCGCGGGAAGAGGATCGCGAGCACGACCACCATCGTGGCCGCGTTCGCCGTATGCCCCGACGGGAATGAACCGGTGTCGACGTTGACCAGGATCTCGGTCGGGCGCGCCCGGCCGACCGTGTGCTTGATCACCTGCACCGCCAGCACCGAGAGCAGGCTGGCGACGGCGAAGAACGTGGCGCCCCACGGCCGTCGGAACGCCAGGAGCAGCAGGAAGATCACGAGCGGGATGATCACCGAGCCGAGGATCCCGCCGCCGACGTAGTTGAAGAACAGCGCGGGGACGGTCCAGACCGGCGAGCGGTGCTCGAGGATCTCCTCCATCCACTCCAGGTCCAGCGCGAACGGCTCGTGCGGCCGGAACGCGATGATCGCTCCCAGCACGAGGACGAGCCCAACGGCGACGGATGCGGAGATCAGCGGCCAGCGCCTGCTGATCTCCCGCGCGGTACGGATGTCCTGCGGGCTCGCCATCCCCCCACCGTACCTGCGGGCGGCCTCGGGCGTCAGTGCGCCAGCTCTGGCACCGTGCGCGGGCGCACCACGAGCCACAGCGACGCGATCGACACCAGTGCGCAGATCGCCATGACGGCTCCCATCGGGGCCGCACTGCCGACGCCGAGGATGCCCACGATCGGCGAGACGATGCCGGCGATGCCGAAGTTCAGGGCGCCGAGCAGGCTGGCCGCGGTGCCCGCCTCGTGGCCGTGGCCGTTCAGCGCGAGCACCTGCACGCACGGGAAGCCGAAGCCGCACGCGGCGATGAAGAACCAGAGCGGGATCGCGGTCCCCCACAGCCCGACGTGGGCCTGGTCGAGGACGACGATCGCGACCGACGACAGGAACATGACGACGGTGGAGACCGCGAGGATCCACTGCGGGCCGAAGTACTTGGTCAGTCGCGACGCGGACTGCACGCCGATGATGATGCCGATCGAGTTGACGGCGAACAGCAGGCCGTACTCCTGCGCGTTGAACCGGTAGATCTCCTGGAAGATGAACGAGCTCGACGAGAGGTAGGAGAACAGTCCGGTGAAGTTCGCGGCGCCGACGATCGCGATCCCGACGAAGACCCGGTCGCTCAGCACTGACTTGTAGCGCTGGCCGACGGTCGAGTGCCCGGCGTCGTGGCGACGCGCCTTCGGGAGGGTCTCGACGATCCAGAGCGAGACGCAGACGATGACGAACAGGCCGTAGCAGGCGAGCACCACGAAGATCCCGCGCCACGGCATGACGAGCAGCAGCCACGAGCCGACGACCGGAGCCAGCACCGGGGCGAGCCCGTTGACGAGCGCGAGCCGGCTCAGCATCCGCACCAGCGGGCGGCCGCCGAACAGGTCGCGGACCATCGCCATCGCGACGACACCACCCGCGGCGGCGCCGATGCCCTGCAGCGCACGCGCGGCGCCCAGCAGCTCGACGTTCGGGGCGACCGCCGCGGCGAGGCAGGCGACGATGTGGACGGCGGTGGCGGCGATGAGCGGCAGGCGGCGGCCGATCTTGTCCGACCACGGGCCCACCAGGAGCTGGCCGACGCCGAAGCCGATCGTGGTGGCCGTCAGCGTCAGCTGGATGGCCGCGGTCGAGACCTGGAAGTCCTCCTGCAGCGTCGGCAGGGCGGGCAGGTACGTGTCGATCGTGAACGGCCCGAGAGCGGTGAGGGCGCCGAGGATGAGGATGTACGCCAGGCGCTGACGTCCGGAGAGCGAGTCGCCTGGATGCACGACGGTGGTCACGAAAGGGGTCCTTGCTGAGTCGGGGGTGGTCGGTGGAGCGGTGGGGACGCGGCCGAAAAGAAGCACCGCGTCGGCGCGCGGTGCTGTCAGCCCCGCTCGAATCGATTCGACCCGCGGGACGCCCACAATCCTATCCCCTCAGCGCCTCTAATGTGAACGTGCACATGCCCGCGAGCACAGGAAAAATGCTCCGATTCGCCCCCAACCGCGACACAATTCCTGTGCTCGCGGGCCTCGTCCCCGAGCGTCAGGCGGCGGGGGCGGCGAGAAGCGGGGCGAAGGCGAGCTCGGCGGCCCCGATCATGAGGATGTCGCTGCCGAGGGCCGAGCGGGTGATCGTGAGGCTCTCGGCGGAGGCGGCGAGGGCCTGCGCGGCGACGAGGTCCGGGAGGCGCTCCGGCGCGAGCTCGTGGAGCGCGCCGAGGAAGCCGCCGAGGACGATCCGCTCGGGATCGAACACGTTGGTCGCGTTCCGCAGCGCGGTCGCGAGGTAGCCGACCTGGCGGTCGACCTCCGCGGTGACGGCCGCGTCCCCCGAGCCAACGGCGGCGGCGAGCACGCGGGAGAGCTCGTCCGGGTCCGCGGAGGCGAGCCCGAGCGCCCGGAGCAGCGCGCGCTGGCTCACCTCGGTCTCCAGGCAGCCGATCGCGCCGCAGTGGCAGCGCACGCCCGACGAGTTGACGAGCGTGTGGCCGAGCTCGCCGGCGTACCCGCTGATGCCGGTCAGCGGCGAGCCGCCGACGATGACGCCCGCACCGATACCGGAGGCGCCGCCGTTCACGTACACGAGGTCGGAGGCTCCCCGTCCGGCGCCGAACAGCCGCTCCGCGTTCGCGCCGAGGCTCGCGTCGTTCGCGGCCAGCACCGGGTATCCCGTCGCCTCCGCCAGCTCGGCCGCGAACGGCTCCTCCGCCCACTCGAGGTGCGGTGCGAGCCGCACGACGCCGTCCTCCTCGCGCACGAGGCCCGGCACCGCGACACCGACGCCGACGACCCGGGATGCGCGGCCGAGGTCCGGCCGCAGCCCGTCGATCACCGCGGAGGCGATCGCCGCCGCCTCCTGCGCGGTCGGGACGTGCCCGGTCGGGTAGCGCACGCGCCGGTGCACGACGGCGTCGAGCCCGACCACGCCGACGGTCACCGCATCCACCTCGGGGTTCACGGCGAGCGCGACCACCCGCCCGTCCGGCGCGATCACCGGGGACGGCCGGCCGACGCGGTTGCTCGACTCCGGCTCGCGCTCGACCACCAGGCCGAGCTCGACCAGCTCCGCCACCAGCGCGCCGATGGTCGACCGGTTCAGGCCGGTGGCCTGGGTGAGCGCCGACCGCGCGACGGGACCACCGCGGTGGACGATGCCGAGCACCGTCCCGAGGTTGTGCCTGCGCACCGTGTCGAGGTTCGTCCCCGCCGTCGTCCTGCCGTTCATGGTCCCGAGTACTGTATTACAGCTCGGCGCGTCCCCCGTCGGCAGCGGCCGTGCGACCGGTGGTCACATCGTGCAGCGTGAACGCGAACCCGGCCGGGCCGGTCGCCGTCAGGCGGTCGCCCGAGCGGGTCACCGCGTACTCCGCGACCTCGCCGTCCGGGGTCACGACCGTGACGTCCCGCGTCCCGTCTGGACCCGGGTACACCGCGAGGGTGAGGCCGTCGCGATAGTCGTGGTCCGGCCGGTCCTCGCGCGCCCCGAGCGGCAGCACCGCCCCCTCCCGTACGTAGAGCGGCAGGCTGTCGAAGCCGTGCGTCTCGCGGAGCCAGCGGCCGCCGGCGACGGCACGACCGGAGAAGAACTCCGTCCAGGTGCCCTCCGGGAGGTAGAACTCCACCTCCGCCGGCGAGAACACCGGGGCGACCAGGATGTCCGGCCCGAGCAGGTACTGCCGGTCCAGGTGGTCGACCGCCGGGTCGCCGGGGAATTCCAGCTGCATCGGCCGCATCACCGGCGTCCCCATCAGGTGCGCCTCGCGGCCCGCGGCGAACAGGTAGGGCATCAGCCGCAGCTTCAGCTTCGTGAAGATCCGCGTCACCTCCACCGCCTCCTCGTCGAACGCCCACGGCACCCGCACGGAGTCGCTGCCGTGCAGCCGCGAGTGGCTGGAGAGCAGGCCGAACGCGGTCCAGCGCTTGAAGACGCCGGGGTCCGGCATCCCCTCGAACCCGCCGATGTCGTGGCTCCAGAAGCCGAAACCGCTGAACGCGAGCGAGAGGCCGCCGCGCAGCGTCTCCGCCATCGACTCGTAGGAGGAGGTGTTGTCGCCGCCCCAGTGCACCGGCATCGTCTGGCCGCCCGCGGTCGCCGACCGCGCGAACAGCACGGCGTCGCCGTCGCCGCGCTCCTCGCGGAGCACCTCGAACACGGCCTCGTTGTAGAGCTGTGTGTAGAGGTTGTGCATCCGCTCCGGCGAGGACCCGTCGAAGTAGTCGACCTCCAGCGGGATGCGCTCCCCGAAGTCGGTCTTGAAGCAGTCGACGCCCTGCGCCACCAGGGCCCGCAGCTTGTCCTGGTACCAGCGGGTCGCGTCCGGGTTCGTGAAATCGACGAGGCCCATCCCGGCCTGCCAGAGGTCCCACTGCCAGACGTCGCCGTTCGGCCGCTTCACGAGGTAGCCGGCGGCCGCTGCCTCGGCGAACAGCGGCGAGCGCTGGCCGATGTACGGGTTGATCCAGACGCAGACGCGCAGGTCCTTCTCGTGGAGACGGCGCAGCATCCCGTCGGGGTCGGGGAAGGTGCGCGGGTCCCACTCGAAATCGCACCAGTTGAACTCGCGCATCCAGAAGCAGTCGAAGTGGAAGACGGACAGCGGCAGGTCGCGCTCGGCCATCCCGTCGATGAACGAGGTGACGGTGGCCTCGTCGTAGGAGGTGGTGAAGCTGGTCGACAGCCAGAGGCCGTACGACCAAGCGGGGACCGACGCCGGACGCCCGGTGAGTGCGGTGTAGCGCTCCAGGATCTGCTTCGGCGTCGGACCGTACACGATGTAGTACTGCAGGCTCTCCCCCGGCACCGAGAACTGGACGCGCTCGACCGACTCGGATCCGACCTCGTAGGAGACGTGACCGGGGTGGTCGACGAACACGCCGTAGCCGCGGTTCGTCAGATAGAACGGGATGTTCTTGTACGCCTGCTCGCTCGAGGTGCCGCCGTCGGCGTTCCAGATGTCGACGACCTGGCCGTTCTTGACCAGCGGTCCGAAGCGCTCGCCCAGCCCGTAGACGAGCTCGCCGACGCCGAGCGACAGCTGCTCGTGCACGAACGCGCCCTCGCCGGCGACGGTCATGTAGCCGAGCGACTTGTGGCCGCTGGAGGTGAGGACCCGCTCCGCGCCGTCCTCGCCGGTCGCCGAGAAGGTGAGCGACCAGGGCGCGCCGCGACGCACGGTCGCGACCAGGTCGCCGGCGCGCAGGCTCGCGGATCCCTCCCCGGAGGAGACCTCGACGTGGCCCTCCTCCGCGGCGAGCGCGAACCCGCGCTCCTCGCGGACGCCCTGCCAGTGCTCGACGCGCACGCCGATCACGTTCGGCAGCGGTGAGCTGAGCGTGACGGTCAACGTCGGCCGGTTCAGGGTGTCGCCCCGGCGCTCGATGACCTTGCCCGGCGCGGTGACCGCGATCGTGTCGTTCGAGGCGCAGACGTCGTACGCCTCCTGGGCGTACACCGGCGTCACGCCGGGACGGGTCTGCCAGAAACCATCGGTGAACTTCATTTACTTGACAGCTCCTGCTGTGATGCCCCGCGTGAGGGTGCGCTGGAAGATGAGGAAGAAGACGAGCGTGGGGATGAGTCCCAGCAGCGCCGACGCGGAGGTGGTCGTCACGTCCATGAGCCGGTCGCCCTGCAGCACGCTGATGGCGACGGGCACGGTCTGGTTGTCGTTGGAGACCAGGAACGTCAGCGGGATGAGGAACTCGTTCCACGTCCAGATGAAGAAGAAGATGAGCAGCACGCTGAGCGTCGGACGGGAGATCGGCACGACCACGCGCCAGAGGATCCGCCAGCGGCCGGCGCCGTCGAGCGACGCCGCCTCCAGCACCTCCCTCGGGAAGGTGCCGTACACGCTCGAGAGCAGGTAGGTGCCGAACGCGCTCTGGATCACCGTGAAGATGATGATGACGCTCCACACGTTGTCGTACAGACCGACCTGCTTGAACATGTAGTACAGCGGGTAGAGCAGCGACTCCTGCGGAAGCATGTTCGCCAGCAGGAAGAGCACGATGATCCAGGTGCGCGCCTTGACCCTGCCGATGCCGAGCGCGTATGCGTTCAGCACCGAGATCACGACGGCGAGCACCGAGACGACGGCCGAGATGAAGACGGAGTTCCAGAGCTTCTGCGGGAAGTTCACCCGGTTCCAGAAGTTCACGAGGCCGTCGGTGTAGAGGTGCGTCGGCAGCTGGAGCGGACCGCCGGAGTTGTAGTCGGCGGGGCTCTTGAACGAGTTCAGCAGGATGAGCAGGAACGGGAACGCGATCCCGACGCCGATCACGATGGCGACGATCAGGATGACCCAGTCGGTGGCCGTCTTCTTCGGCTTCTGCCGCTTCAGCGTGCGCGGGGCGGCCGGGGCGCTGGTCCCCGTCTGCCGGGAGAGGGTGGTGGACATCAGCGCTCGTTCTCCCTGCGCTCGGCCCGGTTCTGGGCGATGATGAAGAGGATGGAGACGGCGATGATGACCACCGTCAGCGCGGTCGCGATCGTGGCGCCGTAGCCGACCTGCTGGCTCTGGAAGAACTCGCTGTACGAGTAGTACGAGGGCACCATCGTCGCGGTGCCCGGGCCACCGCGGGTGAGCGTGTAGACCGGTCCGAACACCTTGAGCGCCGCGATCGTGCAGGTCAGGGTGACGACGAAGATCTCGGGCCGGATGATCGAAACCGTGATCGAGCGGAACCGCTGGAACCAGTTGGCGCCGTCGAGCTCGGCCGCCTCGTAGAGCTCGGGGTCCACGCGCTGCAGCGCCGCCATGAAGATGACGACCGGGTAGCCGATCTGCACCCACACCATCACGGCCATGATCGACGCGAGCGCCGTGTCCGGGCTGCCCAGCCAGTTGTGCTGCAGGTCGCCGAGGCCGATGGCGGCGAGGACCTGGTTGAGCGCGCCGTTGTCCGGCCGCAGGATCCAGCCGATGACGATCGCCGCGATGACGACCGGGAGGATCTGCGGCAGGTAGTACGTCGCGCGCAGGAAGCTGGCCAGCTTGCCGCCGAACTTCTTGCCGATCAGGTCGAACAGCATCGCCGCGAGCACCAGGCCCACGAGCGTCGGGATGACCACCATCGCGATGATCATCGCGATCGAGTTGCCGAACGAGGTCCAGAACTTGTCGTCGGCGAGCAGCCGCTGCCAGTTGTTCAGACCGATGAACTTCGGCGGCCGGATGCCCCGGTAGCTCGTGAAGCTCAGGTAGATGTTCCAGACCAGCGGGATCAGGACGATCACCGCGAGCAGGACGAATCCCGGCAGCAGGTACCACCAGAACGATCCGCGCCCGCTGTCGGGAAGCAGCGACTCGCTACGCTTCCGCGCCGGGCGCGCAGTGAGCACGCTCATGTTTCCTCCGTCGCCGTCGGTCCCGCGGGTTCCGCACGCGTGCAGAACCCGCGGGGTCGATGGCTGGTTACTGGTTGACGATCTGGTCGACGCCGTCCTGGTACTCGGAGCCGAGCTCCTTGTTGACCGCGGCCGGGTCCTTGCTGCCGTTGATCAGCTCCTGCAGGCCGGCGTTCAGCTGGTCGTAGAAGGTGGGCGTGGGCCAGTCGGGGTAGAAGGCGATGCCGTCCTCACCGGTGAGGGTGTTGAAGTTGGCGATCAGGTCCTTCGACTTCTCGTCGGTGATGTCGCTGGTCTTGGCCGCGACGGGCACGCCGCCGTTGTTGCCGAGCAGCGCCTGGATCTTGTCGCTCATCGTGATGTCGATGAACTTCTCCGCGAGGCCCTTGTTCTTGGCGTTCTCCGGGACGACCCACATGTTGCCGGCGGAACCGGGCGACATCTTCGCGCCGGGGAACAGGAACGTGCCCCACTGGTACTTCGTGATCTCGCTCTGGAAGCGGCCGTACCACCAGCTGCCGGAGAAGAAGATCGGGTACTTGCCCGCGATGAACGCGGTCCCGGCGTCCTCGGCCTTCAGGCCGGAGGCGTCCTTGGAGATGTAGCCCTTCTTCACCCAGTCGTCGACGGTCTTGGTGGCGTAGCTGAGCGCCTCGCCCTTCCAGTCGACCTTGCCCTTGTAGAGCTGGTAGTCGTCCACCCACGAGCGGTCGGCCTTGGTCAGCGCGAGCTGGTACCAGAGCTGGCCGAGGGGGTACTCGGCCGCGGACTCGGCGAGCGGGGTGACGCCGGCGGCCCTGAACTTCTGCAGTGCGGCGACGAAGTCGTCGTACGTCTTCGGGACCTCGACGCCGTACTTCGCGAACATGTCCTTGTTGTAGTAGACCTCGACGTACTCGCCGTAGTTCGGGACGCCGTACCAGGAGCCGGAGCCCATGATGCCCTTGTCGTCGTACTTCGCGGTGGTCTGCAGGCTCGAGGCGAGCTTCTTGTCCCAGCCGTACTTCTTCACCGCGTCGTCGAGGTTGGAGAGCAGGCCCTGGCTGGCGAGGAGGCCGGCCGTGGCGTTGCCCTTGTTGTACTCGAGGATGTCCGGCGCCTCGTTGGAGTTCAGCACCTGGGACGCGGTGGAGCGGATCTGCTCGAAGCTTTTCGCCTCGAACTTCACCTTCGCCCCGGTCTCCTTCTCGAAGTCCGTGATGGCCTGGGCCCAGGCCTTGCCCATGGCGGAGTCCTCGCCCTCGTAGTGCCAGAGGGTGAGCGTCTTGCCGGTTCCGTCCGTGCTGTCGGAGCCCGAATCGGACGAGCTGGAGCATCCAGCGAGCAGCAGCGCACCGGCGGCCAGGATCGCGCCGAATGCGAGGTGCTTCTTGCGCATCGTTTACCTCCTTGTAGTGGAGTGGACGCGCCTGTGCAGGCCTCGCAGCCACTCCGATGCAATTTGTTGACGAACACAACATAAACGACGTTTCGAAAAGACGCAAGCTGGATTCTCGCGTCGGCATCCTGTGTTTAGAGGGTGGAAAGATTAGTTCGGGTGCCCAACAATAGGCACCACGTAGGGTATCGGCATGACCGATTCACGGCAGCGGTTGTGGAGTGCTTCCCGCGGCGCGCGGCGGCTGCTCTCGAACGAGCGCCCCGTGACGGCGGCGGAACGGCTCGCTGCACTCGCCGCCTCACCACACGCCGCGCACCTCGAACCGCTCGATGCGTACGGGGACGGGATCGTCGGCCGGCTGGAGGGGCGCGTGGGCGCGCTGCTGGGTACGCCGGCCGCGCTGTGGTTCCCGACCGGGATCATGGCCCAGCAGGCGGTCATGCAGGTCTGGGCCGCGCGTGCGGGGACGCGACGTGTCGCCGTCCACCCCCTCCAGCACACGCAGCTGCAGGAGGAGGACGGCTTCGCCGTGCTCAGCCGGCTGGAGCCCGTCCACCCGACCATCGAGCGCCGGCACCCGACCGCCGCCGAGCTGGACGCGATGCCCGGCCCGCTCGCCGCCGTGGTCGTCGAGCTGCCGCTGCAGGAGCTCGGCTACGTGCTCCCGACGTGGGACCAGTTCGTAGAGCTGGCGTCCGTCGCCCGGCGCCGCGGCGTCCCGCTGCACGTCGACGGCGCGCGGATCTGGGAAACGCAGCACGCCTTCGGGCGCCCGCTTCCCGAGATCGTGTCCCACGCGTCCTCGATCTCCGTCTCGCTCTATAAGGCGGTCGGCGGCCTCTCCGGCGCCGCCATCGCGGGCGAGGAGGACCTGATCGCCGAGGCACGCGTCTGGCGTACCCGTTTCGGAGGCGACGTCTTCCGCCAGTTCCCGGCGATCGTGGCCGCCCTCGACGGGCTCGACACCCGCCTCGACCGCGTTCCTCTCTGGGCGGAACACGCCGCCGTCGTCGCCGAGGGGCTGCGCGCCGTCCCGGGCCTGCGCGTCACCCCCGACCCTCCGCACATCGGCGAGTTCTGGGTGTACGCGGACCTGCGTGCGGACGCGATCAACCGCGCGGTGCTCGAGGACCTGGAGGCGACCGGAGAACGCTGGCTGCACGGCTGGTGGACGGACGACGGCGGCCGCGCGGTCGCCGAGGTCACGCTCCGCGACGAGGCCCTCGCCTGGACGGCGGACGACGTCGCCGAGGCGGGCCGCCGCGTGCTCCGCCGCGCCGCTCGCTGACCCACCACTTTCCCCACAGTCTCGCCCGCGAGTACGCAGAAAATGGCCCCGAAACCGCCGAGTGCGCGGATTCTCTCCGTACTCGGCGGGTGGGGACGGGCTCAGGCGACGCGGGCGAGGGCGCGCACCGGGTCCGCGATGAGCTCGGAGAAGACCAGCTCGGCCGCGCCGACGAGCAGCTGGTCGGCGCCCAGCTGCGCCTCCACCACCTCCACGCCCTCGCGGGAGGAGCGGACGACCTCGCTCAGCAGGTCGGCGGCGCCGTGCGCCGTCGCGCCGCGGTACAGCGCGGCGAGGAAGCCGCCGAGGACGACGACCGACGGGTTGAACACGTTCACCGCGTCCCTGGCGGCGATGCGCAGGTACCCGTAGGCGCGGCGGGCGACCGCGAGCGCGGCGGCGTCCTCGGTTTCGACGAGGCGGTCGGCGAGGTCCGCCGCCTGCGCGGAGGCCAGTCCGACCGCCTCGAGCAGCTCGGCCTGGGTGACCTCCGCCTCCAGGCAGCCGTGGGAGCCGCACGGGCACGGGCGGCCGTCGGTCGCCACGAAGGTGTGCCCGAACTCGCCCGCGTAGCCGGCGGCGCCGGTGAGCAGGCGGCCTCCGCTGATCACGCCGCCGCCGATGCCGGAGGCGCCGCCGATCATGTAGACGAGGTCGTCGACGCCGCGCCCGGCGCCGAAGGCGCTCTCGGCGCGCAGCGCCAGCACCGCGGCGTTCGCGGCCCAGGCGCGCAGCCCGGTGGCGGAGGCGAGCAGCTCCGCGAGCGGCTCGTCCACCCAGCCGAAGTGCGTCGCCTCCTTGACCATCCCGTCGGAGAGCCGCACCTGGCCGGGGACGGCGACGCCGATCCCCACGATGTGCGTGCCGGACTCGCCCGCCAGCATCCCGGCGATGCCGGCCGACGCCAGCGTGACGACATCGGTGACCGACCGCGCGGTGGAGGTCTCGATGCGCACCTTCTTGAGCACCCGTCCGCCGAGCCCGACCAGGCCGACGAGCACGGCATCCACCTCCGGGTTCACCGCGACGGCCGCGACGGAGCCGGTGACCCGCACCAGCGGGCTCGGGCGCCCGCGGCCGCCGGCGGCCGGCGCGTCGTCGACCTCGACCAGGTCGAGCCGCGCCAACTCGGCGACCAGGTCGCCGACCGTGGAGCGATTGAGGCCGGTGCGCCTGGTCAGCTCGCTGCGCGAGAGCGCGCCCTCCCGGTGGACGAGACCGAGCACCGTCGCGAGGTTGCTGCGCCGAAGCGCATCCGTCGCGCCGCCGGTCGCGGGACGCACGGTGCTGAGGTCAGAGGCGGACATGACATGACAATAGCCCGGCTCACCAGCTCTCCGGTCGCGCCCCGAGCGGCACGGGCTGCGGCCGGTCGAGCGCCGGCGACAGCGTGACGACCTCGTGGCGCGCGCTCGCGTCGAGGACGGCCTCCATGATCTCGAGCACGTGGAACGCCAGCTCACCGGATGCCCGGTGCGGGCGCCCCGTCTCGATCGCCCTGGCCAGGTCGGAGAGTCCGAACCCCCGCCCCGCGTCCGCGTAGCCGCCCGCGGCCGGCGCGTCGTGGAACTCCGGGTCCCCCGCCGACGCGACGGACACCGTGGCGGAGAACTGGTTGGGATCGGGCACCGACAGCGTGCCCTCCGTGCCGTACACCTCGAACAGCGGCACCCGGGTCGCCCACACCTCGAACGACACCGTGACCGTGGAGATCACGCCGGACGCGTGCTCCAGGATGGCGGTCACGTGCGTGTCGACGTCCACCGGGATGCTCGTCCCGGCGAGCGGCCCCGTCGCGACCGTGCGCTCCCTGGCGGACCGTCCGGCGGCGCCGGAGACCCGCACCACCGGCCCGAAGAACGTGACGAGCGCCGTGAGGTAGTACGGCCCCATGTCGAACAGCGGGCCGGCGCCCGGCTGATAGTAGAACGCCGGGGCGGGATGCCACAGCTCGTGTCCCGGCGCGCTCCAGGCGACGGCGGCCCCGATCGGGACGCCGATCCGGCCGGCATCGAGCAGCGCCCGTGCGGTCTGGATCCCGGTGCCGAGGACCGTGTCCGGCGCGCTCCCGACACGCAGCCCGCGGCGCTCCGCGCGCTCGAGCACCGGGCGCGCCTCCGCCGTCGTCAGCGCGAGCGGCTTCTCACCGTAGACGTGCTTGCCTGCGTCGAGTGCGCGCAGCGCGACCTCGGCGTGCGCCTGCGGGAGGGTGAGGTTGAGCACGGCGTGGACGTCCGGGTGCGCGAGCAGCGCATCCACCGTGAGCGCCTCGGCGCCGTGCTCGTCCGCCGCCGTCCTGGCGCGGTCCTCGTCCAGGTCGGCGACGGCGACGAGCCGCAGGTTCGGCAGCTTCGGCAGCTCGGCGAAGTACTGCCGGCTGATGTTCCCGACGCCGACGACGCCAACGTTCAGCGCGCCGCCCACAGCATCCCCCGTTCGATGATCGTGCGCACGGGCTCGCTCTCGACGATCTCCAGCCGGTGTCCGGGCGCGGAGACGAAGATCCGGCCCTCGCCCCACTGGCGCGTCCAGATCGCGGGAGAGGTGACCGGGCGGTTCCAGGCGTCCCACGGCCGCGCCTCCTGCGTGGTGGTGGCCAGCACGTCGTTGTACTCGTCGGAGAGCACCCAGTACTGCTCGGTGACCAGGTCGAAGTCCTCGATGCCCTGCGTGATGGGATGCGTGCGACCGTAGTCGGTGATGTGGACCGTGTACGGGATGTAGTTGTCCGACTGCTCCCCGGTGCGCTCGGCCGGGTCCTTGCCCGCGTGGTGGGCGAACTGGCCGCCGATCATGTGCAGGTAGTCGGCGTTGTCGCGGTAGGCGTCGGCGATGCCGCCGTGCCAGCCCGCCATCCCCGCGCCGCCGAGCACGGCGCGCTGGAGTCCGGCGAACTCGTCGTCCTGGATGCTGCTCATGGTGTTCACCTGGACGACCAGGTCGACGGTGTCCATTAACCCTCGGTCGGCGTAGACGCGGGTGCCCTCCTCCACGCGCACGTCGAAACCGTGCTCGCGGAGGAACGGGACGAAGAGGTCGGTGGTCTCGACGGGCATGTGCCCGTCCCAGCCGCCGCGGACGACGAGTGCCTGCTTGCTCATGCTTCCTTCCGTTCGGTGCTGGTCCAGGCGCTGCCGGAGGCGGCGCTGCGCTCGACCGCGTCAAGCACGCGCTGCACGTGCAGGCCGTCGGCGAACGAGGGCTCGGGGTCGCGTCCGCCGGTCACCGCGTCCACGAAGTCCTTCACCTGGTGGCTGAACGCGTGCTCGTAGCCGATCGCGTGGCCGGTCGGCCACCAGTTCGCCATGTAGGGATGCTCGGGCTCGGTCACGAGGATGCGCGTGAAGCCCTGCTCCCCCGCCGGCGCGGTCGCGTCGTAGAACTGCAGCTCGTTCATCGCCTCCAGGTCGAAGGCGATCGCGCCGCGGGATCCGCTCAGCTCGATCCGCAGCGCGTTCTTGCGCCCGGTGGCGTAGCGGGTCGCCTCGAAGGCGCCGATCGCGCCCTCCGCGTGGCCGCCCGCGAGGCGCGCGGTGAACCAGGCCGCGTCGTCCACCGTGACCCGGCCGCGCTGCTCGGAGGCTGTGCCGGAGAGCCCGACGGTCTCGCCGAGCAGCGGACGCTCCTGAACGAAGGTGGCGAGCGTGCCGGAGACGCCGCTCAGGAGCGAGCCGGTCAGGTGCTCGACCAGGTCGATCGCGTGCGCGCCGATGTCGCCGAGGGAGCCGGATCCCGCCGCCTCCTTGTCGAGCCGCCAGGTCATCGGGCCCTCCTCGTCGGAGAGCCAGTCCTGCAGGTAGAGCGCGCGCACCTGGCGGATCGCGCCGAGGCGCCCCTCCGCAACCAGCCGGCGGGCGAACCCGATCGCGGGCACCCTGCGGTAGCTGAAGCCGACCATCGACCGGACCCCGCGCGCGGCGGCGCGCTCGGCGGCCGCGGTCATCGCCTCCGCCTCCTCGACCGTGTTCGCGAGCGGCTTCTCGCACAGCACGTGCTTGCCGTTCTCGAGCGCGGCGATCGCGATCTCGGCGTGCGACGAGCCGGGCGAGCAGATGTCGACCACGTCGATCCGGGGATCCTCGACCACGCGACGCCAGTCGGTCTCGGCGCGGCTCCAGCCGAACCGGACGCGGGCGTCCTCCACGCGGGCGGCGTCCCTCCCGACGATGGTGTCCATCACCGGCTCGGCGGCCAGTCCGAAGAACCGCGGTGCGACCCGCCAGCCCTGGGAGTGGGCGGCGCCCATGAATCCGTAACCGACCATCGCCACCCTCAGCGGCGGGCTGTCGCTCATCCTCGCTCCTTCGCGTCCGCGGCCGGGGATCGGCCGCCGGGATCGGCGTGATCGGCCGCCCGGCACAGAACGTATGCGCGCGCCCGCGAGGCGCGCAAGTTTCTCCGCCGAGCTGGAAAACTTTCGTGCGTCAGCAGCGGGGAGCCGCCGTGGAACTGCGGACCACGAGGGAGGTCGCCAGCTCCAGTCGCGCGTTCTCCGCGTCGCCCGCCCGCAGCCGGAGCGCCAGCCGCGTCGCCTCCTCCGCCATCTCCTGCAGCGGCTGACGCACGGTGGTGAGCGGCGGCCGCGCCCACCGGGAGGGCGGGACGTCGTCGAAGCCGACGATCGACACGTCGCCCGGCACGTCCAGACCGAGCGCGAACGCCGCGTCGATGGCGCCCAGCGCCTGCAGGTCGTTGCCGCAGACGAGCGCGGTCGGCCGGTCCGTACGGTCGAGCAGCCGGCGCGCCTCCCGCTCGCCGTCCTCCCTGCTGAAGGCGCCGCCGCCGGTGAGCGAGCGCTCGGTGGAGAGCCCCGCCGCCTGCAGCGCCGATTGGGCTCCGGCGACGCGCGCCCGGGAGCACATCAGGTCGGCCGGGCCGGAGATGACCCCGATGCGGGTGTGACCGAGGCCAAGCAGGTGCCGCGTTGCCGAGACGCCGCCCGCGAAGTTGGTCGCGCCGACGGCCGGGACGTCCGGCGGCGGGTCGCCCGCCGGATCCACGACGACGAACGGGATGTTGCGGGTGCGCAGCTGCCGCCGGTGCGCCGCCGTGAGGTTCGAGAACTGCAGGACGACCGCGACGGGCTTCCGGCGGAGCACCCCGGAGATCCAGTCCCCGCCCGGCTCGTGGTGGTCGTCCAGCGCCGAGAGTGCGAGCACCAGCCCGGCCTGTCGCGCCACGCGCTCCGCGCCGCGGATGATCTCGACCGACCACTCGCTGGCGACGTCGTCGGTCACCAGCTCCACCAGGCCGCCGCGCTCCGGATCCGGGCCGCGCCTGGCGTAGCCGGTGTCGTGCAGGAGCGCCTCCACCCTGGCACGGGTGCCAGCGGAGACGCCGGGCCTGCCGTTCAGGACCTTGGACACGGTGGAGAGCGAGACGGACGCGGCGCGGGCGATCGCCTCCAGGGTCGGCCGCCCGATCCCGCCGGGGCCCGGGTGCGCAGCGGTCGGATCGGACATGCAGTCACTGTGCCACAATGTCCGGCATCGCTTCCGCCCGGAATCCCCTCTGAGACCTCCAAGGAGACCCATGCCGATCACCGACCTGACCCTCGACGAGCTCCGCGCGTTCCGGCCGGAGGTGGAGGAGCCGGCCGACTTCGACGCGTTCTGGGCGGCGACGATCGCCGAGGCGCGGGCGGCGGGCGCGGCGAGCGGCGGGGCGGTGCTCCGGCCCGCCGAGACGCCGGTGACGCAGCTGACGATCGAGGACCTGACCTTCCCCGGATTCGGCGGCGAGCCGGTGCGGGCGTGGGTGTCGCGACCGAAGGACACCGCCGGACCGCTGCCCGCGGTCGTGCAGTACCAGGGCTACAACGGCGGCCGCGGCCTTCCCGGCGAGAACGTGCTGTGGGCGCTCGCGGGCTACGTGCACGTGTTCATGGACACCCGCGGCCAGGGCAGCGGCTGGGGCTCGGGAGGTGCGACGCCCGATCCGCACGGTTCGGGACCGGCGACGGCCGGGTTCATGACCAGGGGCATCCACGATCCCGCCGAGCACTTCTACCGCCGGGTCTTCACGGACGCGGTGCGCGCGGTGGACGCGACCAGGAGCCTCCCGTTCGTCGACGCGGTGCGCGTGGCCGTGACAGGCGGCAGCCAGGGCGGCGGCATCGCGCTGGCGGCCGGCGCCCTCGCCGAGGTGCAGGCCGTGCTGCCGGACGTCGCGTTCCTCTGCGCCTACCGCCGCGGTGCCGAGGTCGCGATCGGCGGCCCGTTCCGGGAGCTCGCGACGTACCTCTCGGTGCACCGCGACGAAGTGGACACGGTCTTCCGCACGCTCTCCTACCTCGACGGCGTGAACTTCGCCCGCCGCATCCACGCGCCGGCGCTGTTCTCGGTGGCGCTGATGGATGCCGTGGTGCCGCCGTCCACCACCTTCGCGGCCTACAACCACCTGGCGGCGCAGGATCGCGCGATCGAGGTGTACCCGTTCAACGACCACGAGGGCGGCGCCGCGGCGCACTGGCAGAAGCAGGCCGCCTGGCTCGCCGCCCGGCTCTGACCCCGCGTCCCGCCGCCCGGCGTCCCGTCCCGTCCCGCGCCATCCGTTCCGGAGTTCTTCACGCAACACGCCGAGCGAAAGCGCGAAAGCTCCGGACCGGATTGCCGCGCGGCGCCGGGGCTGGTATAAGTTTAGTGAAACAACAAATCACCGACGACGTTGAAGGAACACCCATGAGCCTCACCCCCACCCGCGACGACAAGTTCTCGTTCGGCCTCTGGACCATCGGCTACAACGGCACCGACCCGTTCGGCGGCCCGACCCGCCCGCAGCTCGACGTGGTGGAGGCGGTGACCAAGCTCAACGAGCTCGGCGCGTACGGCCTCACCTTCCACGACGACGACCTCTTCGCCTTCGGCTCCACCGACGCCGAGCGCCAGACCCAGATCGACCGCCTCAAGCAGGCCCTCGCCGACACCGGCATCATCGTGCCGATGGTGACCACCAACCTGTTCAGCGCCCCGGTCTTCAAGGACGGCGGCTTCACCTCCAACGACCGCGCCGTCCGTCGCTTCGCGCTGCGCAAGGTGCTCCGCAACATCGACCTCGCCGCCGAGCTCGGCGCCAAGACGTTCGTGATGTGGGGCGGCCGCGAGGGCGCCGAGTACGACTCGGCCAAGAACATCCAGGCGGCGCTCGAGCGCTACCGCGAGGCCGTCAACCTGCTCGGCGACTACGTCACCGACAAGGGCTACGACATCCGCTTCGCCATCGAGCCGAAGCCGAACGAGCCGCGCGGCGACATCCTGCTGCCGACGGTCGGACACGCGCTCGCCTTCATCAACTCGCTGGAGCGTCCCGAGCTCGTCGGCCTCAACCCCGAGGTCGGCCACGAGCAGATGGCGGGCCTGAACTTCGCCGCCGGCATCGCGCAGGCGCTGTACCACGGCAAGCTCTACCACATCGACCTCAACGGCCAGCGCGGCATCAAGTACGACCAGGACCTCGTCTTCGGCCACGGCGACCTGCAGAACGCGTTCGCACTCGTCGATCTGCTGGAGAACGGCGGCCCGAACGGCGGCCAGGCCTACGACGGCCCGCGCCACTTCGACTACAAGCCCTCGCGCACCGAGGACATCACCGGAGTCTGGGACTCGGCGGCCGCCAACATGCGCACCTACCTGCTGCTCAAGGAGCGCGCCGCGGCCTTCCGCGCCGACCCCGAGGTGCAGGAGGCGCTGGAGTCGGCGAAGGTCAACGAGCTGTCGCAGCCGACGCTCGGCGCGGGCGAGAGCTACGACGACCTGCTGGCCGACCGCAGCGCGTTCGAGGACTTCGACGCGAGCGCGTACTTCGGCGGCAAGGGCTTCGGCTTCGTGCGCCTGCAGCAGCTCGCGCTGGAGCACCTGCTCGGCGCCCGCGGCTGACGCCTCCCCATCCATCCATCTGTCATCGAGGGGCACGTTGTTCTCGCTTTCGCGCCGCGGAAGTGACGACGACGTGCCCCTCGATCGACGGATCTACTCGAAGTGAGGGCAGCGTGACGTACGTTGCGGGAGTCGACTCGTCGACCCAGAGCTGCAAGGTGGTCGTCCGCGACCTCGAGACCGGCGCGCTCGTGCGCTCGGGGCGCGCCGCGCATCCCGACGGGACCGAGGTGGACCCGGCCGCCTGGTGGGCGGCGCTCACCTCCGCGATCGAGCAGGCGGGCGGGCTGGACGACGTCGCCGCGATCTCGGTGGCCGGGCAGCAGCACGGAATGGTGGTGCTGGATGCGGAGGGCCGCGTCATCCGCGACGCCCTGCTCTGGAACGACACCCGGAGCGCCGGCGCGGCGCGCGACCTGATCGACGAGGTCGGCGCCGACGAGTACGCGCGCCGGGTGGGCGTCGTCCCCGTCGCCTCGTTCACCGCGACGAAGCTGCGCTGGCTGCGGGATGCGGAGCCGGCGAACGCCGCGCGCGTCGCCGCCGTCGCCCTCCCGCACGACTGGCTCACCTGGCGGCTGCGCGGCTACGGGCCCGCCGACGAGAGCCCGCTCGGCCCCGACCTGGAGGCGCTGACCACGGACCGCTCCGACGCGAGCGGCACCGCGTACTGGGGCGCTTCCGCCGGGGCGTACGACCTCGACCTGTTCGAGCGGGCGCTCGGGCGTCCCGGCCGCGAGGCGGGGACGGCGGGCGACGGCATTGTGCTGCCGCGCGTGCTCGGCCCGAGCGAGTCGGCGGGACGCACCCCTGCCGGCGTGCTCGTCGCGCCGGGTGCCGGCGACAACGCCGGCGCCGCCCTCGGGCTCGGCGCCGCCGACGGCGACGTGGTGGTGTCGATCGGCACCTCGGGGACCGTCTTCGCGGTGACCGACGCGCCGGTGGCCGACGCATCCGGGACCGTCGCCGGCTTCGCGGACGCGAGCGGCCTGTCCCTGCCGCTGATCGCGACCCTCAACGCCGCGCGGGTGCTGGACTCCATCGCGGGGCTCCTCGGCACCGACCACGCCGGGCTCGCCTCGCTGGCACTCTCCGCGGAGCCGGGGGCGGGCGGCGTCGTGCTGGTGCCCTACTTCGAGGGCGAGCGCACGCCGAACCTCCCGGACGCGAAGGCCGCGCTGCACGGCCTGACCCTCGCCTCCACGAACCAGGCCAACCTGGCGCGCGCGGCGATCGAGGGGATGCTGTGCGGGCTCGCGGACGGCCTCGACGCCGTGCGCGGGGTCGGCGTGCGCGAGCGGCGCATCCTGCTCATCGGCGGCGCCGCCCAGAATCCCGCGGTGGCCGCGGTCGCCGCGCAGGTCTTCGACGCGCCCGTGGTCGTGCCGGCGCCGGGCGAGTACGTGGCAGACGGCGGCGCGGTGCAGGCCGCGTGGGCGCTGACCGGGTCGCGGCCGCGGTGGACGGTGGAGGCGGCGGAGCCGCTGCCCGTCGACACCCGTCCGGTGATCCGCGAGCAGTACGCGGCGGCGCGCGGGGCGTAACTCCGGAGTTCCTCCGCGACACGCCGCTGCGATGTCCGTTGCTACGGAGATCCGGCCCGAATCCGTCCGAAACTCCGGAGTTGTGGACGCCGCCCGACGAACGGGTCGCGGGCGGGTCAGCGGGCGGTGTGGGCCCGGGCGAGGGCGGCGCCCGCCTCGCGGGCCCAGCGGGCGGGATCGGCGATCGCCGCATCCACACCGCCGGAGAGGGCGGCCAGCTCGGCGGAGGCGGCGAACGCGGCCGGCGGCGCCTGGATGGAGCCGGCCGCGAGGTACGCAGGGATGCCCGCGGCGGCCGCGAGGCCGGACACGTACTCGGGGACCTTCCCTGCAGCGGACTGGCTGTCGAAGCGGCCCTCCCCCGTCAGCACGGCATCCGCCGAGCCGACGAGTGCGGGAAGGCCGATGGCCTCACCGACCGCAGCGGCACCCGCCGAGACCGTTGCACCCCACAGCATCAGGCCGAAACCGGTGCCGCCCGCGGCCCCCGCTCCCGCGGCAGCCGGGTCGGCGACGTCTGCGCGGTCGCCGACGGCGCCGGACGCGACGGCGGCGAAGCGGGCGAGCCCCGCCTCCAGCACCGGCACATCCGCCGCGGTCGCGCCCTTCTGCGGCCCGAAGACCGCCGCGGCGCCGGACGGGCCGAGCAGCGGGCTGGTCACGTCGCTCAGGATGCGTGCGCCGCCGGGCGGGAGCGGGCGCAGGCCGTCGAGGTCGACGCGCGCGAGCCGCCCGAGGCCGCGGTTGCCCGGCGGCACGATCCGTCCGTCCGCGTCGAGCAGGCGGGCGCCGAGCGCGGTGAGCGCACCGGAACCGCCGTCGGTGGATGCGCTGCCGCCGATGGCGAGCAGCAGTCCCGTCGCGCCGGCGTCGAGCGCCGCGGCGATCGCCTGGCCGAAGCCGATCGTGTGCGCATCGTGCGGCGCGGGCCGGCGCAGCAGACCGAGTCCGCTCGTCTCGGCGAGCTCGACCAGCGCCGTCCCATCCGGCAGCAGCAGCCAGCTCGCGTCGACCCCGTCGCCGGAGGGGCCGGTCACCCGCATCGGGTGACGGATTGCTCCCGGCACCGCGACCTCGAACGCGTCGAGCGTCCCCTCGCCGCCGTCCGCCATCGGCGCCCGCAGCACGTGGTCCCCCGGGCGCTCCGCGCGCCAGCCCTCGGCCAGCGCGGTGGCGACCTCGGTCGCAGAGGCGGACCCCTTGAACGAGTCGGGGGCGACGACGACCGTGCTCACCCTGGTCACACTGGCACAGAACCGAGCGGGATGTGCTCGGCGAACGCGCGCACCGTCCGCTCCACGACCTCGGCCGGGGCGGCGTCCCAGATCTCGGCGTTGAAGATCTCCACCTCGATGTCTCCCGCGTACCCGGTCGCCTCCACCGCGCGGGTCAGGCTCGCGAAGTCCACGTGCCCGTCGCCCATCATCCCGCGCGCGAGCAGCGCGTCCGCCGGGATCGGGGTGAGGAAGTCGCAGACCTGGTAGCTCGCGATGCGGCCCTCGACGCCGGCGCGGGCGATCTGCCCGAGCACCTCCGGGTCCCACCAGATGTGGAAGGTGTCCACGACGACGCCCACCGAGGCGGTGGGGAACGGCTCTGCGATGTCCAGCGCCTGACCCAGCGTCGAGACGACGGCGCGGTCGGCCGCGTACATCGGGTGCAGCGGCTCGATGGCGAGCGTGACGCCCGCGGCGCGCGCATCCGGCTCCAGCTCAGCGATCGCGTCGGCGACCCGCGCCCTGGCGCCCGCGATGTCGGTCGAGCCCGCAGGCAGCCCTCCGGCGACGAGCACGAGGACGGCGGCGGAACCCGGTGCGCCCGACGCGGCGAGCACGGCCGTCTCCTCGATCGCGCGGCGGTTCGCCTCCAGCGCCGCGCGCCGCTCGGCGCCCTCGAACGCCGTGAAGAAGCCGCCGCGGCAGAGGCTGGAGACCCGCAGCCCGGAGTCGGCGACCATCCGCGTCGCCTGGGCGAGTCCGACCTCGGCGACGGGCTCCCGCCACAGGCCGATGGCGCCCACGCCGGCGTCCGCGGTGACCCGCAGAGCGTCGGCGAGGCTCGCGTACTTGATGGTCGCCTGGTTGATCGACAGGCGCGGGTCGGCGATCACGCGTCCACCCCGTTCAGGCGCAGCAGGTCGTTCCAGCGCCGCGCGGCGAGGTCGGGATGCTCGAGCGCGCCGCACGCCGCGGCCAGCCGGACGATCTCGGACAGGTGCGGGAGGCCGCGCGCCGCGTGCAGGCCGCCGACCATGCTGAACGCCTGCTGGTGGCCATTCAGCCAGGACAGGAAGGCGACGCCGGTCTTGTAGTAGTAGGTCGGGGCGGCGAAGATCTGCCGGGACAGTGCCTCCGTGGGCCCGAGGATGTCGCGATAGCGCGCGCCGTCGCCGGCGTCGAGCGCCTGGATGGCCGCGGATGCGCTGGGCGCGAGGGCGGCGAACGCGCCGAGCAGGGCGTCGGAGTGCTGGGCGCCGTCCCCTTCGATGAGGCCGACGTAGTTGAAGTCGTCGCCGGTGAACATCCTGGCGTGCTCGGGGAGGCGGGAGCGGAGCGCGATCTCGGCGTCCGCATCCAGCAGGCTCATCTTGATGCCGGCGACCTTGTCGCCGCCCGCCTCGATGATGCGCAGCACCGTGTCGGCGCCGCCGAAATAGCCCGCGAGGGCAGGGTCGAACGCCTCCCCCAGCCAGTGCAGCACGACGGGAGCGCCGGCCGCGGCGATCACCTCGGCGTACACCCGCTCGTAGTCGGCCGGCGACTGCGCGGCGCGTGCCAGGTGCCTGCTCGCCATGAGCACGACGCCGGCGCCGGCGTCCTCGGTGAAGTGCAGCTGCTCCTTGTACGCGTCGATCACCGCATCCAGCGGGATGCGCTCGTCGTCGACGTGGTCGGTGTTCACACCCGCGACGACGCTGCCGCCGACCGCGCGCGCCTCCGCGGCGCTGCGCGTGATCAGCTCGCGGGTCGCGGCCGCGTCCAGACCCATGTTGCGCTGGGCGGTGTCCATCGCGTCGGCGACGCCGAGCCCCCACGAGTAGACGTGGCGGCGGAAGGCGAGCGTCGCATCCCAGTCGATGTCCGCCGGGGCGCCGGGCACGTTGTCTCCCCAGACCTTCGGGATGACGTGGGCCGCAGCGTAGGCCACCCGCGAGCGCAGCGGGGCGGCCGGGCGCTCGTACGCCCGCGCCTCGCCGAGGTCGGCGGTCGACGTCGTGCCGTCCGGGTTCAGGAGCGTCGCGGTCTGCACGGCGACGCCGGTCATCGCGCGGCTCCCGCGAGCGCGGCCGGGGTGGACTCCGACGCCGAGGGAAGGACGACCTCGGGCAGCCGGATGCGGCGGCCCTCGCGCGAGGAGAGCAGGCCCTGCTCGGCGAGCTGCACGCCGCGCGCACCGGCGAGGAAGTCGTAGTGGTTGGGCGCGTCCTCGAGCACGTGGCGCAGGAACTCCTCCCACTGCGTCTTGAAGCCGTTCTCGAACACCTCGTTGGCCGGGGACTCGATCCAGTCGGCGGCGTAGTCGTGCTCGTCGGCGAGGTCAGGGTTCCACACCGGCTTCGGGGTGGCATTGCGTGGCTGGATCTTGCAGCCGAACAGGCCGACGACCGCGCTGCCGTGCGTGCCGTCCACCTGGAACTCCACGAGCTCGTCGCGGTTGACGCGGGTGGTCCAGCTGGAGTTGAGCTGCGCGGTCACGCCGCCGGCGAGCTGGAAGATCGCGTACGCCGCGTCGTCGGCGGTCGCCGGGTAGGGGCGGCCCTGCTCGTCGACGCGCTGCGGGATCTCGGTGACGGCCTGCGCGTAGACCGACTCGACGCGGCCGAACAGGTTCTCGAGCACGTAGCTCCAGTGCGGGAACATGTCGACGACGATGCCGCCGCCGTCCTCGGCGCGGTAGTTCCAGCTGGGGCGCTGCGCGGCCTGCCAGTCGCCCTCGAACACCCAGTAGCCGAACTCGCCGCGCACCGAGAGGATGCGGCCGAAGAAGCCGGAGTCGATCAGGCGCTTGAGCTTGCGCATCCCCGGCAGGTAGAGCTTGTCGTGGACGACCCCGTTCTTGATGCCGGCCTCGTTCGCGAGGCGGGCGAGCTCGAGGGCCTCCTCGAAGCTCTCCGCGGTGGGCTTCTCGGTGTAGACGGCCTTGCCTGCGGCGATCGCCTTGCGGATGGCGGCGCTGCGCGCCTTGGTCACCAGGAAGTCCGCGTAGATCTGCCAGCGGTCGTCGGCGAGCGCCGCATCCAGGTCGGTGGTGTAGTCGGGGATGTCGTGGCGCGTGGCGAGCTCCGCCAGCTTCTCCTCGCTGCGGCCGACGAGCAGCGGCTCGACCTGCACGCGGCGGCCGTCGGAGAGCAGCACGCCGCCCTGCTCGCGGATCGCGAGGATCGAGCGCACCAGGTGCTGGCGGTATCCCATGCGTCCGGAGACGCCGTTCATGATGATGCCGATGGACGACACGTGTACTCCTTTGTCGGTGTTCGCCGCGCTCCTCGGTTGGTTGGGAAAGCGCTTACCAGCAGAGTAGCCGCGAGCAGCGGGCCCGTCAACACCCGGCGCTGCGCCCCTCGCCCGCGCGGCCGCCGAGGGGCACGTCGTTGTCACTTTTCGAGCGCGAAAGCGACAACAACGTGCCCCTCGGCGGAGAAGGAGGGTGGGAGGGCGGGTGCGGGCTACGAGGTGGACGCGCTGGGGGCGGCGGCGCCGGGCACCGAGACGCCCTCGGCGTGGAAGTCGATGCCGTGCGCCTGCTTGCCGAGCGCCGTCAGCACGATCACCGCGACCGCAGCGATCCCCACCGTCGACGCCATCGCCCAGCCGTAGCCCCACTGCGGCGCGAGCGCCTGCTGGATGGGCAGGTTGAACGCGGCGATCACGTTGCCGAGCTGGTAGGTCACGCCGGGATAGAACCCGCGGATCGCGTTCGGCGACATCTCGTTGAGGTGCGCCGGGATGGCGCCCCACGCGCCCTGCGTCGTGAACTGGATGAGCGCGGAGCCCAGGCACAGCATCCCGGCCGTCGTCGAGAACGCGAAGATCGGGATGATCGGCAGCGTGAGCGCGGCGCCCAGGATGATCGTGGCCTTGCGGCCCCAACGGTCGGAGAGCGAGCCGAGCACGATGCAGCCGACGATCGCCCCCACGTTGTAGACGACGGCGATCCAGCCCGCGGTCGCCGCATCCAGCCCGGCCCCGCCGTTCTCGGTGGACTTCAGGAACGTCGGATAGATGTCCTGCGTGCCGTGGCTCATCCAATTGAACGCGGCCATCAGCAGCACCAGGTAGACGAAGCGGCGCAGCACCTTGCCGTCGAAGAAGACGCGGCGGATGGAGGTGTTCGCCTTGCGCATGGTGTCGCGGGTGGTCTCCCACACCTCCGACTCGCGCACACGGGACCGGATGATGAGCGAGATGAGCGCGGGCAGGATGCTCAGCGCGAACAGCCAGCGCCAGTTCAACCCGAACACGGAGTGGATGAGCAGGAACGCGAGCGCGGCCAGCAGGTAGCCGGCCGAGTAGCCGGCCTGCAGGATGCCCGAGTACAGCCCACGGCGGGTGCGCGGCACCTTCTCCATGGTGAGGGCGGCGCCGAGGCCCCACTCGCCGCCCATCCCGATGCCGTAGAGCAGGCGCAGGATGAACAGCACGGTGAAGTTCGGCGCGAACGCGCACAGGAATCCGACGATCGAGTAGAAGCAGACGTCCGCGATCAGCGGGATGCGCCGGCCGACCCGGTCGGCCCAGAGCCCGAACAGGTAGGCGCCGACAGGCCGCATGATGAGCGTGACGGTGGTGAGGTACGCCATCTGCTCGAGCGGGACGTTGAACTCGGCGCCGATGTCGGCGTAGACGAGGACGATGATGAAGTAGTCGAAGGCGTCCATCATCCAGCCCAGGAGCGACGCGGCGAAGGCGTTCCGCTGGTCGGGGCTGAGGCGGGTGGAGACGGCTGCGGTGTCGGACACGACGGTTTCCCTTCCGATCGGCTTTGATCGGCACGCGCGCGAGAAAGCGCTTACCGGAGGCCACGGTAGGTGGCGCGCGCCGTCGTGTCAACGGCCTCCTTCGCGTCGGCCGGGCGGCGTGGGGCGCGGCGAGGGCGGGGCGGCGGGCTAGCGGCGCGGGGTGGAGGCGCGCACGCGCACCTCGGCGGCGACGGCCGAGGCGTCGGGGGCCTCATCGGCGAGGGCGAGCTCCAGGGCGCGCGCGCCGATGTCGGCCAGCGGCAGGGCGACCGAGGTCAGCGCGGGCGTGACGTCGCGGACGAGCGGGATGTCGTCGAAACCGGCGACGCCGATGTCCGCGCCGGGGGCGATCCCCGCCTCCCGCAGCGCGGCCATCGCGCCGATCGCCATCACGTCGCTCACGGCGAAGACGCACTCCGGCCGGGCGCCCCCGGCGAGGAGTTCCGTCATGGCCCTGTGGCCGCCGTCGCGGCTGAAGTCGGTGTGCACGACGGTCGCGTCCGGGAGCACGGAACGGAACCCGTCCACGCGGTCGCGGACCGTGACCAGCTCCTCCGGCCCCGCGAGCACCGCGATGTCCGCATAGCCGAGGGAATGCAGCTCGCGCGCCAGCGCCGCAGCGCCTCCCCGGTTGTCCACGCCGACCGTGCGCAGGCCCGGCGCGCCGGAGCCGATCACCGCGGCGCGGTCGGACGCGCCGGGGATCACCGTCTCGGCTCCCGCGATGCGGCTGCCGGCGAGCACGACCGCCCGCGGGCGCTGCCCGCGCAGAGCGGTCAGCGCGGCCCGCTCACGCGCGGCCGTCGCCTCCCCCGCGTACGGGCCGGTCGCCGTGATCGTGACCACCAGGCCGCGCTCGTCGGCGACCCGGACAACGCCGGAGGCGATGGCGGCGAAGTACGGGTCCGCGATGTCGCCGACCACCAGCGCGACGACGTTGCTCGTGCCCCGGGCGACGGCCTGCGCCTGGACGTTGGGGCTGTAGCCGAGCTGGGCGGCGGAGGCGAGGACGCGCTCCTGCAGCTCGGGGTTGACCTTGCGCGCGCTCCCGTTGAGGGCGCGCGACGCCGTGGCGAGGGAGACGCCGGCGTGCGCGGCGACCTCGGACAGCGTCGGTGCGTTCTCGCTCACAGGGCCAACCTACCGGTGCGGCGACGATGGCGGATCATTCCCGCGTGTATGGTTGTTCTGACAAACTAGCGAAGGAGGCGGTTCGATGCCGGCCGAGCACCCGCTTCCCCGCGACCTGTTCGACGACCTGGACAAGACAAGTCCCGTCCCGCTCTATTACCAGCTCGCCACCCGGCTCGAGCAGGCGATCCGCGACGACATCCTCCCTCCCGGCGCCCGCCTGGAGAACGAGATCGCGCTGGGCCAGCGGCTCGGGCTCTCCCGGCCGACGGTGCGCCGCGCCATCCAGGAGCTGGTGGACAAGGGCCTGATCGTGCGTCGCCGCGGCATCGGCACGCAGGTCGTGCACGGCAAGGTGACCCGCAACGTGGACCTCACCAGCCTGTACGAGGACCTGTCCCGCTCCGGCCAGGCTCCGGAGACGCGGGTGCTGAGCCACGAGGTGCGCCCGGCGACGGACGACGAGGCGGAGCACCTGACGCTCGCGGCCGGCGACCCTGTGCTGCACGTGGTGCGGCTGCGGCTCGCGGACGACGTCCCGCTCGCCGTCCTCGACAACACCCTCCCGACCGAGTTCACCGACATCACCGGCGACGACCTGGAGGCGCGCGGCCTCTACCAGCTGCTGCGCGAGCGCGGCGTGACGATGCGGATCGCCAACCAGCGCATCGGTGCGCGCGAGGCGACCGCCGAGGAGAGCGAGCTGCTGGAGATCAAGAGGAACGCGGCGGTGCTGACCATGTCGCGCACCGCGTTCGACACGGCGGGACGCGCTGTCGAGTACGGGCAGCACTGCTACCGCCCGGACCTCTACTCGTTCGAGATCACCCTCGTCGACCGCTGAGCCCGCGCACGCGGCTGCCGCGCACCCGCCCCGCCCCGCGCCCGGGGTGAGTGCACCCTGGGGGGACCACTGCGCCCGGGCGCCCCGGCGCAGTCGTCCCGGGAAGGCGCACTCGCCACGGCACGGCGCATTCCGCGGGCAGGCCCGCGCGGTCAGCCGAGCAGCGGGCGCTGGCGGCGACGCTGCTCCATGTACTCCTCGCGGGCGGTGCGGGTGCTCTCCAGCTCCGAGACCTCGGCGACCGGCACATCCCACCAGCCCTCGCCGTCCGGGGCGTAGAGGAACGGGTCCGACTCGACATGGATGAGCGTCGACGTCGGCGATGCCTTCGCGGCCGCCACCGCCTCCGACAGCCGCGCGACGGCGTCGGCGCCCGGCGCGATCTCGACGACGTCGATCCCGTAGCTGCGGGCGTTCGCGGCCAGGTCCACCGGCAGGAAGTCGCCGCGCTCGAAGTTCACGCCCTCCGCGTCGCGGTAGCGGTAGCGGGTCCCGAACCGGTCGGAGCCGATGGTCTCGGAGAGGTGGCCGATGGACGCGAAGCCCTGGTTCTGGATGAGCACGACGACGATCTTGATGCCCTCCGCGACCGCGGTCACGAGCTCGGTGTGCAGCATGAGGTAGGAGCCGTCGCCGACCATGACGATCACGTCGCGGTCGTCGCCGAGCGCCTCCAGCCCGCGCTTCACGCCGAGACCACCGGCGATCTCGTAGCCCATCGTCGAGAACGCGTACTCCACGTGGTAGCCGAGCGGGTCGCGCACGCGCCACAGTTTGTGCAGGTCGCCGGGCAGCGAGCCGGCCGCCTGCACGACGACGTCGCGCGGGGCGCTCGCCGCCTGGACGGCTCCGATGATCTCCGACTGGCCGGGCAACTCCGCTCCGGTCGGCGCGAGGGCGGCGTCCACCACCGCGTCCCACGAGCGCTTCTCGGCGGCGACACGATCCGCGAGAGCGGCGGGGATGCGGTGGCCGCCGAGCGCCCCGCGCAGCGCCTCGAGCGTCTCCCTGGCGTCGGCGATGACCGGCAGCTCGGTGCCGTGCTTGTAGGCGTCGAACGCGGCGACGTTCACGTTCACGAACCGCACGCCCTCCGCCTGGAACGCGGTGCGGCTCGCGGTGGTGAAGTCGCTGTACCGCGTGCCGATGCCGATGACCACGTCCGCCTCGGCGGCGAGCCGGTTGGCCGCGGTCGTTCCGGTGGCGCCGACGCCACCGAGGTACTGCGGGTGGTCCCACGGCAGCGCGCCGCCGCCCGCCTGCGTCGTGCCGACGGGGATGCCGGTCTGCTCGGCGAACGCGCGCAGCGCATCCTCGGCCCCGGAGTAGAGCACACCGCCGCCGGCGACGATGAACGGCCGCTCCGCCGATCGGATCGCCTCGACGGCGGCCGTCAGCGCCCAGCGCTCCGGCAGCGGACGCCGGAGGTGCCACTCGCGCGGCGCTAGGAACTCCTCCGGAACATCCAGCGCCTCCGCCTGCACGTCCTCCGGCAGCGCGATGGTCACCGCGCCGGTCTCGGCCGGGTCGGTCAGCACGCGCATCGCGGCGAGCGCGATCGAGAACAGCTGCTCCGGCCGCTGCACCCGGTCGAAGAAGCGTGACACCGGGCGGAACACGTCGGTCACCTGCATCCCGAGGTCGTGCGGATGCTCGAGCTGCTGCAGCACCGGGTCGGCGACGCGGGTGGCGAAGGTGTCCGAGGGCAGCAGCAGGGCGGGGAGGCGGTTCGCCGTGGCGAGCGCCGCACCGGTGAGCATGTTCGCGGCGCCCGGTCCGACGGACGCGGTGGCGGCGAGCGTCGCCCGGCGGCGGTGGATGCGCGCGTAGCCGACGGCCTGGTGCACCATGGCCTGCTCGTTCCGTGCCTGGTAGTAGGGCATCAGCGCCGGATCCTGCACGTTCGCCTGCTTCAGCGCCTGGCCGAGCCCGGCGACGTTGCCGTGGCCGAAGATGCCGAGCATCCCGGGCACGGTGCGCTCGCGCACGTCCCCGTCGACCGTCCACTGGTTGCCCAGGAACGCGACGAGCGCCTGGCCGACGGTCATCCTGCGGGTGGTCATCGGGTCGCTCCTTGCGTGGTCGTGTCGGTGCGGTACGGGAGGCGCGGATCGGTGTCCAGCTCCGCCCAGGTGTCGCGCAGCCAGGCCTGGCGCGGGTCGTCGCTCACGAGCCAGACCCGCTCCTCGTCCGGCCCCGCCATCACGTTGAGGTAGTAGAGGTCGTACTCGGGAGGCGCGACCGCCGGCCCATGGTAGCCGAACGGCACAAGCGCGATGTCGCCGCTGCGCACCAGCGCGTTGGTCTCGATGTCGCCCGCCGCCGAGCTGTAGGTGGCGAAGGTTGCGAACGCGTCCGCGTCCTCCGGCGCGCTCCCGCCGCGGACCGGCGCCACCTCGAAGTAGTAGATCTCCTCGAGGCGCGACTCGTGGCCAGGCACGTTCTCGTCGTGCTTGTGCGCGGGATGCGACGACCAGTTGCCGCCCGGCGTGATGACCTCGCACACGATGAGGGAGGCGGCGTCCAGCGCCGCGGGCGTGCCGAAGTTGTGCACCTGACGCGAGTCCGCCCCCGCCCCGCGCAGCTCGACGGGAACATCGTCCGCGGCGATGTGGACGGACGGCTTGCGGATCGTGGTCGGCGCCTCGGCGACGGCGACCCGGCCGGAGCCGCGGACGACGAGTCCCTCCCCCGCCCCGACGTAGAGCACATCGGTCGGGCCGTCGAACACGCTCGCCCGACCGGCGAGCCGCGTGCTGCGGCCCTCGTGCTCCACCGCGAACGACCCGCTGAGCGGGACGACGATCCTCTCGACGTCACCCGCGGGCAGCTCGGCCGCGCCGCCGTCGAGCTGCGCCACCCGGAGGCCGGTGTGCTGCCAGCCGGGCAGGGAGGAGTCGACCGCCGACTCCCACACGCCCTCGCTCAGCATGCCGCACGGGAAGAACCACTCGTTGTGCTCGGTCATCGCCGTCCTCCTCGTCGGTCAGTTGTTCTCGGGGAAGCCCAGGTTGATGCCGCCGTGCGACGGGTCCAGCCAGCGGCTGGTGATCGCCTTGAGCTGCGTGTAGAACTTCACGCCCTCGGCGCCGTGGGCCTTGGTGTCGCCGAACAGCGAGTCCTTCCAGCCGCCGAACGAGAAGGTGGCCACCGGGACCGGGATCGGGACGTTGATGCCGATCATGCCCACCTGGATCTCCTTCTGGAAGCGGCGGGCCGCGCCGCCGTCGTTGGTGAAGATCGCGGTGCCGTTGCCGAACGCCCCGGAGTTGATGAGCGCGACGCCCTCCTCGAACGAAGCGACACGCACGACCGCGAGCACCGGGCCGAAGATCTCCTCGGTGTAGGCGCGGGAGCTGGTGGGCACGTTGTCGAGCAGGGTCGGGCCGAGCCAGAAGCCGTTGGCGTCGCCGTCCGGGTTCACGTCCCGGCCGTCGACGACGACGGTCGCGCCGTCCTGCTTCGCGATGTCGATGTAGGAGGCGACCCTGTCGCGGTGCTGCGCCGTGACCAGCGGGCCCATGTCGCAGCCGCGGCGGCCGTCGCCGATGCGCAAGCCCTCCATCCGCTCGGTGACCTTGGCGATCAGGTCGTCGGCGACGGGCTCGACCGCGACGACGACCGAGATGGCCATGCAGCGCTCGCCCGCTGAGCCGAAGCCCGCGTTGATCGCCGAGTCGGCGATCAGGTCGAGGTCGGCGTCCGGGAGCACCAGCATGTGGTTCTTCGCGCCGCCGAGCGCCTGGACGCGCTTGCCGTGCGCGGTGCCGGTCTCGTAGACATACTTCGCGATCGGGGTGGAGCCGACGAAGGAGATCGCGGCGACGTCCGGGTGGGTGAGCAGGCCGTCCACCGCCTCCTTGTCGCCGTTCAGCACGGTGAAGACGCCGTCCGGGAGGCCGGCCTCCTTCCACAGCTCGGCCAGCCAGATCGCCGCCGACGGGTCCTTCTCGCTCGGCTTTAGCACGACGGTGTTGCCCGCAGCGATCGCGATGGGGAAGAACCAGGCCGGCACCATCGCCGGGAAGTTGAACGGCGAGATGATGCCGACGACGCCGAGCGGCTGACGGGTGGAATACACGTCGATGCCGGAGGAGACCTGCTCGGAGTACTCGCCCTTCAGGTGGTGTGCGAGGCCGGTCGCGAATTCCACGACCTCCTGGCCGCGGCTGATCTCGCCGAGCGCATCCGAGAGCACCTTGCCGTGCTCCGAGGTGATGATCTCGGCCAGCTCGCCCTTGCGCGCATCCAGCAGCTCGCGGAATCGGAAGAGGATGGCCTGCCTGCGCGCAAGCGAGAGCTCGGACCACGCCGGGAACGCTGCCTTCGCGGAGGCGACGGCCGCGTCGATCTCGGCACGGTCGGCGAGGCCGACGCGCTTGGTCTCAACACCGAGCGCCGGGTCGAAGACGGGAGCGGTCCGGCCGCTTGTGGACGGGCGCGCGGCTCCGTCGATCCAGTGCGGGACGACCGGGAGGTCGGTGGAGGTGTCGGTCATGGTCTTCCTTCAGTGGTCGTGCGGTGCAGTGCGGGCGGTGCGAGCCGTGCCGGCCGGCGGGCCGGTCAGCCGCCGTGGACGAGGGATGCCGCGGTGTCGACGGCCCGGGCCACGTCGCCGTCCTGCGGGTAGAGGAGGGTGCGGCCGACGATCAGGCCGTGGACGCCGGGGAGGCCGAGCGCGGCACCCCACGCGGCGTAGGTCTCTTCGGGCGCGGCGTCGGTGTCGCCGCCGAGCAGCAGGGTCGGCATGGTCGTCGCGGCCATCACCCGCTCCATCTCGGCCACGACCGGCAGCTTCAGCCAGGTGTACGCCGACGAACTGCCGAGCCCCGCCGCGATGGCGATGGAGGTGATCACCGCGTCCGGCGTGAGGTCGTTGACGATGCGGCCGTCCTGCCAGCGGCTCATGAACGGCTCGAGCATGATCGGCAGCCGGGCGTCGGCGGAGGCGCTGACCGCGCGGGCCGTCTCCTCCAGCGTGCGCGCCGTCGCCGCATCCTCGAGGTTCACCCGGAGCAGCAGCTTCGCGGCGTCCAGCCCATCGCGGACCATCGCGGGCACGTCGTAGCCGGTGTAGCGGTCGTCCATCTCGAACGAGGCGCCGCGCAGGCCGCCGCGGTTCATCGAGCCGACGGCGATCGTGTCGTCGAGCACGCCGAGCAGGGCTAGGTCCTCGATGATGTCGGGGGTGCCGAGCACGCCGTCCACTCCCGGGCGGGAGAGCGCGAGCGCCAGGCGCTCCAGCAGCTCGTAGCGGTCGGCCATCGCGGTGGCGTCGGCGCGGACGGAGAGCGCGCCGCGCGCCGGGTGGTCGGCGGCGACGATGAAGAGCCGGCCGTCGCCGCGCACCAGCGGGCGCCGGGTCCGCGCGGCGAGCGCTTCCCCGACCGCCTCCGGCCGCCGGTGCCGCAGGTCGCGGAGCCGGGCGAACGCATCCGCGCCGAGCACCGGCTGTGTGCGGTGAGTGAGGTCAGCTGTCGACACGTTCGAGCTCCTTCAGCACGTCATCGACCTCCGCCGTGGTCGGCATCGCGGTCGAGCACTCGCGGCGGGTGGCGACGATCGCCCCCGCGATGTTGGCGAACCGGAGCAGGCGCTGAAGCGGCCAGCCCTGCAGCAGCCCGTAGCAGAGCGCCCCGCCGAAGCCGTCGCCCGCGCCGAGGCCATTGACGACCTCCACCGGGTACGGCGGTACCTCCACGGTCTCCTCGCGGGTCTTCGCCAGCACGCCGCGCGGCCCCTGCTTCACGATCGCGAGCTCGACGCCGCGCTCGAGCAGCGCATCCGCCGCTCGCATCGGCTCGGTCTCGCCGACGGCGATCACGCACTCCTCGCGGTTGCCGACGGCCACGGTCACGTGCTCCAGCGCGCGGCCGACCTCGGCGGTCGCCTCGGCGGGCGACGACCAGAACATCGGGCGGTAGTCGAGGTCCAGGACGGTCAGCGGGGCGCGCCCCCGCGCGGCCCAGGCGACGTGGTGCGCCGAGCGGCTCGGGTCGCGGGAGAGGCCGGTGACCGTCGCCCAGAAGATGCGCGCGTCCCTGATGGCGTCGAGGTCGAGGTCTGCATCGGTGATCGCGAGGTCGGGGGCGATCGGGTCGCGGTAGAAGTAGAGCGGGAAGTCGTCCGGCGGGAAGATCTCGCAGAAGGTGATCGGCGTCTTGAGGTCGGCGACCGTGGTGACGAAGCGGTCGTCGACGCCGAGCCTGCGCAGCTCGCGGTGCGCGTAGCGGCCGAACGGGTCGGCGCCGGTGGCGGTGATGACCGCCGAGAGGAGGCCGTGCCGCGCGCCGGCGATGGCGACGTTCGTCGCGCTGCCGCCGAGGTACTTGCCGAAGGTCTGCACGTCTTCGAGGCCGACGCCGTCCTGCAACGGGTAGAGGTCGACACCGATGCGGCCGAAGGTGATGAGGTCGTACGCCGTCGTCGTCTGGTCCGTCATGGACGCGGAGCTCCTTCGTCGAGGGATGCGGTGCGGATGCTGCTGCGACGAGTCTACTTATGTCCTATCAAACTCACAAGGAAGGGTGGGCACAACGCGGCACGCGAGTACGCAGAAAGTCGCCCGGAAACCGTCGGGTACGCGGATTCTCTGCGTACTCGACCGTCGGAGAAGGCGCTACGACCGAGCGCGCAGGATGCGCGGCCCGCAGACCCAGGTGAGGGCGCAGAGCACGCCAGTGAAGACGAACACCGCGGCGAACGACGTCTCGGAGTCCGCGCCGCCGAACGCGGAGAAGACGATCGCCGTCGCGGCGAGCGCGATGGCCGAGCCGATCGCGTCGGCGATCGAGAGCGCCGAGCTGTTGAAGCCCTGGTTCTCCGGGGTCGAGTACTCGAGGGTCAGCACGCCGAGACGCGGGTAGAGCACGCCCATCCCGGCTCCCGCGAAGGCCCAGCCGATCACCACGACGACCGGGGATGCGCCGGTCATCGCCGTGACCAGCAGGGATGCGATCGCGATCGTCAGGCCCAGCGCGCCCAGGCGCGCGGCGAGCAGGTGGCCGATGGCCGGGAACCGGCCCTGCGCCCAGGACGCCGCCGCCCAGCTCAGGCCGGCCGCGGTCAGCGCGAGGCCGGCGACCGCCGCGGACGCGCCGTACTGCGTCACCAGCAGCAGCGGCACGTACACCTCGGCGGCGAAGAACGTGCCGGCGACGAGGGCGCGCATGAGGATCACGCTGGGCAGTCCGCGGCGCGCGCGCAGCGTGCCGGTCGGCAGCAGCGGGCGCAGCGCGACGAGGGCGACCACGGTCGCCAGCACCGGCGCGAGCCACTGCACCAGTCCACGCGACTCCGCCGCGAGCGTGAGCGCGAGCACGGCGGCGGCCACGAGCACCGCCCAGCCGATGCGGACCAGTTCCCGGCGGCCGAGCGCGGCGTGCTCGGCGGGTCCGTGCACTCCGCGCATCGCGGGCACCACCATCAGCATCGCGAGCACGACGAGGCCGACGACGCCGAGGAACACCCAGCGCCAGCCCACCGTCTCCGCGAGCGCCCCGGCGACCACGGGGCCGATCAGCGAGGGGATCACCCACGCCGCCGCGAAGGCGGCGAAGATGCGGGCGTGCAGCGCGGGCGGGTAGACGCGCGCCACGATCACGTAGAGCGCGACGGTCACCGCGCCGCCGGCGAGGCCGTGTACCAGCCGCCCGGTCACGAAGAGGACCATGTCCGGCGCGCCACCCGCAACGGTCAGGCCGACCGCGAAGAGCACGACGGACGCGAACAGCGCGTTGCGCGGGTTGCCACGGTCCGACCACACGCCCGCGAGCACCATCCCGACCACGCTCACGGCGAGCGGGCCGGCGAACGCGAACGCGTACAGCCCGGCCCCGTCGAGCTCCCGGCTGACGGTCGGCATGATCGTGGTGACCGCCATCGCCTCGAACGCCGCGAGCATCACGAGCAGGAACATCCCGATGCTCACCCAGCGGAAGCGCGGGCCGAGCACGCCCTCCGGTTTCGGGAGGGTCTGCGGGCTGTCGGGTGCGGATGCGGGCGGCGGAGCGGTGTCCGGCAGGGAGGCATCCCCGTCGCGAGAAGTCATGCCGCCAGCCTAGAACCTCAACTATGGTTGAGGTCAATGACCCCGTCGGAACCGATCCTCAGCGTCGGCGACGTCGCCTCCCGCAGCGGCGTCGCGGTCTCCGCGCTGCACTTCTACGAGCGTGAGGGACTGATCGAGAGCGAGCGCACCGCCGGCAACCAGCGCCGGTACCGCCGCGACGTACTGCGCCGCGTGGCGTTCATCCGGGTCTCGCAGCGGGTCGGCGTACCGCTCGCCGACATCCGTGCCGCGCTCGGCTCCCTCCCCGCCGGCCGCACGCCGACCAAGAAGGACTGGGCGCGGCTGTCCCGGCTCTGGCGGGACGAATTGGACGAGCGCATCCGGGCGCTCGAGCACCTCCGCGACGACCTCACCGGCTGCATGGGCTGCGGCTGCCTGAGTCTGCGCACCTGCTCCCTCCAGAACCCCGAAGACGCCCTCGCCGCCGAGGGCCCCGGCCCCCGGCGCTGGGAGGACTAGCCCCGCCCTGGGCCGCCGAGCACAGGGAAAATGTCGCGATTCGGGCGATTTCGCGACACTTTTCCTGTGTTCGACGGCAGGGCGGGCCGCCCGGGTCACGAGGTCAGGACGACGAGGCGCTCGGTGGCGCGGGTCATCGCGACGTAGCGGTCGACGCCGCCGAGGACGCCGTCGCCGAAACGCTCCGGGTCGACGAGCACGACGAGGTCGAACTCGAGGCCCTTCGCCGACTCCGGCGTGAGCGACGGGATGCGCGGCCGCCCCGCGAAGGCCGGGTCGCCGATCACGCACGCCACGCCGTCCTCGTGCCCAGCGAGCCAGTCGTCCAGCACGGCGTCGCGCTCGTCGGCCGCGCCGTACGCCACCGGGATGCCGGAGGAGCGGATCGACGTCGGGACGTTGGCGTCCGGCAGCACCGCCCGGATGACGGGCGCGGCGACCGCCATGATCTCTTCAGGGGTGCGGTAGTTGATGCCGAGCGAGGCGAGCGAGACGTCCCTCAGACCCGCGCGCGTCAGCCGGTCCTGCCACGACTCGGTGAAGCCGTGCCTGGCCTGCGCGCGGTCGCCGACGACGGTGAAGCTGCGCGACGGGCAGCGCGCGAGCAGCATCCTCCACTCCGCGTCGGTCAGCTCCTGCGCCTCGTCGACGACGATGTGCGCGAACGGGCCGGCCAGCGCGTCCGGGTCGAGCCGCGGCAGCACGGTCTCGTCGTCGAGCGAGTTCTGCACGTCCGCGCCGCGGAGCATCGTCACCAGGCCCTCGCCGTCGTCGGCCGCGATCAGGTCGTCGACGACCTGCGCCATCCGCTCGCGCTCCGCGCCGACGACCGCCTCGCGCCTCCGGTCGATGCCGACGGCCGCCGGATCGCCCGCGCGGCGGCGGGCGGCGTCGAGGAGCGGCAGGTCGGCGACCGTCCAGGCACGGGCGTCCTGGCGCTGGAGCAGCCGGATGTCGTCCTCGCCGAGGGTCGGCGCGCAGCGTCGCAGAAAGCCCGGCACGGTGAGCAGGTCCGCGACCAGCCCGGCGGGATCGAGCACCGGCCACGCGCGGGCGAACGCGCGGCGGAGCCCCTCGTCCCGCTCCAGCTCGCGGCGCACCAGGCGCGGCGGCAGCTCCTCGTCGAAGCGGTCGGCGAGGATGCCGATCAGCTCCTCCCAGACCTGGTCGCGCGCCTCGTTGTGGCTGAGCGCGGGATCGGCGGCGGCGAACGCGTCCGCCCATTCCGCCGGACCGACCCGCACGTCCGCCCACTCCGTCTCGACCAGCACGGACCGCTCTGATGGCGTCTCGTATGCCCGGACGGCCGCCTCCACCGCATCCACCAGCGCACCGGAGGCCTTCAGCGCGGCGACTCGCTGGTCGGCCTCGGGCAGCGCATCGGCGCCCTCGGGCACCAGATCGCGCAGCGTGCAGATCTGCACACCCTCCTCACCCAGGCTCGGCAGCACATCCGAGACGTACGAAAGGTAGCCGTCGCTCGGCCCGACGAACAGCACGCCGCCCCGATGCTGCTGCAGGTGCGGTTCGGAGTAGAGGAGGTACGCGGCGCGGTGCAGGGCGACGACGGTCTTGCCGGTGCCGGGGCCGCCGTCCACCACGAGCGCTCCGCGGGAGCCGGCGCGGATGATCGCGTCCTGGTCGGCCTGCAGCGTGGCCAGCACATCCCGCATCCGCGAGGAGCGGGTGCTGCCGAGGCTGGCGATGAACGACGACTGGTCGTCGAGAGCGGCGGCGCCGGCGAAGCCCTCCGCGGTGAACGCCTCGTCCCAGTAGTCGATGACCCGGCCGCGCGACCAGCGGTAGCGCCGTCGGCTCGCCAGGCCCATCGGGTCGGCGAGGGTGGCGCCGAAGAACGGCTCGGCGGCGGGCGAGCGCCAGTCGGTCAGCAGCCGGGTGCCGTCGGCGGCGGTGAGGCCGAGCCGGCCGATGTACACCGGCTCCGCCCCGCCCTCGACGACCATCCGGCCGAGGCAGAGGTCGATTCCGTAGCGGCGCAGGGTGCGCAGGCGGGCGCTCAGCCGGTGGATCTCCAGGTCGCGGTCGAGCGCGGCCTGGCCATGGCCGCCGGGCGCACGGCGCTCGGCGTCGAGCCGCGCGAGGATCGCGGCGACCTCCCCGGCGATGCTCTCGGCGATTGCGGCGAAGTGCCGTTCGTCGGCGGCGATGAGGGCGGGGTCTCGTTTGGCGGACAGTCGATCGGGCAGGGCGAAGGCGGAGGTCGTCGAAGTCACAGTGCAGCATTCTGCGACGCCGAGGGGGCCTTGCCGCAAGCCCCGTACCCTCCCGTATCCTGGAACTGCGGGGGAACGCACCCGCAGTGCGAGCGCGAGGTCAGTGCGCGAGGGCCGTCGAGCCGCGGACGACCAGCTCCGGCAGGATGCTCGCCGGCACCGGCTCCTCGCCGCCCTCGATCTCCGCGACCAGCCGCTCGACGCTGCGCCGGCCGAGCTCGGTGAAGTCCTGCAGCACCGTGGTCAGCGGCGGCCAGAAGTGCGCGGCCTCCGGGATGTCGTCGAAACCGACGACGCTGAGGTCGTCAGGGATGCGCCGCCCGCGCTCGTGCGCCGCGTGGTACACCCCGAGCGCCATCTGGTCGTTGGACGCGAAGACGGCAGTCACGTCCGGGTCGCCGACGAACTCCATCGCCGCGCGGTAGCCGGACTCCGCCGACCAGTCCCCGCGCTGCACCGGCGGCTCGGGCAGCCCGGCCGAGTGCAGCTCGCCGAGGTAGCCGTCCACCCGCGCCTGCGCCTCGAACCACTCCAGCGGCCCGGCGACGTGGACGATCCGGCGGTGGCCGAGGTCGATCAGGTGCCGCGTCGCCGCCCGCGCGCCCGCCTCCTGGTCGACGGTCAGCTCCCGCGTGACGACCTGCGCGCCGCCCTGCAGCGTCACGTACGGCACGCCGATGGCCGCGGCGGCCACCCGCCGCAGCACCGCATCCTGCGGCGCGATCACGATGATCCCCTCCACCGCCTGCGAGAGCAGGTGGTCGATCCCCGCCGCGATGCCCTCGTCGCTGAGGTCGCTGAGCTGGGTCACGGCGACGTAGTAGCCGGCCTCGCGGCCCTGCCCCTGGATCGCGTTGATGCTGGAGACGGGGCCGTACAGCGCGGCCGCCGAGGTGGACAGCACGCCGATGGTCCGCGAGCGCGCGGTGACCAGGGCCCGGGCGGCGGCGTTCGGCCGGTAGCGCAGCTGCTCCATCGCGTCGAGCACGCGCTGTCGGGTGCTGTCACGGATGCTCGGGTGCGCGTTGATCACGCGGGACACGGTCTGGTGGGAGACCCCGGCCAGCTGGGCGACGTCCCGCATGCTCGCGGCACGGGGCGGCTGCTCGTGGGTCACGCGGTCCCCTCCGTCCACGCTCGCCGCGGGGCTCGGGCACCCCGCGATCCCCCTCATTATGCGATATCGCGCCGCCGTCGCCGGGAGAACGCCCCGAACGCCCCCACGACCACCGCGACCACGGCGAGGGCCAGCGGGAAGACCAGGTGCCAGCCGGCCAGCAGCAGCAGGCCGGCGGCGAACACGCAGGACAGCACCGCCATCCACCACCCCGCCGACCGGCGCGGCAGCAGCACGATCGCCGACGCGACGCCCAGGCCGTAGACGGCTGCGGCGATGCTGGTGTGGACGAGGATGAACGGCTGCAGGTCGCCGCTGGAGAGCACCACGACCGAGTACAGCGCCATCACGACGGCGGAGAGCAGCAGGCCGCGCCGGGCGACCGCGCCGTTCTCGGCGCCGCGCCCGAACCAGGACGGCAGATCGCCGTCGCGGCCCATGGCCGCGCCGAGCTTGCTGAACGCGGCGAGGTAGGCGTTGAACACACCGGTGACGACGATCGCCGCGATCACCGCCACGACGACCCCGCCGCCCGAGCCGGTCGCGACCTCCACTAGGTCGAGCAGAGGCACCGCGGATGTCGCGGCGCCGCCGCCGAGCACGACCACGGTGACCGTTTGGATGGCGAGGTAGGCGATCGAGACGATCACCAGCGCGAGCGCGGTCGCGCGCGGGATGTCGCGCCGCGGATTCCGGAACTCGCCGCCGATGCCCGCCACCGCCTCCCAGCCGGCGAACGCCCAGATGTAGAGGCTCATCGCGAGCCCGACACCCGGCCAGCCGTGCGGCAGGAGGGGCGTCAGGTGCGCTGGGTCGGCGTGCGGGGCCGCCGCCGCCAGCACGAACACGAGCACGGCGATGAGCGCTCCGGAGAGGACGAGCTGCACCGAGGCGGCGAACCGCACCCCGAACGCCGTCACGATGACCGGCACGACCATGAGCGCGACCGCGATCAGCGTCGTGGTCACCGCGTCCCCGCCGATCACGGCGACGACGTAGCGGGCCGTCATGAGCGCGGCGATCGGGGCGCCGATCGGCGTTCCGAAGAAGAACCAGTAGCTGATGATCCGCGCCGAGGTCGGGCCGAACGCCCGCCGGGCGAACGTGGCGACGCCGCCCGCGTCGGGATGCCGCCTGGCCAGGGCCGCGAACGTCGCGGCGAGCGGCACCGAGATCAGCGCCAGCGCGGCCACCGCGATGATGGCGCCGGGGCCGGCCGCCGCAGCGGCGAGCGCGGGCAGCACGAGGATGCCGGTGCCCAGCACCGCGGCCACGTAGAGTGCTGTGCCACCGGCGACGCCCAGGCGGCCGTGCCCTGCGGTCGACGCCGCGACGCCGTCGGTGGATTCGGGCACGCGCGTCGTCGGTGACACGGATTCGCTCATCCCCCGATCATCGCGCGCACCGCCGACATCCGGGCGTTGTAGCCTTGCCGTGCCGATGCCCAGCACATCCCCGATCCCGGAGCCGGCCGCCGACCGCGACGCCGGGGCGCCGCGCTACGCACGGGTGGCCGCCGACCTGCGCAGGCGGATCGCGGAGGGCGACGTCGCCGTCGGCGCGCGGCTGCCCAGCGAGGCCGCGCTCGCGGCGGAGTACGGCGTGACCAGGAGCGTCGTGCGCGGTGCCCTCGCCCAGCTCGCGCGCCAGTCGCTCGTCGTCTCGCGTCCGCGCGGCGGCTGGGTCGTGCAGCCACGGCACCGCACCCAGGGCTTCGACAGGATGCTGTCGTTCGCGCAGTGGGCGGTCGACGGCGGCCGTGTCCCCGGCGGCGCGATCACCTCCCGCGAGCGGAGACCGGCGACCGCGCGGGAGGCGCAGCTGCTGCGCATACGCTGGCAGGAGCCGCTGATCGCCTTCACCCGCGTGCGGACGCTGGACGGACGCCGCGTGATGGTCGAGCGCTCGACCTGGGCGCCGTGGCTGACGCCGGTGATCGAGGCGCTGCCGGACGACGTGGTCTCGACCGCCGAGGCGCTCGCCGCCGAGGGCATCCACATCACCTCCGGCACCCACCGCATCGAGGCGGTCGCGGCGTCAACGGAGGACGCGGCGCTGCTCGGCGTGCGCCGCTCGAGCCCGCTGCTCCAGGTGACCAGGATCACCACCACCAGGGAGGGTCGCATCGTGGAGCTCGGGGTCGACCGCTATCTCTCCGGCGCGATCGCCTTCGAGGTGGCCGCCGGCGAGAGCCAGCGCACGCTCGTCTGACGGCGCGGTTCGGGGCACGGACCGCGCACCGACCGCGCCCCGAACCGCGCCCGAACCGCCCAGTGCGCACAGTCGGCCGACCGATCCGCCCGGATCGGCGATCCGTCGGGCGTTTCGACGCCTGCCGTTCACCGCCCATTCGCCTCGGCTTGCTCGGCTGTGCTCGCCCCTCCCCCCGATCCGAGAACCGAGGAGACCCATGTCCAGCGAGCCAGAGCCGTTCACCCCGGACCCGTACGAGCGCGAGCGGACCGTGCCGGACGAGATCCTGCGCTCCGGACTCTCCCGGCGCGGGATGCTGCGCGCCCTCGGACTGCTCGGCGGCGCGGCAGCGGTCGGCGGCGCGGCCGGCGCGGCACTCGGCGCCGGCGGCAGCGCGCAGGCGGGCACCACCCGCGCCGCCCTCCCGGCAGGCTTCGCCGGTGACATCACCGACATCAAGCACGTCGTCGTCCTCATCCAGGAGAACCGCGCGTTCGACCACTACTACGGCGCCCTTCCCGGTGTCCGCGGCTTCGACGACAAGCAGGCGCTGCGCTTCCAGAACGGCGGCGACGTGTTCTCGCAGCCGAGCGGCTCCTCGTTCGTGAAGCCGACCAGGGTGACAACGGTCGCCGGCACGACGACCGGGCTCGACCACTCCTACTCCGGCGGCCTGGGCGCCTGGGCGTCGGGGAGGTACGACAACTGGATCGGCGCGAAGGGCTCCGCGACGATGCACTACGTCACGGGCGAGGAGATCCCGTGGCAGTACTCGCTCGCGAGCGCGTACACGATCTGCGACGCCTGGCACTGCTCGGTGATGGGCCCGACGACGCCGAACCGGCTCTACCACTGGACCGGCACCTCCAGCGGCGTCACCGACAACGGCAGCGAGTCGAACGGGACGCGCTCCTGGCAGACCTACCCGGAGGCGCTGCAGAAGGCGGGCGTCTCGTGGCGCGTCTATGTGGACAACAGCAACAACGGCTCCAGCTGGGTCGGCGACTACACGGACAACCCGATCCGCGGCTTCGCGCCGTTCACCACCTCCGGCTCCACGGCCACCGACGTCGCCAACCGCGTCGACCCTGTCAAGAACGCGCCGGGCACCGGCCTCGTCTGGCGCGCCGGCTCCGCGCCGTACGCGGCCAGCGGCGCACCGAACAACGACAGCGACGCCAACCTGGACGCCGTGCTGAAGGACTTCATCGCCGCCTGCGCCCCGGACGCCGAGTTCCCGCTCCCCCAGGTGTCCTGGATCGTCGCGCCGTACGGCTGGTGCGAGCACCCGTCGGCGAACCCGGAGCACGGCGCGCACTTCAGCAACCGCGTCATCCGGACCCTGCAGTCCAACCCGGAGCTCTGGAAGAGCACCCTGCTGATCATGACGTTCGACGAGAACGACGGCTACTTCGATCACGTGCTGCCGCCGTACGCGGAACCGGGGACGCCGGGCGAGTACTCGGGCAGCACCCCGATCGGCTACGGCGCGCGGGTGCCGGGCATCCTGGTCTCGCCGTGGACGCGCGGCGGCTGGGTGAACAGCGAGGTGTTCGACCACACCTCGATCATCCGGTTCCTGGAGACCTGGACCACCGCCATCGGAACACCGGCGCTCAGCTCCACGATCACGCCGTGGCGGCGTGCGATCTCCGGCGACCTGACCAGCGCGATGGACTTCGCGAACCCGGTGGTGGACATCCCCGCGCTCCCGGACACCGAGGCGCTGGTGCAGATCGCGCGCGCGGGCGGCACCATCGCGACCCAGGTGCCGCCCGCGGACCGCTGGGACGGCGGCACTCTTCGGCACCGCCCGCTCTCGTTCCATCCGCACGGGACGTTCGCCGAGGACCGCACGACCGGCACCGTGACCGCCCGGCTGAGCCTGGAGGGAGGGCCGGAGGGCAAGGCCGTGAGCCTGCAGGCGTTCCCTGACGCGTACCTGCCGTTCGCGAACACACCGCACACCGTCTCGGCCGAGACGCCGGCGATCTACTCGTGGGATGCCGCGGCGCACGACGGCCGCTACGCCTTCTCGGTCTACGGCCCCGACGGCTTCGTGCGCTCGCACGCCGGCACGGTGCTCCCCGACGGCCAGGACAACTCCGGTGTGCCGCGCGCGGAGGTGTCGCTCGTCGCCGGCCCGAAGCCGACCGTCGCCATCGACCTGCACAACGACGGCCTGCAGGCGGTGCACTACACGCTGACCGCCAACGACTTCTCCGGGGGCACGCGCAGCGTCTGGGTGCACCCCGGCGCCCGGCAGAGCGTGAGCTGGCCGACGGACGACGGCTACTACGACGTCGTCATCACCGCCGACACCGGCACCGGCTGGCGGCACCGCTACGCGGGCCGCGTTGCGCAGCTCCCCGCCTGACCCGCCCGGCCTCGCGCCGCGTCCCGACCCCGCCCCCACCCGACCGCTCGACCGCCAGCTGGAGACCACCATGTCCGCGACCTCCCGTCCGCTGCTCCGCCTCCCCCGCTCGCGCGTCGCGCGGATCGCCTCGGCACTCGCCGCGCTCGCCGTCGTCGCAGCCGGCGCGCTCGGCGTCGCCTACGCGGCGAGCGCCGCCGGCTCCGCCGTCGACCCGGGGGATGCGATCAAGCCCGTCGCCGCGTACACCTTCGACGCGGACAGCGGGACCACGGTGGCCGACTCCTCCGGCTCGGGCAACGACGCGGCCTGGAATGGCACGCCCGCCTACGTGGCCGGCGTCTCCGGCCGCGCCGCGTCGGTGAGCGGCGGTGCGAACTACGTGAAGCTGCCGCTGGTGGCCGGTGAGACGGACGCGTCCTCCAGCTTCTCCTACGAGTTCTGGATGGCCGAGCGCAGCCGCACCAGCTACGGCCCGATCGTGAGCAACCAGGACTTCGACGTCTGCAACAACGCCGGGCTCACCCTCTACAACCAGGCGACGCCGGGGCTGTTGGAGGCCTGCTGGGGTCAGACCGCGGGAGGCACCAAGGAGTACGTCCACGGCATCCAGCCGAACGTGCTCGGGTCGTGGCACCACATCGCCGTCGTCGTGGACCGCGGCGCGAACACGATGACGTTCTACGTGGACGGCGGCAAGGCGACCGCGGCGCCCGCGGGCTCGATCACCGCGTCGACGGCGTTCCAGAGCGGTCTGGCGTTCAACATCGGCGGCCTCTCCGGCAGCGAGGCGGACACCGGGGACGGCTACATCGACGCCGCCATCGACGACTTCGCGTTCTTCGACCAGGCCATCCCCGCCGGCCAGGTCGCGGCCGACTACACCGCCACGAAGCCGTCGGTCGTCAGCTACACGATCGCGTTCGACGGCAACGGCGCGGGAGGCGGCTCGACCACCGCTCAGACGCTCACCTCCGGCCAGTCGGTCGCGCTCTCGAAGAACGGCTTCGCCCGCGCGGGCTACCGCTTCGTCGGCTGGGCGACCAGCGCGTCCGGCCCGGTCGCGTACACCGACGGCCAGACCGTCTCCGACCTCGCCTCCGCCCCGGGCGCGACCGTCACCCTGTACGCCGTCTGGAACCGCTACCGCGCCGCGGGCGACACGGTCGCGCCGATCGTCTCGTACGACTTCGACGGCGACAGCGGCAGCACGGTGACCGACAGCTCGGGCAACCGCTTCGCCGGCACCTGGTCGGGGACGCCGTCCTACGGCGCCGGGATCGACGGCAAGGCCGCGTACGTCAACTCGCCGGCCGGGAGCACCAAGGGCGTCAACTTCCTCACCCTGCCGCTGATCGCCGGCCGCACCGACGCCTCCGCGAGCTTCTCCTACGTCTTCTGGCTGAACCAGACGGCGTCCAGCTCCGACTCCCCCATCGTCTCCAACCAGGACTTCACGCACTGTTACAACAACGGCACGACGCTCTACAACACGGCGGGCAGTCCCGGCGTGCTGCGGGCCTGCTTCGGACGCAACGGCACCTCGACGGCGCAGAACTACCTGCCGCAGGTCAGCCCGACCTCGGTGATGGGCGTCTGGCACCAGGTGGCCGTCGTCGCCGACCGTTCCGCGGGCACGATGACCACGTACCTGGACGGCGTGCAGACGTCCCGGAGCACCGGCCTGACCAGCGCGTTCACGCTCACCAGCGGGTACCCGTTCACCGTCGGCGCCGAGGGCTCGGGCAAGGACGCCGGCGACGGCTTCGTCAACGCCTTCGTGGACGACTTCGACTTCTACGACACCGCCGTCGGCGCTGCGCAGATCCAGAACGACTACCGGGCCACCCGACCGGACACCGGGCCGGCGACTCCCGGGTCGACGGTGCCGTCCGGCTTCGTGAGCGACACCTTCCGGGCGCCGGAGGCGCGCGCAGGGGCGACCGTCACCCAGCGCATCGCCGGGCTCTTCAACGGCGGCACCGCCACGTTCACCAAGACGGCCGGCGACGCGTGGCTCTCCGTGGATGCGGGCGGCGTCGTCGGCGGCACGGCCCCCGCATCCGCTCCGGCCGACCCCGCCACCATCACGGTCGAGGCGACGGACGGCAAGACCACCTCGCAGCTCACCGTCGAGGTGCCCGTCATCGCCGCGGGTGCCGCGCCGCAGCTGGCGACCGCGACCTGGAACCTGTGGGACGCGGGCAGCCACGTCGACGACGCCGACTACAAGGACCTCGCCGTCATCGCCGCGAACGGGCTGGACGTGATCGGCCTGCAGCAGGACGACGGGACGGTCGCCGAGCGGCTGGCGAAGGCCCTCGGCTGGTACGCGCAGACCGGGGACGGCGTCTCGCTGCTCTCCGCCTATCCGCTCGCCGCCGCGCCGCCGTCCACCCGCGCGGCCGGTGCGCTGCCCGCGACGTCGGCGACCGTGGATGCGCTCGGTCACGACGTCCGGGTCTGGAGCGTCGGCCTCGACCGCGCGGGGTACGGGCCGGAGTCGGTCTGCCGCGGCTCCGCGCCGGACGCCGCGGCCGTCGTCGCCGCCGAGAAGGCGTCCGCCCGGTTCGGTCAGGCGCAGGCTGTGGCCACCGCGATCGCCCCGGAGGCGGCGAAGGCCGCGGCGACCCCCGTCATCGTGCTCTCCGACCTGGAGTCGCCGTCGTCGGCCGACTGGACGGCCGCCACCTCGGCCGCGCACTGCAACGCCGGAGCGGTCGCCTGGCCGGTGCCCGACCTGTTCACCGGCGCAGGGCTGACCGACTCGTTCCGCGCCGCGCATCCGGACCCCGCCGCGTCGGCCGGCGCCACCTGGTCGCCGATCGTCACCGTGGATGCGTCCACCGGCGGACCCGAGCCGCAGGACCGCATCGACTACATCCACTACGCCGGGTCGTCGCTGCGCGTGCTCGGCTCCAACACGCTGGTGGCCGGCTGGCCGTCGCCGAAGAACATCCCCGGCAACGCCTGGACCAGCAACCACCGCGCGGTCGTGACGACCTTCGCCGTCGGCGACGCGAAGGCGGCACCGGTCGTCACCGTCGCGAAGACGACCGCTGTCGTGCAGCGCGGGACGCATCCCACGGCGGCCGACCTGCTCCGGCTCCTCGGCGCATCCTCGACGACCGCGGGCGCCGACCTCGCGATCGACACCACGGCCGTCGATGCCGGGACCGTCGGCGACTACCCCGCCACGGTGACCGCCACCGACCCGTCCGACGGCCTCACCTCGAAGCCCGTCGCCGTGACGGTGCGCGTCGTGCCGGCGATCAGCGTGACGCTCGCCCACTCGAGCGCGAGCTTCCGGCTCGGCCGCGGGGAGACCCTGACGGCCGCCCGGGTGACGACCGCGCTCACGCCGACGCTCTCTGTCCCCGGGACCGTGACGGTCGACCTGTCGGCAGTGCCGAAGGGACGCGCGGGCAGCTATCCCGTGACCGTGACGGGGACGGACGCCTACGGCTTCACGGCCAGGGCGGACGCGACGGTGACGATCACCATCGCCGCGGGCGGGGGGACGGGCACGACCGGACCGGCCGGCCCGACCGCAACACCGACCACCGGCCCTGCCGCGTCCGGCTCCGACCCCGGCCGGGGCCCCGGGCTCGCCGGCACCGGGTCCGACATCGCCGTGCCGATCGTGCTTGCCGGCCTGCTGATCGCCGCCGGCGCGGCCGCGATCGGCGTGCGGACCGCGGTCGCCCGCAGGCGCCGCCCGTGACCGGAGGCCGCCGCCGCGCCCGGCGGCGGCCCCGTTCTCACGTCGTCAGGATGCGGCGCCGCTGGAGACGCCGGCCGTCGTCCAGGCGAAGCCGTCCGGGTCGGTGCCGGCGGCGCCGTCCCAGCCGACCTGGATGCGGTGCGAGCCGCTCCCCTCGACGGGTACTCCGGCGTCCTTGGCCAGGGCGGCCCGCTTGTAGAGGCCGAAGCCGATCGGGCTGCCGGTCAGCGCGAAGTCCACGTAGGAGCCGAAGCTCTTGCCGACGGTGAGACCGCGCTCGACGTAGAACCGCTTGCTGGCCTTCACGTCGTCGGCCCCGACGAGGAGCACGACCGAGTCCGCCTTCTTCCGGGCGGGACGGGTGTCCTTCTTGCCGGAGGTGGCGACCTTCCAGATCGTCCCGTCGGGGGCCTGGACGGAGCCGCCGACGCCCCACAGCGACGACGAGACGGGCTTCAGCACGGTCGCGCCCGCGGCGATGGCCGCATCCACGAACGCGTGAACATCCGCGGGCTGGGACACGATGATCGAGAGGGTGAATCCGCGGAAGCCCGTGGACGGCTCCGCCGCCTCGCGGAAGCGGAGGAGGTCGCCGAGCCCGAAGGCCTCGGCGTAGAAGCGCTCGGCGGCCGCGGTGTCGGCCACCTCCAGGGTGATGTGTTCGATGGATGTCATGCCGGCAACGCTATTTCCGCGGGTTGCCTGCACGCTTCTCCAAAGCTGCTCGATCCGCGGCAGCGGTCCCCGCCGTCCCCGGCGCGCTCCCAGCCACCCTCCCAGGTGCCGCCCAGGGAGGAATTCGACGGCCGGGCGTACCGTTCCCTTCACCGAGCAACCCGATCCCGAAGGGGGACACCCATGGCCACCGTCGAGCTGACCGCCGCGAACATCGAGTCCAAGATCACCGAGAACGACATCGTCTTCGTCGACTTCTGGGCGGAGTGGTGCGGCCCGTGCCGCATGTTCGGCCCGGTCTTCGAGAAGGCGTCCGAGCAGCACACCGACGCCGTGTTCGGCAAGGTGGACACCGAGGCGCAGCAGGCGCTCGCCGCCTCGGCGGGCATCACCTCGATCCCGACCCTGATGGCGTTCCGCGACGGCATCCTCGTCTTCTCCCAGCCAGGCGCGCTGCCGGAGCCGGCGCTGCAGGACCTGATCGGCCAGGTCAAGGCGCTCGACATGGACGCCGTGCGCGCGTCGATCGCCGAGGCGCAGGCGAAGGCGGAGACCCCCTCTGCCGAGTAGGCCTCCCGGCGTACCATTCCGGGCATGACCGACGCGAAAGAGAACTTCCCCGAGACCCCGTCGGGTGAACCGATCGACATCGATGCGCTCGCCGAGGGCGAGGGCGGCGGCCCGTACGACGCCGACGGTGTCGTCGAGCCCAGGGACGACGCGGCCGCCGGCGACGAGGACGACCCGACGACCTGACGTCGCCCACCGTTCACCCGAAAACACTTGTACCCCGGCGCTGTACCCCACTAAGGTCGTGCCAAGGGCCCCTCTTGGGGGGCGTTGGCAGCACATCTGGGGAGGGGTGCCGCATGACGACCTACGACACACCGATCGGGAACGCACCGAAAGCGGGACAGGACATCCATCTTGTCCGCTGGGTTCGTTCGGCCGATGGCTGGAGCAGCGAGACGGTGCTCTGCACATATCTGAGCGGAACGCCAAAGGAGTGGATCGTCGAGAGGTTCGGCGAGCGGGTCCACCTGGCCAGAGACGAGTGGTCGCAGTTCGCGTTCTGACCCGTCGCGGCCGACAGCCGCGGGGTCAGGCGGCGGGAGGCTCCTCCGGGCCATAGACGGCGTCGTACGCGCGCCGGAACCGGTCCGCGGAGGCGAAGCCCCAGCGGGCGGCGACGACCGCGTCCGTCTCGACCGGGCCGCGCATCCGGTCGGCGTGCGCCGCCGACAGCCGCGCCTGGCGGAGGTACGCGCCCGAGCTGGATCCGGTGTGGGCGCGGAACGCGGCGTCCAGCCCGAACAGGCTGGTCCCGGCTGCGGCGGCGAGATCAGCCGGCGTGATCGGCAGCGAGAGGTTGTCGTCCACGAACCGCATCGCGCGGCGGTGCACCTGCCTCTGCCCCTGCGCCGTCGTCGGCCGGTCCTCGCGCTGGCCTGTCAGCGGGAAGCACTCCAGCACGGCCAGGGCGACGGTGTGGAAGAGACCGGCGCGGACCATGCTGTTGTCGATCGTGCCCGACCGGACGAACTCGGCCGCCACCTGCGCCACCTGCTGCGCCCAGCGTCCCTTGTCGGGGCTCACCGGGCGAGGCGACGCGAACTCGGGGACGATCGCGTCGTCCGCGTAGACGACGCGCGCCACCTCCCCCAGCTTCTCGGCCGAGATGTAGATGTTGACGATGGAGAGGTCGCGGCCATGACCGAACAGGTCGTGGCCCGGACGGGAGAGGAACGGCATCCGGTACGACGAGTCCCGGTCGCCGTCGATCTCCCAGGCGTAGTCGCCGGAGAACACGGCCGACAGGGAGAACTGGTCGAACTCGCCGTCCGACTCCCAGCGGCCGCCGATGCGGTAGAGGCCGACGGACAGCTCATCGTCGCCGTCCTGCTTCACATCGAAGGTGAAGTCCGCTCCCGGGTCCCGGGAGAACGCGAATCGCCCGTTCGCCTCCCGCAGGAGGGCATCCGCTTCGGCGGGGTCGTTCGTGCGGCTCCGCACGCGCCTGAGGTCGTCCACATGCTCAACGCTACGCCGGCTTCCCCGGGAACCCGCCGGACGTCCGGCCGACGAGGATGAGCAAACCACCATCTCGGCTCTCTGCGGCGCTGAGCGGCGGGAGTCACGTGCAGGCCCACTCCCGCACGGCGTCGGAGGCCGGCACCGCTCGGCCGCGCTCCGGTCCGTTCGTGTCCACGCAGAGTTCGATGTCGTCGGCCCGGCTGCAGGCGCTCTCGTCGAGGGACTGGGTCGCGAAGTGCAGGGTCTCCGTCTCGCCCGGCCGCATCGGCCGATCACCGGTCCCGCAGTGCCATGTGATCGTGTGCGTCGTGTCGTTCATGACTGTTCTGTCGATGCCGCCCATCGTGATGCCGTCCCACCATGGGACCCACGCACCGGAGACGAAGAACAGCACCGCTGCGAGCACGGCGATGCCGCCGACGGCGGCGAGGACGCGTCGGCCGCCGCCAAAGCCTGAACGCATCCCCACACCCTAGCGGCGCAGCGCGAGCGGGACCCTCACAACCCGGCGTTCTCGGCGAGGACCTCCACCGCGATCCGCCAGTCGCGGGCCGGGGTCCCGTCGCCGGTCTCCTCCTCGCCGGGCAGGCGGGCGACGAAGGCGGGGAACAGCGCGCCCTCCTGGTGCGTCTCCTCGATCAGGCCCAGGTACTCGCCACCGAAGTACACCTCCCACGCCGCGGTCGCCGTCGGGCTGTACATGAGCGTCAGCGGCAGCGAGCCGTACGAGTAGACGGCGTGCTGGTGTGCGAGTTCCTTCCCCGTCATGTCCGCAGGATAGGCGCGATCCCTTCCGCGCGGAAGGGACTGTCGCCTCAGGCGACGAAACGGTCGTCGTCCTCCTCGCCGAGCTCGTGCGTCGCCGCCACAGCGGAGGCGACCACGTCCCGCATCCGGCCCCGGCGGGCGAACGCGGCGCGCTGCATCCCCGCGCCGCCGCCGGTCGCGAGGATGCGGGAGACGCCTTCGCGCACGCGCGCGAGGTCGCCGTTCGCCGCGAGCGCAGCGCCGGTGTGCGACACCAGCGCGTGCACCGCATCCGCCGCCGGCACCTCGCGGCCGGTCACGGGGTGGGGCAGGCTCCCGCTCGTTCCTGTGAGCGCCGCCTGCCACTCGGCGAGCCGCAGCGCCGCGGACGGGACGGGCAGGGGCGCGATCCCCGCGCGCCACTCGGCGACCGCGGTGTCGACGAGCCCGCGCACGAGGGCGGCGAGCACCACCGTGTCCCTGGCGTCGAGGCAGACGTCCGCGACGCGCACCTCGACCGTCGGCTGCTTGTGCGAGAGCCGGGCGTCCAGGTAGAGCATCCCCTTGTCCAGAATAACCCCGGTGTCCACCAGCAACCGCTCGAACCGGTCGTAGGCCTCCACGGAGCCGAACAGGTCGGTCGGGCCCGCGCTCTGCCACTGGTGCCACGCGACGAACCGGTAACTGGCGTGGCCGGTGTCGGCACCACCGAAGAACGGCGAGTTCACGCTCAGCGCCAGCAGCACCGGCAGCCAGTTGCGGATGCGGTCGAGGATGGCGACGCCCTCCTCCCGCGACTCGATGGCGACGTGGACGTGGCATCCGCACACCAGCGTGCCACGGGCGGTGAGTCCGTAGCGCTCCAGCATCTTCGCGTAGCGCGGGTCCTCCGTCACGTGCGGCCGCAGCCGCATCGGGGACATGGCCACCGCGGCCGCGCGGGCGCCGTGCGGCCGCGCCAGGGCGTCGGCGAGCTGTCGGCCCGCGACGATGTCGGCGAGGATGAGGTCGTTGTCCGTGTGCGGGCGCGTCTGGGTCTCGATCATCTCCTGCTGGATCTCGGCGCTGAGGCGCGCCCCGGCCTCGCCGTCCGGCCGGTCGGCGAGCGCGAGCGGCGCCACCGGGGTCGCAAGCCCGCGCGAATCCACGAGGAGAAGCTCCTCCTCCACCCCCAAGGTCCTCACGAGACCACTATCCGTGCCGGCGCGCCCTCCGGCAATACCCCGTGTGCGGCTTGGCGCACGCTGTCAGCGGACGCGGCGCGCCAGCACCTGGCCCGGCCAGTCCCCGACCGTGAACGTCTCGGTCCGCTCGTAGCCGCAGGACTCGTAGAACCGGACGAGGTCGCCGGACGCGCCCGCGTAGCAGTCGACGCGCAGCAGCCCGACGCCCGCCGCCTCCGCCTGCTCGTCGGCGAAGCGCAGCAGGGCGCGTCCGACGCCCTTCCCGCGCGGGTCGCGGGAGCCGATCAGCACCCGCACATACAGCTCCGGCTCGTCGGCGGGCCACACGTAGTCGGTCGGCTCGCCGAGCACGAGGAAGCCGACGGGCCCGGCCTCGGGATGCTCGGCGATCCACGCGCCCGGTTCCGCCACCCAGCCCTCCACCCTGCTCACCTGCTTCGGTTGCGCCGACAACGGCTCGGTGCCCCACTGGCGGGTGTTGCCGATGGTGGCGAACCAGGCGATGGCGTCGTCGAAGAGGCGGAGCACGTGCGCCGCGTCGGAGGGGCCGGCCGGCCGGATGCTCGTCATCCCCCGATCTTCCCGCATCCGCGGCCGGACGCGACGGCTAGACTCCGCACCATGCCGCCCCTAGCCGACCTGCTCTCGGCCGCCCTGCACGGTGACCGTGCCGCGCTCGAGACCGCACTCGCCGCCGACAGCCGTCTGCCGGGGCCGCGGGCGAACCTGGAGCTCGCGCACCGGTTCGCCGACGTCGCGGCCGCCCGTCCCGCCGAGGACAGGGATGCGCTTCTCGCGCTCCTGACGGACTGGCTCGCCTCGCCGCCGCGCTTCTCCGGCGCCGTGCCGGAGGGCGCGGCCGAGTTCCTGCCCGCGACCGCGGCACTCGCCGCCGGCGCGATCGGCGAGGTCCCGCTGCTCGACGTCGCGGCAGCCGACCCGCGCTGGCGGGTGCGGGAGCTGGCGGCGACCGGGATGCAGCGCGTCCTGGCGGCGGACTGGCGCGCCGGGGTGCCGGCCGTGCGCGCGTGGCTGCGCTCGGGCGACCCGTTGCGCGTGCGCGCTGCCGTCGCTGCGGTCGCGGAGCCGCCGCTCTTGAAGGACCCTGCACAGGCCGCCGAGGCGTGCGGGATCGTGGAGGACGCCGCCGACCTGTTGCTGGCGGTCCCGGCGGAGCACCGCCGCGACGACGACGTGCGCGTGCTGCGGCAGGCGCTCGGCTACGCCGTCAGCGTCGTCGCCGCCGCGCATCCCGACGCCGGCATCCCGGTGCTCGAGCGCCTTGCCACCTCCTCCGACGCGGACGCCAGGTGGATCGCGAAGCAGAACCTCTCGAAGGCCAGGATCTCCCGCTTCGCCGACCGGCTGGCCGTCGCGCGGGACGCTGTCAGCCGAGCGTGAGCGTGCCGTCCTCCGCGAGGGCCCAGCCGGGGTTGTACGCGACCTCCCAGACGTGGCCGTCGAGGTCGGCGAAGTAGCCCGAGTAGCCGCCCCAGAACACCCGCTCCGCCGGCTTGAGGATGCGCGCGCCCGCGGCTTCCGCCTGCGCGAGCACCGCATCCACGTCGGCCTCGGTGCGCTGGTTGCAGGCCAGGGTGATGCCGCTGAACCGACCGTCGATCTCCAGGCGCGCATCCTCGGCGAGGTCGTCGCGGCCGAACAGCGCGAACGCCATGCCCGGCAGCTGATAGAAGACGACCCCGTCCGGGGCGTCGGCCGGTGCCCAGCCGAGCCCGTCCTCGTAGAACGCGCGCGCCCGCGCGAGATCCGAAACCCCCAACGTCACCAGCGACAGCCTCTGCTCCACCCACCCGACCTTAGCCGTCGAATACGCAGAAGATCAGCCCGAAACCGTCGAGTACGCAGAGAATCCGCGTACTCGGCGGGTGCTCCGCTCAGCGGGCGAGGGCCTGCTCCACGTCGGCGAGGAGGTCCGCCGCGTCCTCGATGCCGACCGAGAGCCGGATGATGTTGTCCGGCACCTCGAGCTCCGTGCCGCGCACCGACGCGTGCGTCATCTCGGCCGGGTAGCCGATCAGCGACTCGACGCCGCCGAGCGACTCGGCCAGCTGGAACACCTCGGTGGACTCCGCGAACCGCCGGGCCGCGGCCGCGCCCCCGCTCAGCGCGACCGACAGCATCCCGCCGAACCCGCTCATCTGCTTCACCGCGAGCTCGTGGCCGGGGTGGCCGGGCAGTCCCGGGTAGTACACGGCGTCGATGCCGGCGTGGCCCACCAGTGCCTCGGCGATCGCCTGCGCGTTCGCGCTGTGCCGCTGCATCCGCACGTCCAGGGTCTTGATGCCGCGCACGGTGAGCCACGCGTCCATCGGCGCCGACACGGCACCGGCCGCGAACTGGATGAACTGCACCTTCTCCGCCAGCTCCTCGTCCGCGAAGACCAGGGCGCCGCCGATGACGTCGGAGTGGCCGCCGAGGTACTTCGTGGTCGAGTGGACGACCACGTCCGCCCCGAACGACAGCGGCTGCTGCAGGGCGGGCGACGCGAAGGTGTTGTCGACGACGACGAGGGCTCCCGCAGCGTGGCCCAGCTCGACCAGGGCCGCGAGGTCGCTGATCTTCATCAGCGGGTTGCTGGGCGTCTCGATCCAGAGCACGCGGGTGCGATCGCCGGCCAGCGCGGTGCGCACGGCATCCAGATCGGTGAGGTCGACCGTCGTGTTGCGCACATCCCACGCGCCGTGGATGCGGTTGATCAGGCGGTGGGTGCCGCCGTACACGTCGTTGCCGAGCACCACGTGGTCGCCCGGGCGCAGCACGGCGCGCAGCAGCGCGTCCTCCGCCGCCAGACCGGACGCGAACGAGAGGCCGCGCACGCCGCCCTCGAGCGAGGCGAGCAGGGTCTCCAGCGACGTCCGGGTCGGGTTGCCCGCCCGCCCGTACTCGTAGCCGCCGCGGAGGCCGCCGACGCCGTCCTGCACGAACGTCGAGGTCTGGTAGATGGGCGGGATGATGGCGCCGGTCGTCGGGTCGAACTCCTGGCCGACGTGGATGGCGCGGGTGGCGAAACCGTGGGTCATTGCTGTCTTCCTGCGTGGGGGTGTGCGTGTGGGTGTGTGCGGCGGGGCTATTCGCTGAGGTAGGTGAGGAGGTCCTGGCGGGTGAGCACCGCGACGGGCTTGCCGTCCTCGGTCACCATCAGAGCGCTCGAGACGGCGAGCGCGGAGCGTGCCGCCGTGACGGACTCGTTGACGCCGATCAGCGGCAGCGGCTCGCCGAGGTGCGCGCCGACGGGGTCGCTCATCTTCGCGCGGCCGCTGAACACGGCGTCGACGAGCGACGCCTCGTCCAGCGCGCCCGCCACCTCGCCCATGACGACCGGCGGCTCCGCGGTCAGCACCGGCAGCTGCGAGACGCCGTACGTGTTCATGATCTCGATCGCGTCGTGCACCGTCTCGCTGGGATGCGTGTGGACCAGGTCGGGCAGGTCACCGCGCTTGGTGCGCACGATGTCGTGCACCGTCGCCTCGTCAGGGACCTCGCTGAAGCCGTAGGAGCGCATCCACTTGTCGTTGAAGATCTTCGCCAGGTAGCCGCGGCCGCCGTCCGGCAGCAGCACGACAACGACGTCGTCCGGGCCGAGGTCCTTCGCGGCGCGCAGTGCGGCGACGACCGCCATCCCGCTGGAACCGCCGACGAGGATGCCCTCCTCACGCGCCAGCCGCCGTGTCATGTGGAACGACTCGGCGTCGGTGACGGGGATGACCTCGTCCACCACGCTCGGGTCGTATGCGCCCGGCCAGAAGTCCTCTCCGACGCCCTCGACCAGGTACGGGCGGCCGGTGCCGCCGGAGTAGACCGAGCCCTCGGGGTCTGCGCCGACGATGCGCACCCGGCCCTCCGAGATCTCCTTGAGGTAGCGGCCGGTGCCCGAGATCGTGCCGCCGGTGCCGACGCCGGCGACGAAGTGGGTGATCCGGCCGTCCGTGTCGCGCCAGATCTCCGGACCGGTGGTCTCGTAGTGGCTGCGCGGCCCGTTCGGGTTGAAGTACTGATTGGGCTTGAACGCCCCGGGGATCTCCGCGGCCAGCCGGTCGGACACCGAGTAGTAGGAGTCGGGATGGTCGGGCGCCACGGACGTCGGTGTCACGACGATCTCCGCGCCATAGGCGGTGAGGACGTTGCGCTTGTCCTCGCCCACCTTGTCCGGGAGCACGAACACGCACCGGTAGCCGCGCTGCTGGGCGACGAGCGCGAGGCCCACGCCGGTGTTGCCGCTGGTTGGTTCCACGATGGTCCCGCCGGGCTTCAGCAGCCCCTCCTGCTCCGCGGCGTCGATGATGCGGGAGGCGATGCGGTCCTTCGACGATCCGCCGGGGTTCAGGTACTCGAGTTTGACGAGCACCGTCGCCGCGATCCCGTCGGTCAGCCGGTTGAGCTTCACGAGCGGGGTGTCGCCGACCAAGTCGATGATGGTCTCTGCGTACTTCACGGGCTCCACCGTAACAGGAGGGCTGCGGCAGGCGGCCACTGTTACCTCCGCGCATCCGCGCCCCGCCTAGAATCGCTTGCATGCCCGTGTCCGACCTCTCGCCCGTGGCCCAGGACTATCTGAAGATCATCTGGTCCGCCACGGAGTGGGCGGGCGATCCGGTCACCGTCAAACAGCTGTCCGAGCGGATGGGCGTGCGGGCTGCGACCGTCTCGGACGGCATCCGCCGGCTCGCCGACCAGGGTCTGCTGGTGCACGAGCCGTACGGCGGGATCGAGCTGACCGAGGCGGGCCGACGCGGCGCCGTCGCGATGGTGCGCAGGCACCGGCTCATCGAGACGTTCCTGGTGGAGGAGCTCGGCTACGGCTGGGACGAGGTGCACGACGAGGCCGAGGTGCTCGAGCACGCGGTGTCCGACGAGCTGGTCGACCGGATCGACCGCCGGCTCGGCTACCCGGCGCGCGACCCGCACGGCGACCCGATCCCGACCGCGGACGGGACACCGCGGCGCCCGGAGGCGGTCCCGCTGCTCTCCGCCGAGACCGGGGTGCCGCTCACGGTCGTGCGCATCTCCGACGCCGATCCCGCGGTGCTGCGCTACCTCGGCGAGCGCGGCGTCGGCCTGGATGCGCTGGTCACCGTCGACGAGCACCGCGAGTTCGCCGGCGACGTGACGGTCCGCATCGGCGGCGAGCCGCTGGTGCTCGGCGCGACGGCCGCGTCCGCCGTCTGGGTCGCCGCACCCTGACCCTCGGCCCGCCGCGCCTCCCGCCCCACTTCGCCCCTCTCGGCAGGGGCCGGCGGCCCCGGCGGAAGCGGCAGGAGCGGCGGGACCGGCGGGCGCGGCGCGGCCATCGAGTGGCGCCTTGTTGTCACCATTCGCCGCGAGAAGCGACAACAACCTGCCACTCGGCGGGACCGGTGCCGGAGGGACCGGCGCGGGAGCGCGGGTCAGGCGGCGCCGGTGACGGTGAGGACCACCAGGGCGAGGTTCAGGAGCACCACGAGGCCGGCAACGGCGCCGCCCGCGATGCGAACCCACACCGCGTCCGCGCGCTCGCCCATCACCGCTCGCGAACCGGTGAGGCGCAGCAGCGGGATCATCGCGAACGGGATGCCCAGGCTCAGGAACACCTGCGACAGCACCAGCGCCCAGGTCGGGTCGGCCCCGAGCGCGAGGATGACGATGGCCGGGATGAGCGTGACCACCCGCCGGGCGAGCAGCGGGATCCGCACGCGCAGCAGGCCGCCCATGATCGTCGCGCCCGCGTAGCTGCCGACGGAGGTCGATGCGAGGCCGGAGGCGAGCAGCCCGATCGCGAAGATCGCCGCGATCACCGGCCCGAGGGCGTTTCCGATGGCGGCGTGCGCGCCCTCGATGGTGTCGGTCCCCGCCACGCCGGCGAGCGAGGACGCGGCCAGCAGCAGCATGGCGACGTTCACCGCGCCGGCGAGGATGAGCGCGAGGAGCACATCCAGCCGGGTCGCGCGCAGCAGCGTGCGCACGCGGCCGGTGTCCTCGCTCGCGCCGTGCCGGTCGCGGGCGAGCGCCGAGTGGAGGTAGATCGCGTGCGGCATGACGGTGGCGCCGAGCATGCTCGCCGCGAGCAGCACGGTCGGCGCGCCGTCGAAGCGCGGGACCAGTCCGCCCGCCGCGGCGCCCCAGTCCACCGGGCTGACGAACAGCCCGGCCAGGAAGCCGACCGCGATGACGCCGAGCAGCGTGCAGATCACCACCTCGAACGGCCGCTGCCCGTGCCGGGACTGCACGGCGAGGATGCCGATCGCCGCGACCCCGACGATGAGGCCGCCGAGCGGCAACGGCAGGCCGAACAGCAGGTTGAGCGCGATCGCGCCGCCGATCACCTCGGCGATGTCGGTCGCCGCCGCAACCAGTTCGGCCTGTGCCCAGTACGCGCGACGTGCGGCGTTGCCCAGTCGCGATCCCAGCAGCTCGGGCAGGCTCCGCCCGGTGACGATCCCCAGCTTCGCCGACTGGTACTGCACGAAGACGGCGATCGCGTTGGCCGCCACCAGCACCCAGACCAGCAGGTAGCCGTAGCGCGCGCCCGCGGTCAGGTTGGCCGCGACGTTGCCCGGGTCGACGTAGGCGATGGCGGCGACGAACGCCGGCCCGAGGAGGAGCAGGAGGCGCAGCGGGGCGCGTGTCGGCCGGTCGGTTAGCTCCAGCGCCATCCTCGCCCCCCCTCACTAGATTGTTAGGCCAGCCTAACACCGGGACGCGGCGCGCGACTGCCCCGTTCGGTACGTGTGCCCGTGCTCGAGCATCCCCGGAACGTCCCGAACGACCCCAGTCGCCGATGCACCCGGCGACGGCGCTACGCCTCCGGCGCGAGCGCCCCCTCGGTCTGCTCGCGGTAGAGGCGCGAGTACACGCCGCCGAGCTCCAGCAGCTCCCTGTGCGTGCCCCGCTCCACGACCTGTCCGTGGTCGATGACGAAGATGACGTCCGCCGCCACGATGGTGGAGAGCCGGTGCGCGATCGCGATCGTCGTGCGGCCGCGGGATGCGGTGTCCAGCGCCTGCTGCACCACCCGCTCCGAGATCGTGTCGAGGGCGCTCGTCGCCTCGTCGAGGATGAGCACCTCGGGGTCCTTCAGCAGCACGCGCGCGATCGCGATCCGCTGCTTCTCGCCGCCGGAGAGCCGGTAGCCGCGCTCGCCGACCACGGTCGCGTAGCCGTCGGGGAAGCCGACGATCGTCTCGTGGATGTTCGCCCGCTTCGCCGCCGTCTCCAGCTGCTCCTGGGTAGCGTCCGGCCGCGCGTAGCGCAGGTTCTCCGCGATCGTGGCGTGGAAGAGGTACGTCTCCTGGCTCACGACGCCGATGTGCGAGACCAGCGAGTCCTGCTGCAGGCTGCGGATGTCCGCGTCCCCGAACAGGATGCGGCCGCCGGTCGCGTCGTAGAACCGCGGGATGAGGTACGAGACCGTGGTCTTTCCCGCGCCGCTCGGCCCGACGAACGCCGCGAACTCCCCCGGCTCGATCACGAAGGAGACGTCGTCGAGCGTGTTGCGCTCGCCCGGCCGCGCGTCCGGGTACCGGAACACGACGTGGTCGAACTCGATGCGGCCGAGGCCGGCGCCCTCGTCGACGGGCACCGCGTCCGGCGTGTCGGCGATCGCCGGCTTCAGGTCCAGGTACTCGAAGATCCGGGCGAACAGCGCGCCGGAGGTCTGCAGGTCGAGCGCGACGCGCATCAGGGCGAGCAGCGGGAACAGCAGCCGGGCCTGCACCGTCGTGAAGGCGACGATCGTGCCGGCGGTGATATCGTGCGCGCCCCCGAGCACGAGCCAGCCGGAGACCAGGTAGACGATGGCGGGGATGGACGACAGGAAGATGTTGACCATCGCGAAGAACCACTGGCCGCTCATCGCCTGGGAGACCTGCAGCCGGATCTGGTTGCGGTTCTCGTCCGAGTAGCGCTCCACCTCGGCCGCCTGCCGGTTGAAGCTCTTCGAGAGCAGGATGCCGGACACGCTCAGCGTCTCCTGCGTGATCGCCGTCATGTCCGAGAGCGACTCCTGCGTCTTCGTGGCGATCCGCGCGCGGACCTGGCCGACGCGCCGCTGCGCGATCACCAGGATCGGCATCAGGATGACCGCGACGATCGTCAGTTGCCAGTTCAGCAGCAGCATCGCGACGAGCGCGGCGATCACGGTGACGGTGTTGCCGAGGATGCTCGACATCGTGTTGGTCAGCACGCTCGCGACGCCGCCGACGTCGTTCTGCAGCCGCGACTGGATGATGCCGGTCTTGGTCTTGGTGAAGAAGCTCAGCTCCATCGACTGCAGGTGCGAGAAGAGCCGGACCCGGAGCGCCCCCATCACCTTGTTGCCGACCGTCGCCGTCAGGTAGGTCTGCCAGACGCCGAGCAGCGCGGAGCCGACGAACACCACGATCATCAGCACGACGATCTCGATCAGCACCGGCATGTCCGGGGTGCCGCTCTTCGGGAACAGGCCGTCGTCGAAGGCGCGCTGGGTGAGCAGCGGCGGCACGACGGAGAGCGCGGCCCCGACCAGGACCAGCACCATCGTCACGATGATCGCCATCCGGTGCGGTGCGAACAGGGCCACGATCCGGCGGAACAGGTGCGGGATCCTCGGCGCCGTCGCGTTCAGCGCCTTCTGCGCCTCCGCATCGCCGCCGCTGACGCGCGAGCGCATCCCGCCTCCGCCCATGCCGCGCATCCCACTCACACCCGAAAGCCTAACTCCGCGCGCCGACGCCGCCTGCTGCACCCCGCCTGTCCCCCGCTCGCGGGCAGACGCGCCGTGACCAAACCGCAATGCGCGCGCATGCAAGCGCTTGACGTAAACGCTTGCATCGCACGCGAAGGCGGGGGTACGGTGTCGACGGGCGCGCCCGCGCCTGCACCAAGAGCTCAACGAGGAGTGAAATGAAAGCAGCACGTCTCTCCGTGATCGCCGGTGTGGCCCTGGTTGGCCTTGCACTGGCGGGATGTACCGGCGGCGGATCCGGAGGCAGCGGGGGCGGGGACGCCAACGCGAACCTCACCGGCAAGGGTCCGATCACCTACGTGCAGGGCAAGGACAACTCGAACGTCGTCCGTCCGCTCATCGAGAAGTGGAACGCGGCCCACCCGAACGAGAAGGTCACCTTCAAGGAGCAGACCGACCAGGCCGACCAGCAGCACGACGACCTCGTGCAGCACTTCCAGGCGAAGGACTCGAACTACGACGTCGTGGACGTCGACGTCGTCTGGACCGGTGAGTTCGCCGCGAAGGGCTGGCTCCAGCCGCTGAAGGGCGACTTCAAGATGGACAACTCGGCCCTGCTGGCGCCGACCGTCAAGTCGGGAACCTACAACGGGACGCAGTACGCGGCCCCGCAGACCTCCGACGGCGGCATCCTCTACTACCGCAAGGACCTGGTCCCCACCCCGCCGAAGACGTGGGATGACATGCTCAAGGACTGCGACATCGCCAAGGCGAAGGGCATCGGCTGCTACGCCGGGCAGTTCGCCCAGTACGAGGGTCTGACGGTGAACGTGGCGGAGGCCATCAACACCAACGGCGGCACCATCGTCGGCGACGACGGCAAGACCGTCACCGTCGACAGCTCCGAGGCCAAGGCAGGTTTGACCCGCCTGGTGGACGGCTTCAAGAACGGGCAGATCCCGGCCGAGGCCATCACCTACCAGGAGGAGCAGGGCCGTCAGGCGTTCGAGGCCGGCAAGCTGATGTTCCTGCGCAACTGGCCCTACGTGTACAACCTGGCCAAGACCGACGGCTCGTCCACGGTCAAGAACACCTTCGGCATCGCGCCGCTTCCCGGCATCACCGCCGACAAGCCCGGCGTCTCGAGCCTGGGCGGTCACAACGCGGCGATCAGCGTGTACTCGAAGCACAAGGCCACCGCGTTCGAATTCCTGAAGTTCCTCCAGAGCGAGGAGACCCAGAAGTTCTTCGTGACGCAGGGCTCGCTGGCCCCTGTCCTCTCGTCGCTGTACGACGACGCGGGCCTGAACCAGCAGCTGCCGTACCTGTCCACCCTGAAGACGTCGATCGAGAACGCGGTGCCGCGTCCCGTCTCGCCGTTCTACCCGGCCATCACCAAGGCCGTTCAGGACAACTCGTACGCCGCGCTGAAGGGCGACAAGTCCGTCGACCAGGCGCTGAAGGACATGGCGTCGGCCATCAAGACCGCCAGCTCCGGGCAGTAACGCCCTGACGCGGTCGCCGGGCGGCGGGACCCTTCCCGCCGCCCGGTCCCCATACCCCACAGCTTTCCCTCCCGGAGGCAGCACATGTCAACGTCGAACGTCGTCGCCCCCTCATCAACCAAGAACAGGCCGCCCGAGCAGCGCGCCGGAGTCAAGCACAACCGCCGCCAGCAGAGCCGCTGGGCCTTCTACCTGATCATCCCCACGCTGATCCTGCTCGCCGTCGTCATCGGCTACCCGATCGTCAGCGCCGTGGTGATGTCGTTCCAGAAGGATGCGGGCCTCGACCCCGCCACCGGCCTGTTCGTGCAGGGCGGCTTCGCCGGATTCCAGAACTACGCCCACTGGCTGTTCCAGCAGTGCGCCGGCCCGAACGGCGAGACCATCGCCTGCCCGCCCGGCAACCTCGGCTCCACTTTTTGGAGCGCCGTCGGGGTCACCTTCTTCTTCACGGTCACCACCGTCGTCCTGGAGACCGTGCTCGGACTCTGGTTCGCGCTCATCATGAACCGCGCGTTCCGCGGCCGCGGCTTCGTCCGCGCGGCCATCCTGATCCCGTGGGCGATCCCCACCGCCGTCACCGCGAAGCTGTGGTTCTTCATCTTCTCGGTCGCCGGTGTCGCCAACGCCATCCTGAACACCCACATCCTGTGGACGAGCGACGAATGGGCGTCCCGGTTCGCGGTCATCATCGCCGACACCTGGAAGACGACGCCGTTCATGGCGCTGCTCATCCTGGCCGGCCTCCAGATCATCCCGGAGGACGTCTACGAGGCGGCGAAGATGGACGGCGCCAGCACGTGGCAGCGCTTCTGGCGCGTGACCATGCCGCTGCTGAAGCCGGCCCTGATGGTCGCCGTCCTGTTCCGCGTCCTCGACGCGCTCCGCATCTACGACCTGCCGCAGATCCTGACCGGCGGCGGCGGAGGCACGGGCCATGCGACCACGACGCTGTCCATTCTGGTGGTGGATCAGATCAGGCAGGGCTTCAACAGCGCCGCTGCCCTCTCCACCATCACGTTCATCCTCATCTTCCTGGTCGCCTTCATCTTCGTGCGGTTCCTCGGCACGAACGTCGTGCGAACACAGGAGACGCAAGCGAAGGGAGCCAAGTGATGACCACCGTCGCCGGGCCCGCGTCGGCCACCGCGGAGGCGAACGCCCTCCCCCGCACGCGCACCAAGAACCGCACCAGGTCGCGCAACCGCAACCAGAGCATCCGCACCATCGTCCAGGCGATCGTCATCGTGCTCTGGTGCCTGCTGCCGTTCTACTGGATGGTCGTCACGTCGTTCCGCGACGTCGGCTACACCAACGACAACACGCCGTGGTTCACCCACGTGACGCTGGACAACTACGTGACGGCGCTGTCGACCAACCTCGGCAACCACCTCGGCCAGGCGCTGCTGAACTCGCTGTTCATCGGCGTCTGCGTCACGGCGATCTCGCTCGTGGTCGGCATCTTCGCCTCGTACGCGCTCGCGCGCCTCGAGTTCAAGTTCAAGGGCATCATCCTGGGGATCATCCTGGCCGCCTCGATGTTCCCCGGCGTCGCGCTCATCACCCCGCTGTTCCAGCTGTTCACGAACATCGGCTGGATGGGCACCTACCAGGCGCTGATCATCCCGGAGATCTCGTTCGCGCTCCCGCTGACGGTCTACACGCTCGTCTCCTTCTTCCGCGAGATGCCGTGGGACCTGGAGGAGGCGGCGCGGATCGACGGCTGCACCCAGGCGCAGGCGTTCCGGAAGATCATCCTGCCGCTAGCGGCGCCCGCCGTGTTCACGACCGCGATCCTCGCGTTCATCTCCTCGTGGAACGAGTTCCTGATCTCCAGCCAGCTGTCGAGCGATGCGACGCAGCCGGTCACGGTGGCCATCGCCTCGTTCACCGGCAGCCAGCCGCACCAGGAGCCGTACACGGCCGTCATGGCGGCCGGTACGATCGTGACCGTGCCGCTGATCATCCTGGTGCTCATCTTCCAGCGCCGGATCGTCGCAGGCCTGACCGCAGGTGGAGTGAAGGGCTGAACGGATGCGCTGGAACGATCCGCTGGAACTGGTCGATGTCGGTCTCGGCTTCGTGGGGTTCTTCGGTGTCGCGTTCCTGATCATCACGGCGGCCTGCGAGCTGACCGGGCAGCCGGCCCTCGGCTGGGCGCTCACGACGCTCGCGCTCGTGCTGGCCTTCATCGCGCTCTGGCAGGCGCGCCGTCGCATCCTGGCGGCGCGCCTCCGGGCGGAGGAGGCCAGGCTCGGGCAGGACTCCTGACCGGGGACCGCGATGGCAGGAATCGAGGAGGTCGCGCGCGCGACCGGGGTCTCCACGGCCACCGTGTCGCGAGCGCTGCGGGGGCTCCCCAACGTGTCGGACAAGACGCGGGCCGCCGTGCGCCGCGCCGCGGACGAGCTGGGCTACGTCGCGTCGTCGAGCGCGTCCGGCCTCGCCAGCGGCCGGACGCTCGCGCTCGGCGTCGTCGTCCCCTCGGTGAGCCGCTGGTTCTACACGCAGGTGCTGGAGGGTGTCGACGCCGAGCTGCGCTCGGCCAGCTACGACATGATCCTGTTCAACCTGGGCGGCCACCGCGGCGACCGTGAGCGGGTGTTCCACCGCAGCATCCTGCGCAAACGCACGGATGCGCTGCTCGCGCTCTGCCTGGACTTCACCGCGGAGGAGCGCGAGCAGCTGGCGACGCTCGGTCACCCGACGATCGTCGTCGGCGGCCCGGTCAAGGGTCTGCGCAGCATCGGGATCGACGAGAAGTCGACCGCGCGCACGGCGACCGAGCACCTCATCTCGCTCGGTCACACCGAGATCGCGCACCTGGGCGGCGAGGACGAGGAGGGGCTGAACAGCAACGTCCCCGTCGGCCGGCTCCGCGGGTTCGAGCAGGCGATGCGGACGGCGCACCTGCCGGTGCGGCCGGAGTGGGTCATCCCCGGCGGGTTCTCGCTCCCGGAGGGCCGCGCGGCGGTCAACCGGTTGCTCGACCGTCCGGGGCCGCGCCCGACGGCGATCTTCGCCGGCTCGGACGAGATGGCGTTCGGCGCCATCCTCGCCGCGGGCGACCACCGCCTGCGGGTGCCGGAGGACCTCTCGGTCATCGGCATCGACGACCACGACTACGCGGAGTGCTTCGGCCTCACGACGATGGCGCAGAGCCCGTTCGAGCAGGGAGCGCTCGCCACGCGCATCCTGCTCGACGAGCTCGGAGGAGCGGAGCCGAGTACGCGCTCGGTTCGGGCGGACGCGCGGCTGGTGGTCCGCAGGTCGACGGCGGCGCCGTCGCGCTGACGACGCTGAGACCGGGAACGCAAGACGCACTGTGCACGACGCGCCCGGGATGACGTGGAGGGTGGACGAAATGACGTGTCAATCGGTGTTGTGAACGTGAACACGCGATTCGTCTGAAATAATGTCATTGCTGGCCGTTGGCCGATCGCGCCTTTCGGGTAGGCACGATCGCGTGCCGACGGTCGGCCCGTCCCCAACTCCTAGAAGGTGACGGGAAGAGCCGCCCTGCCTAGGAACGGGGCGGCTCTTCGCATTGCGCGGCGTTCCCGCCATCGCTTCCGGAGTTCTTCACGCAACACGCCGTGCGGAGGCGGGAAGAACTCCGGAACCGACAGCGGGGTCGATCCGGGCGCGGGTCGAGCGACTCAGTCGGCGTCGGCGACGGCCAGGACCTCCGCCTCCTGCTGCTGCGTCTCCTGCGGCGCGTCCACGCGCTTGAGGTGCTTGTGGCCGACCATCACGAGTGCCACGGCGATGAGCACCGAGATCGCGCCGGCATAGAACGGCGTCGCCGGGCTGATGGTGTCGGCGAGCAGCGTCGCGGCGGGCGGGGCGATCGCGCCGCCGAGGAACCGGACGCCGGAGTAGGCGCTCGACGCGACCGAGCGCGGCAGGTCGGTGGCCTCCATCACGCACTCCGTGAGCACGGTGTTCAGGATGCCGAGGAGCAGACCGCCGACGATCACGCAGACGATCAGCGCGACCAGCGACGAGCTGAACAGGCCGGCCGCGGCCAGGTCGATGGCCAGCAGCGGCATGACCAGCCACAGCACCCGGGTGCGCGGCAGCCGCGCCGTCAGCAGCGGGGCGACCCACACCGAGGTGACCGCCAGCGCCACGCCCCAGCCGAAGAAGATCAGGCCGAGCGTGATCGCGTCCTCGACTCCCAGCGGCACCAGCGCGAACGGCGTGTACGCCAGCAGCACGAAGAAGCCGATGTTGTAGAACAGCGCGGCGCCCGCGAGGAAGCCGAGCGCAGGACGGCCGAGCGCCCGGAACGGGGCGGAGAGCTTCGTCGGCGTCGGCTTCTCCGGCGTCTTCTTGAGCATCGAGACGATGGCGATGAAGCCGATCGCCATCAGGGTCGCCGTCCCGAAGAACGGTCCGCGCCAGCTCCAGCTGCCGAGCAGTCCACCGAGCAGCGGGCCGATCGCGATGCCGAGTCCGAGCGCCGCCTCGTACAGGATGATCGCCGCCGACGTTCCGCCCGACGCCGCGCCCACGATGGTGGCGAGCGCGGTGGAGATGAAGAGCGCATTCCCGAGGCCCCAGCCGGCGCGGAAACCGATGATCGACTCCACGTTCTGCGACAGGCCGGCCGCGAGCGCGAACAGCACGATCAGCGCGAGGCCGATCAGCAGCGTCTTCTTCGCGCCGATGCGGCTGGAGATCCAGCTGGTGAAGAACATCGCGGCGCCGGTGATCAGGAGGTAGCTCGTGAAGAGCATCTCCGTCTGGGTCGGCGTCGCCTGCAGGCTCTTGGCGATGGCGGGGAGGATCGGGTCGACGAGGCCGATGCCCATGAAGGCGATGACCGACGCGAAGGCGACGGCCCAGACGGCGGTGGGCTGCTTGAGGATGTTGTCCGGTTTCTCGTGGGACATGGAAGGACTGAGGCTCCTGAAGGTTCGGTGGAAAGGGTACGGAAGGGTGAGCGCCGGGGCCGGTCAGCGACCGGAGAGGGCCGCGGAGGCGGCGGCCGACAGGTCGGCACGCGAGGCGATGACCTGCACGGTGAGGCTCATCGCCGCGAGCTCCTCCTCTGTGATGTCGGCGAACATCGGGACGAGCGCGTCCGCGAGCGTGTCGCGCCAGTTCTGCAGCGCGTCAGCGCCCCTGGGGGTGAGGGCGATCTGCCAGGCGCGCGCGTCATCCGTGTCGGCGATGCGCTTCACCCACTCGGAGTCGACGAGGTTGCGGACGATCTTGGTCATCGTCGGCTGCGAGACGCGGCTCTGGGTGGCGAGCTCGCCGAGGCGCATCGGGCCGGCGCTCTGCAGCACGCTGAGCGTCCGCCAGGTGGCGGGCGACTCGGTGCTGCCGGTGACGCGTGCCGCGATGCGGGTCAGCCGGTGGCTCGCGACGACGAGGTCGCCGAGGGTCTGCCGGAGGGCGGCGGTGTCTGCTTCTGTGGTGATGAGGGTCTCGGGCACGGCGACAATTTTATATAGCTCGCCTATATAAATCAAGTGGCGTCGCGAATGGAGAGCAGGAACGCCTGCCGCGACTTCTCCGGCGCCTCCGGCTCGCGCAGCAGCTCGGCGGTCGGCGTGAATCCTGCCGCCCGGAGCCGTTCCCGCACTCGGGCAGGATGCTGGCGCCTGGTCCGCAGGTCGATGTCGTGGCCGTACGCGCGAGTGAGGTGCACGACGTCCTCGTCCGCCCGCTCGCTCACCTGGAACGCCAGCAGCAGCCGGCCGCCCGGGCGCACGACCCGCGCGAACTCGGCGAACAGGGCCGGTTGACCCTCCTGCGGCGTGTGGATGATCGAGTACCAGGCGAGCGCTCCCGCGAGCGCCCCGTCCGCGTACGGCAGTTCCGCCATCGCGCCCACCTCGAACGGGATGCCCGGGTGCTCCGCCCGCGCCACGTCCACCATCCCGGCGGAGAGGTCGAGCCCGCGCACGTCCACCCCGAGCCCGGCCAGGTGCGCGGCGATCCGGCCGGGTCCGCAACCGAGATCGGCGACCGGTCCGCCGCCCGAGCGCTCGACCTGCTCGGCGAACGCGGCGAGCATCGCCCGCTCCAACGGCTTCTCCGCGAGCTCGTCGCGCAGCAGGTCGGCGTAGTCGGCGGCGACGAGGTCGTAGGCCGTGCGGGTGGCGTCGAGGTCGGCGGTCATCCGGTCAGTGTATGGCCGTCGGTTCGTACGGAGTTCTCGCACGACGCGCCGGGCGGATGTCCGTTCGAACGGTTTCCCCGCCGCAGGCGGCCCGAATCTCCGGAATTCATCGCACGAGCAGAGAGTGGACGCGGACGCGCGAAGCGCCCCCGGCCGTGGCCGAGGGCGCTTCGTGGTGTCGGGTCTACCGCAGGTACCTGTCGTAGAGCAGGGTCCTGCGGTACAGATCCGGCGGGTGGGCGCCGCTGTCGCGGTCGTCCCCGTGCAGGAGCGCGGACCCGAGTCCGCGCAGCGTGGAGGCGTAGCGCCGCCATCTGTTCATCGTGGTTCTTCCTTACGGTTGTGCGTCCTTGCACACCGATGCACGCGAGCAGGCGCGATCGGACGCGGGTGGATGGGTGAGCATCCGCGCCCGTACGTCTTAAACGCACGGAGGGCGTCGCCCCGTAGCGGGGGCGACGCCCTCCACAACGCGGACACTCTCTTGCGAGGAGTCCGCGTCGCGCACGTGTCTTACGACACGAAGACGAGCCTGTCAGCCTGTCGTAGAAGAGCCCCGATGGGGCGCTTACTACTTGAGGGTGATGGTGGCGCCAGCCTCTTCGAGCTGGGCCTTCGCCTTCTCAGCGGTCTCCTTGTTGGCGCCCTCGAGCACGGTGCTCGGCGCGCCGTCAACGAGGGCCTTCGCCTCACCGAGGCCGAGGCTGGTGAGGGCGCGCACCTCCTTGATGACCTGGATCTTCTTGTCACCGGCGGCCTCGAGGACGACGTCGAACGAGTCCTTCTCCTCGACCTCTTCGGCAGCGGCACCAGCGCCACCGGCGGCCGGGGCGGCCACGGCGACGGGGGCGGCGGCGGTGACCTCGAAGGTCTCCTCGAACTTCTTCACGAACTCGCTGAGCTCGATGAGGGTCAGCTCCTTGAACGCGTCAAGCAGCTCGTCAGTCGACAGCTTTGCCATTGTTCTCTCCTTAGTTTCTGTGGTTACTCACCGCTGGCAGGATCCGTGACGGATCAGGCAGCGGACTCCTGCTTCTCACGCAGCGCGTCGACCGTGCGAACGGCCTGCGACAGCGGTGCGTTGAACAGATATGCGGCTCCGAACAGCGAGGCCTTGAAGGCGCCGGCCAGCTTGGCCAGCAGTACCTCACGGGACTCGAGGTCGGCGAGCTTGCCTACCTCTTCTGCGGTCAGGGCGTTACCGTCGAAGTAACCGCCCTTGACCACCAGCAGAGGGTTTGCCTTGGCGAAGTCACGCAGCGACTTCGCGACGGCGACAGGGTCACCGTGCACGAAGGCGATCGCGGACGGCCCAACGAGCTCCTCGTCGAACGACGAGATTCCCTTGTTGTTGGCCGCGATCTTGGTCAGCGTGTTCTTCACCACGGCGTACGTCGCGTGCTCACGGATGGATGAGCGCAGCTCCTTGAGCTGCGACACCGTGAGACCGCGGTACTCGGTCAGCAGAACGGCGGTCGAGCTGTCGAACAGATTCTCCAGCTCGGCAACCGTGGCTTCCTTGTTCGCCATGGCCTACTCCTCAATCTTCTTCGTCGCACACCGCGGGAGCGATGTGCGCCTCGACCGCGGGAAATGAAAAAAGCTCCGGCGCAGGGCACGGAGCTTGTCGACGCAGAGAACTGCGGGAAAACTTGCTTCATACACCTGCGCGGGCCCCCACCTGGATGGGACTTCGGACATGCGAACATGTCGACCAGCGGTCTTTGGCTTCGATAAGGGTACGGGATACCCGCGGCGCCGCGCAAATCGTGCGCCGCGGGTATCCCGTCAGCGGACGCTCCCGGTCACCCGAACCGCACGTCGATGTAGCGCGGGCGGTAGTTGTCGACGTCCCGGTAGACATCGGCGGTATCGAAGCTGTTCACGTTGTAGGTGACGAGCAGCGACCCCGACCGCGACAGCTCCGGGTGCGCCTTCGCGTTGTAAGTGAACACGTTGCCCGCGGTCTCGGGGGTCGTGTAGAGGAGCGTCTTCTGCGTGAACGGTCCGGTGGGCGACGCCGACCGGTAGAGCACGATGTGCGGGCTCAGGATCTCGGTGGAGTCACCGGTCACCAGCGCGAAGCCGCCCTGGAAGCGCGTGACGCTGTACTCGTTGGCGACGCCGCCCATCACGCGGGCCGACGCGGACTCGTCCGCGGACCATCCCGAGCCGCTCCAGAACTGCCACGGCGCCCGTGTCAGGCCGTTCGTGCGGACCCGGGCGACGTGCATGTACTTGGTCGACTGCAGGTCCTCGACGCCGTAGACGTAGGTCCACGGGCCCTGCTCGAGGATGGCCGACCCCCATTCCACGGTGCCCTCCGGCCGTGTGACCACGCCGTCCAGCCGCATGGTCGGCAGCGAGAACGAGGCGACGGCGCTGCCGACGTAGGCGAAGTCGAAGACGCCGGTGCCGGTCTTGCGGAAGTGCAGCAGCATCACCCTCAGGTGCGAGCCCTCGACCGTGCCGTCGCCGAACCAGTACCAGTCCTGCTGCTCGTCGCCGCCAGCGACCGTGACAAGCGACTGCGGGGCGGTCGCCGTCCCGCCCGTGTAGGTGGTCAGCCGGCCGCCGCGGTCGACGACGATCGAGTTGTGCACGAACGGGGAGTCGGCAGGGCGGGAGTGGTCGGGATTCACGGTGCCGAGGAACGTGTCCGAGTAGAGCCAGGCGACGCCGCCGCCGGGCAGCGGGACGCTGTACGCGGAGTCCGCGCCGGTCCACCTGCCCGCCGTGTCGCCGTAGTGCTCGAACCGGTCGGCGAGGCGCTGGTCGACGTCGGCCCCGGTCGGAGCGGATGGGGTCGAGGGACCCGCGCCGGCCGACGCCGGAGTGGGGGCCGCGGAGGATGGGGCCGCGGCGACGGGGGCCGCTCCGGCGGGGGCCGCGAGCAGGCCGACGGCGACCGTCCCGGCCGCGACAGCGGCGACCAGGGTCGAGGTGCGCACACTCCGGTGGGTGCGACGGGGATGGCGAGGCATGACACTCCGTTCGGTCGGCCGCGCTGGAGGGCGACGGCGCTGTCCTGATATCGTCTTGATATCGTTACCAATGCCCGACACCGTAGCACCGCGGGGCGCGGGACGGGAGAGCTTGGATAGGTTGGGTTGCGAAACGGCCCGCCGAAGGAGCGAGATGACCGAGACGCTGCCCGAGGGGCCGGCCAAGCAGCCGACCATCCGCGAGGTCGCCCTGCGCGCCGGCGTGAGCCCGATGACCGTCTCGCGCACCCTTGCGGGCGGCAAGAACGTGCGGCCCGACATGCAGGACCGCGTGCTCGAGGCCGTCGCTGCACTCGGCTACCACCGGAACGAGAACGCCAGGAGCCTGCGCCCTGGACACACGAGCGGCCTGATCGGCGTCGCCATCACGAACCTCGGCAACCCGTACTACGGCAACTTCGCGCTCGGCGTCGAGGAGGTCGCCGCGCAGTACGGCCGGCGCATCCTGCTCGGCAACACCGGCGAGGACATCGCCCGCGAACGCCTCGTGATCACCGACTTCATCGGCAGGCAGGTCGAGGGCCTGATCGTGGTGCCCTCAGGTGAGGACGCCGCGCACCTGCAGCCGGATGCGCTCCGGGAGACGCCGCTGGTGCTGGCGTCCAGGACCGTCGACGGCGTCCCGGCCGACTCCGTGGTGCTCGACGACGTCGGTGGCGCCCGGCGCGGCACGGCCGCCCTCATCCAGGCGGGCCACACCAGGATCGCGTACCTCGGCAACGTGACCAGCGTCTTCACCGGCAAGCGCCGCTTCGAGGGCTACTGCCAGGCGCTCGAGGAGGCCGGCATCCCGGTCGACCTCGGCATCGTCCGCCGCGGCCAGCAGGACGTCGACACCGCCTCGGCCGCGATGATCGAGCTGCTCGGCGCCGACAGCCCGCCCACGGCGGTGTTCTCCGCCAACAACCGGAACACCATCGGCGCCATCCGCGCGCTCGCCGGCCGGATGACCGGCGAGGGCCGATCGACGCTGCCCGCCATCGTGAGCTTCGACGACTTCGAGCTCGCCGAGCTCATGCCGATGCCGGTGACCGTGGTCATGCACGACCCGCGCGAGCTCGGCCGGCAGGCCGCCCGCCTGCTCTTCGATCGCCTGCTGGAGCGGCCGGATGGCGCGCCGCGCTCCGTCGAGATGCCGACACCACTGCGCGTCGCCCGCGACTGAGCCGCGCGACGCGGAGTTGACGCTGCGCGGCCGCGTGTGCGATGGTAACGATACCAACACGGGAAGGAGCCCGGGATGAGCACGCTGTGCATCGACCTCGGCGGCACCGAGATCAAGCTCGGAGTCCTCGACGGCGCGGCGGTCCTCGCCTCGGGCGCCCTCCCCAACACCGGCTCCGCCGCCGACCTCGGCGCGGTGCGGGACACCGCGACCGGCCTCGGCATCCCGTTCGACGCCGTCGCGATCGCCGTCCCCGGCGTCGTCGACCGCGCCTCGGCCTCGCTCGTCGCGGCCCACGGCAAGTACGGCTGGGCGCGCGGGATGGACCTCGACGCCTGGTCGCAGACCGCCTTCTCCCTTCCCGCGGTCGTCGAGAACGACGCCCGCGCCGCTCTTCTCGGCGAGGTCGTGCACGGCTGCGCCGCCGGTGCCCGCGACGCCGTCCTGGTGACACTGGGCACCGGCATCGGCACGGCCGCCATGATCGACGGCGAACTGCTGCGCGGCCGCCACGACCACGCCGGCATCCTCGGCGGCCACATCACCGTCGAGCTCGACGGGCCGCCCTGCACCTGCGGCAACATCGGCTGCGCGGAGGCGGTCGCGAGCACCTGGGCGCTCCAGCGCGATGCCGCCGCCGACGCCGTGCTCGGCGACGCGCTGCGCCGGGCCGACGGCGATGCTCCGGGCCTGCGCGAACTCGTCGAGCGCCGCGACGACCCCGCGGTCGGCGCCGAGTTCGAGCGCTTCGTCGGCGCCTGGGCCGCGACCATCGTCGGGATGTGCCACGCATACGACCCGGACGTCGTCGTCGTCTCCGGGGGCGCGATGCGCGCCGCCGACGTGCTCCTCCCCCGCCTCGAGGCGCTGGTGCACGCCCACCTCTGGTCCTCCTCCCACCGACCGCCCATCGTCACCCCACCGGAGCCGGAGCACTCGGTGCTCCTCGGACTCTCCGCGGCGTCCCGCCGACCCAGAAAGGATCCCTCGTGACATCCCGATCCAGCTACGACCGACAGCCGACCATCCCGCTCCCGGCCGGCAGCTCCGTCTGGAGCGGCGCGGAGGCGTGGGCCCGGCTGGACGAGAGCGCGCGCCAGGCCTCCGGCGGGGCGCCGATCATCGAGGTGGACTGCTACCCCGGCGTCGACGTGCCCGCACTCGTCGCCGAGCTGCGGGAGGCGCTGCCCGACTACACGGTGATCGACATGGAGGACGCGGCGAAGCCGGCCGAACAGCTGGAGGCGATGATCGCCCGCAACCTCACCGACGACCGGGTGTTCGGGGTGATGAGCCACTTCACGCTCGACGAGTTCTACATCCGCGCGGAGCTCGATGCGCTCGGCGCGGCCGTCGCCGCATCGCACCGCCCGACGGTCCTGGTCGGCTGGGGCGCCTCGCTCGTCCCCGTGCCGCACGCGACGCTCGTCCTCGCCGACCTCGCCCGCTGGGAGATCCAGCGCCGCCAGCGCGCAGGCGCCACCAACTGGCACACCGCGAACGCCGGCGAGGACAACCTGCGCAAGTACAAGCGCGGCTTCTTCGTGGAGTGGCGCACCGCCGACCGGCACAAGCGCGGGCTGTTCGACCGGGTCGACTTCGTGCTCGACACCAACACCAGCATCGCCGGGGCGGGGCTGATCACCGGCGACGCGTTCCGCGGCGCCCTCGCCGCAGCGGTGACGACGCCGTTCCGGGTCGTCCCGTTCTTCGACCCCGGCGTGTGGGGCGGCCAGTGGATGAAGGAGAAGCTGGACCTCGATCCGTCCGTGGACAACTACGCGTGGTGCTTCGACTGCGTGCCGGAGGAGAACTCCCTGCTGCTGGAGGCGGACGGCCGCGTCGTCGAGATCCCCGCGATGGACCTGGTGCTCACCCGGCCGCGCGAGCTGCTCGGAGCGAAGACGTTCGCGCGCTTCGGCGCGGAGTTCCCCATCCGCTTCGACTTCCTGGACACGATGGAGGGCGGCAACCTCTCGCTGCAGGTGCACCCGCTGACCGACTACATCCTCGACACCTTCGGGATGCACTACACGCAGGACGAGAGCTACTACCTGCTCGACGCGACGGACGACGCGGTCGTCTACCTCGGCACCAAGGAGGGCGTCGATCCCGCCGAGATGCTGGGCGCGCTGGAGGCGGCAGCCGACCCGGAGACGCCGTTCGACGCCGAGAAGTACGTGAACCGGTTCCCTGCGCGCAAGCACGATCACTTCTCGATCCCCGCCGGCACCGTGCACGCGTCCGGAGCGGACTCGATGGTGCTCGAGATCTCCGCGACGCCGTTCATCTTCACCTTCAAGCTCTGGGACTGGGGACGCGTCGGCCTGGACGGCATCCCCCGCCCTGTCCACCTGGAGCACGGCCGCAACAACATCCAGTGGGACCGCGACACCGACTGGGTGCGCGAGAACCTCCTCGACCAGGTCGAGCTGATCTCGGACGAGGGCGGCGTGCGCGAGGAGCGGACGGGGCTGCACGCGCTCGAGTTCCTGGAGGTGCGCAGGCACTGGTTCTCCGAGGAGGCGCACCACGACACCGAGGGCACCGTGAACGTGCTGAACCTGGTCGAGGGCGACGCCGTCGACGTGGTCAGCCCCTCCGGCGCCTTCCCCCCGTACCGGGTCCACTACGCCGAGACGTTCATCGTTCCGGCCGCGGTCGGCCCCTTCATCGTCCGCCGTGCGGCGGGCTCCACGAGCACGACCTTCGCCACCGTGAAGGCCTCCGTGCGCGGCACCGTCACCACCGACAACTGAATACGCACCAGCCACCCCTGCTCCTTGCAGCGCCCGGACACGCCTGGTAGTTTTTCCCCAGGCGGTTTGGTAACGATACCAACGCATCCCGGGCAGCGAGGGACCACAGTACCCGGCCCATCGCCGGACCCGAACAAGGGAGTTCACATGTTCAAGAAACGCACCCTGGCGCTCGCGGCCTCCGCGCTGGCGGCGGGACTGCTGCTGGCCGGATGCTCCGGCAACGGCTCCAGCGGCGGCACGACGGGCACGCTCAAGTTCTACACGGACAAGGCCGCCTGGAAACCCCAGTTCCAGTCGCTGAACCCGACGTCGCAGAAGGACGTCAAGATCTCGCTCAGCACCACCGGGTACTCGGACGAGAACCAGTACCAGGCGTTCGTCAAGCAGTCCTTCCGCACACAGCAGAGCCCCGGCCTGTTCACCTGGGCGACCGGCGACCAGCTCACGCAGCTCGTCGACCAGAAGCTGGTGGCCGACACCTCCTCCATCTGGAAGGGCGCGATCGCCGACGGGTCGGTGAGCAAGGACCTGGAGAAGTACTACACGTTCGACGGGAAGCAGTACTGCGTCCCCATGAACATCGCCTACTGGGTCATGTACTACAACAAGAAGATCTTCGACAAGTACGACATCCAGAAGCCCACCTCCTGGCAGGAGCTGATGGACGACGCCGCGAAGCTCAAGCAGAACGGGGTGACGCCGTTCTACCAGACCAGCACCCTGTTCACCTTCCCCTGGTTCGAGACCCTCGTGGCCGGCACCGACCCGAAGCTCTACAACGGGCTCTCCGACGGCTCGGTGAAGTACACCGACCCGCGCATCGTCGACATCATGAACACCTGGCTCGACCAGGAGAAGAAGGGCTGGTTCAGCGACGCGGGAAGCAAGACCGATCCCGCCCAGATGCTGAAGCAGGGCGACATGGCGATGATCAACTTCGGCACGTTCTTCGGGGCATCCCTCGACGGCGTGGGGATGAAGGCGGGCACCGACTACGACTACTTCATCATCCCGGCGGTCGACCCGAGCCTCAGCAAGACGCCGGTGCCGGTGGAGACCGGACCGATGTGCGTCGCGCAGAGCTCGAAGCAGAAGGACCTCGGCCTCGCCTACTCGAAGTGGTGGATGACGCCGGGCGCCCAGACGGCGTGGAGCAACGCGCGCGGCGACGTGCCGTTCAACCCGAAGGCCGAGGTGAAGGACGAGGGCCTCAAGAAGCTCGGCGAGGACGTCGCCGGCGGCGACTACCAGCTGGTGACGCGCTACTTCGAGGCGGCTCCCACGCCGATCCTCAACGTCGCGCTTGAGGAGTTCGGTGCGTTCTCGGCCAACCCGGGAGACCCGAAGCCGTTCCTGCAGAAGATCCAGGACGCCGCCGACAAGTACTGGGCGAGCAAGAAGTAGTGAGCGACGCCCGACCGCAGTACCGCTGGGCCGCCCGGGGCTTCATCGCCCCGGGCGTGCTCCTGGTGTCCGTCCTGCTCTACCTGCCCCTGCTCTGGACCGTCTTCCTCAGCTTCACCGACTACAACGGCCTCGGCGACCCCACCTGGGCCGGCCTCTCGAACTACCAGACGATGTTCGAGGACCCGGACTTCCTCAACTCCGTCTTCAACACGCTGCTCTGGGTGGTCGGGACCCTCATCATCCCCGTCGGGCTCGGCCTCGGCCTCGCGCTGCTGACCTTCAACCTGAAGGGCGGCGTCTGGCTGCGGCTGCCGTTCCTGATCCCGTACGCGATCTCCGGCATCGGGGTCGGCCTGATCTGGTCGTTCGTGCTGCAGAGCAACGGCGCCCTCGACCAGGCCCTGCACTTCTTCGGCGTCGCCCACACGCCGCGCTGGCTGCTGGATGCGCCGCTCAACACCGTCGTGATGATCGTCGCGGCGGCGTGGCAGGGCGTCGGCGTCAACGCGCTGCTGTTCACGATCGGCCTGCAGTCCATCCCCAAGGAGCCCCTGGAGGCGGCACGCCTGGACGGCGCCCGCGGCTTCCGGCTGTTCGGCAGCATCCTCTGGCCGATGCTGCGCCCGCTGACCACCGTCGTCATCGGCCTCTCGATCGTGGCCAGCCTGAAGACCTTCGACATCGTCCTCGGGATGACCAAGGGCGGCCCCGGCCGGGTGTCCGAGACGCTCGCCCTCACCATGTACAACGACACGTTCGTCGACAGCCAGTACGGCCTCGGCTCCGCCATCGCGGTGTTCCTGACCGTGGTGACCCTGCTCGCGTCCATCCTGTACCTGCGGCAGCAGCTCTCGAAGAAGAACGAGTTCTAGGAGAACCATGGCGTCCACCGCATCCCGCATCGTCAGGACGACCGTCCTGGTCGTCTTCGGCATCATCTGGCTGCTGCCGGTCTACCTGCTCGTCATCAACGCCAGCAAGTCGCCGCAGGCCTACGACTCCAACCAGTCCTGGATCCCCACCGGGATGGACCTGCTGTCGAACATGGCCGAGGCCTGGCAGCTCAGCAACCTCGGCGACAGCATCGCGAGCACGGTGATCTACGCCGTCGTCTCGCCCCTCATCGCCGTGATCGTCGGCGCCGCAGCCGGGTTCGCGATCGTCGCGCTCGGGCTCAGGCGCGGGTTCTTCTGGTTCGCGTTCATCTTCGGAGGGACGGTGTTCCCGCTGCAGATGATCCTGCTGCCGCTGTTCGACGGCTACTCGCGCGTCGGGCTGTTCGACACCCAGGTCGGCATGATCATCGTCTACACCGTGATCTCCATCCCGTTCAGTGCGTTCGTGATGCGCAACTTCTTCACGGGGATCGCGCACAACGTGTTCGAGGCGGCCGTGGTCGACGGCGCATCCACCTGGCGGATCTTCACGCGGATCTACCTGCCGATGGCATCGAGCGCCCTGGTGGCGGTCTTCATCCTGCAGGCCACGTTCATCTGGAACGACCTGCTGCTGGGTCTGACGCTCGCCCAGTCCGACAACGTGCGGCCCATCGTCACCACCCTGAGCGGGATGCAGAGCACCTACGGCGGCGCGCAGCTCTCCACGGTGCTGGCGGCGGGCATCCTGGTGTCCCTGCCGACCGTGGTGCTGTTCCTGTTCACTCAGAAGTTCTTCTCCCGCGGCCTGGCGCTCGGTCAGTACTGACCGGGCCCGCCGCCACGACCCCTGGAGCGCCGATGCCCCGCACCATCCCGACCGTCGCCGACCTCGCCGCCGACCCGGTCAGCCACCACTACGACGACCTCATCGCACCCTCCGGCCTGACCAACGCGATCGGGACGGTGACGGTCGGACACGACCTCGTCGGGCTCTCGTCCGTCACCTTCCCGCCGGTGTCGCAGGGTCTCGCGAAGACGGCGGCGCTCTTCGTGGACGGCCGCGTGTTCGAGTCGTACGGCGTGCCGATCACGCACGCCTGGCGTCCCGACCGGGTCGTGCGCACGGCCGTGCTCGACGGGCTGGAGCTGGAGACGGTGACCGTCTGCGTTCCCGGCGAGCCGGCGGTCGCCGTCGACATCCGGGTGCGCAACACCTCGGTCGCCCCGCGCAGCACCAGGATCGGCCTGGCGCTCGCGGCGCGGGTCACGCGTGCCGAAGGGTCGTGGGGGGACGCGGAGTCCCCGAACCTGCACAACACCGCGACGGTGCTCGACCCGGCGGGGCGGCTCTCGTTCACCGACGCCGGGCGCACCGCGGTCAGCGTCCAGGGCGTCGACGCGCCGGGGGCGGCGCGGATCAGCGCCGTGCCGCCGTCGCCCGTCGACGGGTTCGAGGTCGGCATCGGCGGCGCAGGACGCGGCGGCGAGGTGGAGGTGGTGCTCGAGCTCGCGCCGGGGGCGACCGGCCGCGTCGGCTACGTGCACGCCGTCGCCGAGCGCGCCGCGGACGCCGAGGCCGCGTTCGAGCGCGTGGCCGACGACGTGCCGGCGGCCGTCGACGCCGCCGAAGAGTTCTGGAACAGCCGGCTCGCGGCCGCGTTCACGCCGGGCAACGCCGAGTTCTCCGGCCACCTGCCCGTGCTGGAGACGACCTCCGACGAGCTCCGGCGCCTCTACTGGTGGGGCGCCCTCGGCGTGATCTGGTTCCGCCGCGACTACCCGGGCTCGGTGCTCGGCCGCAGCTACGACACCCTGATGCCGAACTACTGGGCGACCACCACGTTCATCTGGGACTACTCGCTGAGTTCGGTCGTGCACGCCCTGCTCGACCCCGCCGAGATGCGCGGCCAGCTGCTGCACTGGATCGAGAGCGACATCCACACCCACTTCGGCACCTCCGCGCTCACCGGCGCACCGGTCGGCCGCTGGTACTCGGTGAACGACTACGCGATGACGAGGATGGTCGCCGACTACGTCCGCTACTCCGGCGACACGGCGTTCCTCGACGTCGAGGTGGCCGGTCGCGGCGTGCTCGATCACGTCGTGGAGTGGGCGGAGGCGTGGCGGGGGCTCCGCGTCGCCGGCGAGCTGGCCGACTACGGCGAGATCGACAACCTCCTGGAGTGCGTCAGCTCGTACACGCACGAGGTCGCCAGCCTGAACGCCGCGAACGTCTGGAACCTGCGGACCGCGGCCGACCTGCTCGAGCTGCGCGGCCGCACCGGTCCGGCCGAGGAGCTGCGCCGGTCGGCCGACGCGCTCCTCCCGCACGTCCGCTCCCTCTACATCGACGGCGCCGGGCACTTCGCCGCCGGCCAGCCCGACGGCGGCCGCATCCCGGTCAAGCACTGCTACGACTTCAACATCGTCGGCACCACCATCGCGAGCGACCTGGAGCCGCGGGTGCGCGAGGAGATGGTCTCGTTCTTCCGCCACGACCTGCAGACCGAGAACTGGATGCGCGCCCTCTCCCCCTGGGACCCGGACGCCAGCTTCAGCGTCCGCCCCGACCACCAGTGGAACGGGGCGTACCCGGCGTGGCCGGCGGACGCCGCGCGGGCGCTGATCGAGCTCGGCGCCGCCGACATCGCGCTGCCGTGGCTCGGCGGCCTCGCCCGCACCGCGAACCAGGGCCCTCCCGGCCAAGCTCACTTCGTCGAGGAGGCGCTGCCGGGCATCGGAGGCGGCGCGCGGAAGGCGCCGCCGCAGCTGCCCTACATCAACGACTGGGCGTGCTCGTCCGCCGGGGCCTGGGTGGCGCTCGTGATCGAGTCGGTCTTCGGGGCGCGCGCGGCGGTCGGCGGCGGCCTTCAGGTCGACGGCTGCGTCCACCGGCTCGATCCCGACGCCGTGCTCGCCGGCCTTCGCGTCGGCGGGACGGAGCACACCGTCCGGGCGCGGGCATGATCGACGTCGAACTCGACCCGTCCCGCGGCGGGCCCGTCGCGATCCGCGGTGCCGTCGGGGTCGAACGCGGCGAGCGCGGGCTGCTGCCGCGGCGGGTGCGCGCCGACCAGTGGTCGCGCATCCCGGACGACTTCATGCTCGCCTCCGTCTCGCAGTGCGCCGGCGTCCGGCTGGCCTTTCGCACCGCGGCGACGGCGATCGAGCTGACCGTCAACGGGACCAAGATGGTCGAGGACGAGCGGGTCCCGCTCCCAGCGAGCGGGTACGAGCTTGTGGTCGACGGCCGGCTGGAGCAGACCCGGGCCTCCGTCGCCGGCTCCCGCTTCGTCTTCAGCTTCGAGCGGCCGTCGGCGTACCGCGTTCCGGGCGACGACGACGTTCTGCGTTTCGACGGGCTCCGCGGCGGGGTGAAGGACGTCGAGCTGTGGCTGCCATACACCGACGAGGTGGAGCTGATCGCCCTGCGCGCCGACGCACCGGTCTCGCCGCCCGCCCCTCCGGTCGGGCGGCGATGGCTGCACCACGGCAGCTCGATCAGTCACGGCTACATCGCGACGCGGATCGGCGCGACCTGGCCGGTGGCCGTCGCGCGCTCGACCGGCGTCGAACTCACGAGCGCGGCGTTCTCGGGCAACGCGCTGCTTGACCAGCTGACCGCGCGCACCATGCGGGACACCCCGGCGGATCTCATCAGCGTCAAGGTCGGCATCAACGTGGTCAACGGCGACCTGATGCGGGCGCGCATCTTCCGCTCCGCCGTGCACGGCTTCCTGGACACCCTCCGCGACGGCCACCCGGACGTTCCGCTGCTCGTCGTCTCGCCGATCTTCTGCGCGCCGGTGGAGGAGCTGCCCGGTCCGACGATGCAGGACCCGTCGCGCCCGGAGCTCTGGAACATCACGCGCGGACGCGCGGAGGAGCTGGCCGAGGGCAAGCTCAGCCTGGGCGTCATCCGCGACGAGCTGAGCCGCATCGTGCACCTGCGCTCGGCCGAGGATCCAGCCATCCACTACCTCGACGGCCACGCCCTGTACGGGCCGGCCGACGCCACCACGTCGCCGCTGCCGGACAACCTGCATCCCGGCGACGACGTGCAGGCCCTGATGGCGGAGCGGTTCGCGCGGCTGGTGTTCGGGCAAGGCGGGCCGTTCGCGGCTCAGGGCTGACGGCGCAGGAACGCTCCGACGTCACCCGCGAATCGCGGGTGCAGCGGGGTTCCGGCGTGCGAGCGGTTCGGGTAGACGATGTGCGTCGCGTCCGGGAGCCGCCGCACGGTGTCGGCGGCGACCGCGGGCGGGTAGAAGCGGTCGCGGCCGCCGGAGACGACGAGCACCGGGACGCGCACACGGCCGAGACTCTCGCGCACGTCGTAGCCGTCCTCCGCCTCCACGAGAGCGCGGAGGCCCGCGCGGTCGGCGGGCGCCGGAACCACACGGGAGGCGACCCGGACCGCGGGGGCGAGCAACGGCGCGTCCATCGTCGCGACGGCCAGCTGCTCGGTCGCCTCCTTGTGCCCGTCCGCGAGGAGGTCGGAGTAGCGGCGCTGGACGGCCCTGCCCTCCGCGCCCAGCGTCGCGGCGCCGGCGGCGACGACGAGCGAGCTGACGAGCTCCGGGTGATCGGTCGCCAGCTGGAGGGCGATGCTCGCGCCGGTGGAGACGCCCATCAGCGCGGCGGGACCGTCGAAGCGGCGGCGGATCAGGTCGGCGTAGACGTCCGCGATGCCGGCCATGCTCGTTCCCGGCCGGATGCGGACAGGGCGGCCGATGGCGTGCACGCGGCGGCTGCGGGCGGGGCCCCGCACGATGATCCGCTCGGTGAGGGCGTCCAGCCCGCGCGCCCGTCCCGGTTCCGACGGCAGCCCGCGCAGGTACACGAGCGGGGGAGCCGCTGGATGCCCATACGCGACGGCCGGGACGAGCACGTCGCTCATTCGCCGGGGCTCTCCGGCTCGGCCGGGGCGGACGCCACCTCCGCCGGCCGTTCCCCTGCGGCAGCGGTCTCCGGGAGTGCGAGCGGCAGCCGCACGGTGAACACGGTGTCCCCCGCCACGCTCCGCACCTCGACCGTGCCGCGATGCGCCTCCACCACCGCCTGCACGATGGCGAGCCCGAGGCCCGTCGAACCGGTCGCCCGGTTGCGCGAGCTGTCGCCACGGGCGAAGCGCTCGAACAGCGTCGACTCCAGCCCCTCGGGGATGCCCGGCCCGTCGTCCGCGACCGTGATCACCGCCTGCCCGGCATCCGCGTCGACGGCGAGCGCCGCGGTCACCGTGGTCCCGTCCGGCGTGTGGACGCGCGCGTTCGCCAGCAGGTTCATCATCACCTGGTGCAGGCGCGGCGCGTCGCCCGGCACCTCCACCGGCTCCTCCGGCAGCTGGATGCGCCAGGTGTGCCCCGGGCCGGCCGCGTGCGCATCGCTCACGGCGTCGATGAGCAGCAGCGAGAGGTCCACCGGGTCGTGATCGAGCTCGCGGCCCTCGTCGAGCCGGGCCAGCAGCAGCAGGTCCTCGACGAGCGAGGTCATCCTCGTCGCCTCCGACTCGATGCGGCCGAGGGAGCGGGTGACGTCGTTCGGCAGCTCGTGCGGCGAGCGCCGGGTCAGCTCGGCGTAGCCCCGGATGGACGCGAGGGGCGTGCGCAGCTCGTGGCTCGCGTCCGCCACGAACTGGCGGACCTTCTGCTCGCTCGCCTGCCGCGCGGTGAGGGCGGACGCGACGTGACCGAGCATCCTGTTCAGGGCGGCCCCCACCGTGCCGACCTCGGTGTGCGGGTCGGTGTCCTCCTCGGGAACGCGCACCGACAGGGCGACGTCGCCGCGGTCGAGCGGCATGTTCGCCACCTGCTCGGCGGTCCCCGCGACCCGCTCCAGTGGACGCATCGCCAGCCGGACGACGACGTTCGCGATCAGGAAGGCGAAGACAAGGCCTGCGAGCGTGACGAGCACGATGACCAGGGTGAGCTGTCCAACGGTGGCCTGCACGTCGCTGAGCGGCAGCCCGATGATGACGCTGTCCCCGTTCTGCAGCGGGTAGGCCGCGACGCGGTAGTCGCCGAGGTTGCCGAGCGTGATCGTGCGGGCGTTGCCGTCCGCGGGCAGGGCGCGCAGCGCCTCCGCCGGCAGGACGCCGACGTCGCGTGGAGCGGCGGGCTGGTTGTTCGTGCTGTCCGACTGACGGTCGGTGAGGATGACGGGGAAGAGGAACGAGTCCCCACTGCGGATGGTGCCGAACGTGCCGGTCGGCTGTCCCGGCGCCGCGACGATGCGGATGCCGTCCGGGCCGGTCGGCGACGTGCCGAACAGGTTGTCCGCCGTGTGCTGACCGCGGACGAGCGCGCTGGTCAGCTGCTGGTCGAGCCGCGTCATCAGGTAGTTCTGCAGCGCGAGGACGCTGACGGTGCCGATCACGGCGCCGAGCACCGCGAGCATCGCGACCACGACGAGGACGACGCGGCTACGGAGCGTCCACGTCTTGAAGGGCCGGGGACGCGGGAACCGGCCGCGGGTGCGGCCGGAGGTCGGGGCGCCCGCCTCGCGGGCTGCGGTCATTGCGCCGCCTTCACCATGTAGCCGGCGCCGCGGACCGTGTGGATCATGGGGGCGCGCCCGGCGTCGATCTTCTTGCGCAGGTAGGAGATGTAGAGCTCGACGACACTGGAGGAGCCGCCGAAGTCGTAGCTCCACACCCGGTCGAGGATCTGCGCCTTGCTGAGCACGCGGCGCGGGTTGCGCATCAGGAAGCGCAGCAGCTCGAACTCGGTCGCGGTCAGCTGGATGGGCTCGCCGTCGCGGTGCACCTCGTAGCTGTCCTCGTCGAGGACCAGGTCGCCCACGATGAGCACCGGGTCGTCCTGGTCGGCGACCGCGGCGCGGGACCGGCGCAGCAGCCCGCGCAGGCGCGCGACCAGTTCCTCCAGGCTGAACGGCTTCGTGACGTAGTCGTCGCCGCCCGCGGTGAGGCCGGCGATGCGGTCGTCGAGCGAGTCCTTCGCGGTGAGGAACAGCACGGGCGCCTCGTTGCCGTCGGCGCGCATCCGGGAGAGCACCTGGAGGCCGTCGATGTCCGGCAGCATGATGTCGAGCACGACCACGTCCGGCTTGAACTCGCGCGAGAGCTGCAGAGCCTGCTGCCCCGTCGACGCGGTCTTCACTTCCCAGTCCTCGTAGTGGAGGGCCATCGCCAGGAGGTCGGTGAGCGTCGCCTCGTCGTCGACGACGAGCACGCGGATGCTGCTGCCGTCCGCTCGGCGCAGAAGTGAGCGCGGCTGGCTGGACGGGGTGGAGGCGGCTCGAGCGTTCATGGTCACCTTTCCCATTATCTGGAGCGCCCTTGACGGCGACTTTGCGAAACCTATGGACAGTCTGTGAGGCGAGACACCCTCAGGTCCATGCCGACCAGCGTCCACCCTCCGGGATGCGTGCGCGTGCCTCGGCGAGCTGTGCCGCGCTGAGGAGCCGCCCGCCGACCACGGCGAACACGAACTGCTCCAGCTCTTCGACCGCGGCGAGGACGTCCTCGTCGCACGCGTCGCAGCCGCAGTGCGGGGCGACGTGCGCCGCGAGCGCGCCAGCGCCCACGATCACGCCCGGGAAGTCGGTGAACTCGAACGTGAGCGGCGCGGCCGTCGGATCCATCGGTGTCACCCGCACGATGCGCTCGGCGGTCGTGCCCGCTGTCCCCCCGTCCGGCGGGAGCTCCTCGACCGTGACGGTGTACGTGGCGGCGAGCCAGTCCACGAGGGCGCGGGCCACGTCGTGCAGCGGCCGGTACCGCTCCGTGTTGCTCGTGCGCGAATACGCCTCATCGGGCGGAGAGCCCTCCCACCGATGCCCGTACGGGATGGGCCTGCCGCCGCCGTCCACGAACGTCCGCTCCCGGACCACTGGGCGCTGATACACGATCCCTCCTCGCACTCGGCAAAACCATAGCTTCGCCATAGAACCCGGAAAAGGGGCGGACTTAGCGTCCAGTCGACCCATTCGTCGAATCCCCAGAGATATGGAAGCCAATGTTCGGGACATATCTGCGGCGCGAGTTGCTCAATCGCCGCAAGCAGACGGTCATCATCGCGATCGGCATGGCCCTCGCGATCGCGCTCGTCATCATCGTCAACGCGGTCTCCGCCGGTGTCAAGGAGGCGCAGGCGAGTGTCCTGCAGTCCGTCTACGGAGTCGGGACCGACATCACCATCACCCAGCCGGCGACGGCCCAGAACGCCACCGCCCAGCAGGGCGAGGGCGGCGGTCCGCGGTTCGACTTCGGCGCGAACGCCGGGAAGGACACCGGCACCGGCCGGAGCGTCAACACCTCTCGGCTGGAGCCCACTCGCGGCGCGACCGTCATGGATGCGAGCACCCTGACCACCGCCGAGAAGGTGCAGAACGTCTCCGCCGCCGCGGCCGTCCTCTCCCTCACCAACACCAGTTTCAGCGGCACGCTGCCGAACTTCCAGCAGATGCGCGAGCAGCGGGAGGCCGGCGGCACGGCCGCGCAGCCCACCGCCCCGCCCACCGGCGGAGCGGACGGCGCGGGCGGCAGCTCGTTCACCGTCGACTCGTTCTCCGTGATGGGGCTCGACCCCGCGGGCAAGTCGGTCGGACCGCTCTCCTCCGTCACCCTCTCCAGCGGGCGGACCTTCACCTCCGCCGACGCGGGCAAGGACATCGTCGTGCTCGACGCGGCCTACGCCAAGACCGCCGGCAAAGCGGTCGGCGACACAATCACGATCGGCGGCACGAACTTCACCGTCGTCGGCGTCGTCACCGCCACCGGAGCGGACTCGACCACCGCGTCGAACGCCTACATCCCGCTGGATGTGGCGCAGAAGCTCTCCGGCCAGACCGGCAAGGTCTCCGCCGTCTACGTCACCGCCGCATCCGCCAGCGACATCGACCAGATCAAGACGGACCTCACGAAGTCGATCTCCGGCGCGACGGTCAGCACCCAGGCCGACCTCGCCTCCAGCGTCTCGGGCTCGCTCGGCAGCGCGGGACAGCTCATCGCCAACCTCGGCACCTGGCTGTCGGTCATCGTGCTCGCCGCGGCGTTCCTGATCGCGATCCTGTTCACCATCTCGGGCGTCGCCCGGCGCACCCGCGAGTTCGGCACGCTCAAGGCGATCGGCTGGTCCAACCGCCGCATCGTCGGTCAGGTCGCCGGCGAGTCGGTCGTGCAGGGGCTCATCGGCGGCGTCATCGGCGTCGCGGTCGGTCTCGTCGGCGTCCTGATCGTGAACGTGATCTCCCCCACCCTGACCGGCAGCATCGGCTCCGGCTTCGCCGAGGCTGCCGGTCAGCGGACCGGAGCGGGCGCGGGCGGTGCCGGCACCGGAACGTCCGGAGGCGGCGAGGGCGGTTTCGGGGCCGCGGGCGGCTTCGGTGGTGGCGGCGGCGCCTTCGCCGGCGCCCGGCGGGCCGCATCCACATCCGCGGACATCGCCCTGCACGCCCCGGTGACCGTCTGGATCATCGTCGGCGCCGTGGCCCTCGCCGTGATCGGCGGCCTGCTCGCCGGTGCCATCGGCGGCTGGCGCGCCTCCCGCCTCCGCCCCGCCGCCGCCCTGCGCTCGGTCGCCTGACCAGGCCGGCACGAGAAGAAGGAGTCATCGTGTACACGCTCACGAACGTCACCAAGAAGTACACCCAGTCCAAGCGCGAGGTGCTCGCCCTGAACGACGTCACCCTCGAGATCCCGGACGGCCAGCTCGTGGCCATCCAGGGTCCGACGGGCGGCGGCAAGTCCACGCTGCTGCAGATGCTCGGCGCCCTCGACCGACCGACCTCCGGATCGGTCGAGCTCGGAGAGGCGAGCCTGTCGAAGCTCGGGGACGGCAGGCTCACCGGCATCCGCGCCAACGAGATCGGGTTCGTCTTCCAGGGGTTCAACCTCATCCCGACGCTCACCGCCCAGGAGAACGTGGAGACCGCGCTCGCGCCGCTGAGGATCGGTAGCGAGGAGCGCAAGCGGCGGGCGGCCGAGGCCCTCGCCTCGGTGGGCCTCGCCGACCGCGGCAGCCACCTGCCCTCCGAGCTCTCCGGCGGTCAGCAGCAGCGCGTCGCGATCGCTCGGGCGCTCGTGAAGAACCCGGACGTGCTGCTCGCGGACGAGCCGACCGGCAACCTGGACGAGGAGACCCGCGACGAGATCATGGACCTGCTCGAGGGTCTCTGGCGTGACCGTGGGCTCACCCTCGTCATCGTCACGCACGACACCGCCGTGGCGAAGCGCGCCCAGCGCCGCCTGCACATCAAGCACGGCCAGGTGAAGGACGTGGCCTAGCCCCGGCCCGGCTGACCCGACGCCCGCTCCCGCGACACCGGGAGCGGGCGTCGCTGCGTCCGGCCACAGGGCTGGACCGTCGAGGGGCAGGAAAACGTCGCTTTCCCGCCCGAGAGGCGACAACAACCTGCGACTCGGCGCGCGCCCGGCGGCGGACGGGCCGCGCGGCTCAGGCGGGGGTCGGCACCACGATCATGCCGGACGCCTCGGCGAGCGTGACCGCCTGGCGCACGTCGATCGTCGCACCGCGCAGGAGCACGCCCTCGGGGTCGACGCCGGTGAGGTCGCTGCCGGTCAGGTCGGCCGCGCTGAAGTCGGCACCGGCGAGGGCCGCCGCCGAGAGGTCGCATCCCGCGAACACCGCCTCGGCGCACCGCGCCCTGGTCAGGTCCGCCTCCCGCAGCCGCACGCCGGTGAAACCGGCGCCGCGAAGTTCAGCGCCGGACAGGTCGACGAACGACCAGTTGCCGCCCTCCACCTTCAGCAGCGCGAAGTCGCAGCCGGTGAAGCTGCTCCCGGTGAGCTTGCAGCGCACGAACGTGGCGTCGAAGAAGTTGCAGCCCTGGAACGTGCAGTTCGAGAACGCCGCATCCGTGAACTCCGCCACGTTGAAGCGCACCGTGCGGAACGTGCAGCCCGTGAACGCCGCGCCGGTCGCGCGCAGCTCGGTCATGTCGACGTCGATGAACTCCACGCCGTCGAACTCGGCGCCGTCGAGGTCGCGCCCGTACCAGTCCTCACCCCGGATGATCTCCACCGTCCGAGCCTAACGAGAGGCTCGGACACGGAGCCGACCCCGGCGGGCACCCTGGCCCCGAGAGGCGTCAGTCCTGGTTGCTGAACGCGGCGTCGAAGGACGCGGTCGGCTGCTTCCAGAGCAGCGACCGGATGTAGCCGACGGCCTCCTTCGCCCCGTGCAGCCGGTCCATCCCCGCGTCCTCCCACTCGATCGAGATCGGGCCGGTGTAGCCGATGGACGTCAGCGCGCGGAAGGCGTCCTCCCACGGCACGTCGCCGTGGCCGGTGGAGACGAAGTCCCAGCCGCGCCGCGGGTCGCCCCATGGCAGGTGGGATCCGAGCACACCGGCGCGGCCATTGCGCGGCCGCAGGCGGGTGTCCTTGCAGTCCACGTGGTAGATGCGGTCCTTGAAGTCCACGATGAAGCCGACCGGGTCGATGTCCTGCCACATCATGTGCGACGGGTCCCAGTTGAAGCCGAAGGCCTCGCGGTGGTCGATCGCGTCCAGCGTCCGCACGCTCGTCCAGTAGTCGTAGGCGATCTCGGACGGGTGCACCTCGTGCGCGAACCGCACGCCCTCGCCGTCGAAGACGTCGAGGATCGGGTTCCAGCGGTCGGCGAAGTCCTGGTAGCCGGCATCCATCACCGAGGCGGGCACCGGCGGGAACTGCGCCACGTACGGCCAGATGCTCGACCCCGTGAAGCCGACCACCGTGTCAACGCCGAGCTTGCGGGCCACCTTCGCCGTGAGCTTCAGCTCCTCGGCCGCGCGCTGTCGCACGCCCTCCGGGTCGCCGTCGCCCCACACCTTCGAGCCCACGATGGCCTGGTGGCGGAAGTCGATCGGGTCGTCGCAGACGGCCTGCCCCTTGAGGTGGTTGGAGATTGCCCAGACCTTCAGGCCGTACCGGTCGAGGATGTCGAGGCGCCCCTGCAGGTACGCGTCGTCCTCCGCGGCACGCCACACGTCCAGGTGCTCGCCCGAGCACGCGATCTCGAGGCCGTCGTAGCCCCACTCGCTCGCGTACCGGGCGACCTCCTCGAGCGTGAGGTCTGCCCACTGCCCCGTGAAGAGCGTGACCGGGTGCGTGCTCCCGGACTCGGCGGCGGCCTGCTCACCCTGATGAAGCTGGTCAGTCATCGTGCGTTCCCATCTCGATCCAGGTGCCCGACTCCGCGGAGTCGAGCACGGCGTCGGTGACGCGGACGGCGCGCAGTCCGTCCGCGAAGCGCGGCAGTCCCTCCGGGGTCTCCCCCGCGACCGCAGCATACGTGTCCGCGACGAACGCGGTGAAGGCCTCCTGGTAGCCCTGTGGATGGCCGGACGGGACGACGCACAGGCGTGCGGCGTCCTCGCTCAGCTGGTCGGCGTCCCGCGGCACGATCGTGGTGCCCGCGCGGCGGCCGATCCACAGGGTCTCCGGCTGCTCCTGGTCGAACGCGACGCTCTCCGCGGTGCCCGCGATCTCCAGCCACAGCCGGTTCTTGCGGCCGGGCGCCACCTGTGAGACGAGCAGCGTGCCGATCGCGCCGGAGCGCGTCTCGATCACCACGGCGACGGCGTCCTCCGTGGTGATGCCCGAGTGGGATGCGCGCTCGGTGAACACGGTCCTGGTCGTCGCCGCGACCCGGCTCACCCGGTCCCCGCTGACGAACTCGACGAGGTCGACCAGGTGCGAGCCGATGTCGGCGAACGCCCGGGAGCGGCCGCCCTGCGCCGCATCCACCCGCCAGTTGTCGTCAGCGGAGGCGAGCAGCCAGTCCTGCAGGTAGGACGCGTTGATGCTGAGCACGCTGCCGGCCGCGCCGGTTGCGAACCGCGAGCGCGCCTCCCGCACGAGCGGGTGGTAGCGGTACACAAACGGGACGGTGGCCGTGCGGCCGGTCGCGGCCGCGGCCGCGACCATTCCCTCGGCGTCCGCGACGGTGGTGGCCAGGGGCTTCTCGCAGACCACGTGCTTGCCGGAGGCGAGCACGGCCCGCGTCTGCTCGGCGTGCAGCGCGTTCGGAGTGGTGACGTGGACGACGTCGATGCCGTCGTCCGCGAGCAGCTCCTCCAGCGAGCCATAGGCGCGCCCGATGCCCAGCCGCTCGGCTGCCTCGGCTCCGCGCTCGGGCGATGACGAGACGATGCCCGCCGGCTCCGCCCTGGCGGCCCGGATCGCACGCGAGTGCACCTCGGCCATGAACCCGCCTCCGACGATGCCGGCCCTCAGCCGTTCCCCGGCCCGGCTCTCGTCGCGGCGGCGGAGTCCGCCGTCGGCGCTGCGGCCGTCGTTCCCGCTCGTGTCGGCCGTCACGCGAGCGTCGCCTCCCGCGGGTCCCAGTCCTCCGGCAGTGCCGGTGCGACCTCGACCGTGCTCTCGACAGCGACAGGAGCACCGGCCTCGGCGGACTCGATCGTCGCGACCATCACGTCCAGCACGTGGAACGCCTGCTCGCCCGACGCCCGCTCCGGCACGCCGGCGCGGATCGCGCGGGCCAGCTCGACGACGCCCGTGCCGCGGGTGGTCGTGGATCCCGTCGACGGGAGCGTCTCCACGCCGTCGGCGCCGTGCACCAGCAGGTCGCCCTCGAAGGTGTTCGGGTCGGGGACGACGACCGTGCCGTCGACGCCGGCGACCTCGAACAGCGTGCGGCCGAGCTTCGAGTCGAAGCTGAAGATGGCCTGCGCCGTCTGCCCGCTCTCGAACTGGTACAGGGCGCTCACGTGGGTCGGGACGGTGACCTCGAACTCCTCACCCGCGCGCGGGCCAGAGCCGATGACGCGCTTCGCCTTCGACTTGGAGGCGACCGCGCTCACGCTCTTCACCGGACCGAACAACTGCACCAGGGTGGTCAGGTAGTACGGGCCGATGTCGAACAGCGGACCCGCGCCCTCCTGGAACAGGAAGTCGGGGTTCGGGTGCCAGGACTCGGGGCCCGGGCTCTGCATGAGGGTCAGCGCGGTGAGCGGGGCGCCGATGCTGCCGCTCTCGACCAGGCGGCGCGCCGACTGGATGCCGGCGCCGAGGAACGTGTCCGGCGCCGTCGCGACGCGCAGCCCCTTGGCGTGCGCCGCCGCGAGCAGCTCGGTCCCGCTCTCGCGGTCGAGCGCGAACGGCTTCTCGCTCCACACGTGCTTCCCGGCGTCGAGCGCCTGCAGGGCCACCTCGACGTGCACCTTCGGGATGGTCAGGTTGACCACGATCTCGATCGCGTCGTCCGCCAGCAGCTCGGCGACCGAGCCGGAGCCGGGGACGCCGTACTTCTCCGCCTGACTGCGGGCGCGCTCCTCGTCGATGTCCGCGACGAAGCGCACGTCGAGGTCGGGGAACGTCGTGAGGTTCTCCAGGTACTGGTTGCTGATGACGCCCGCGCCGATGACTCCGACGCCGACCTTCCCGGCGCTCACGCGAGGCCCTTGGAGGTGAGGAAGGCGAAGCTGTCGGCGACGGCCTGGAAGCGGTCGCCGCGGGAGTCGTCCAGCTCGATGACGCGCAGGGCGTCCGGAGCGGCCTGGATGATCTGCTCGATCGGGAGGGAGCCCTGACCGACCGCGACCTGGTCCTTGGTCTCGGTGGTGCCGGGGCCGTCCTTGACGTGCAGGGCGACGACGCGGTCGCCGAGCTTCGGGAGCAGCGTCACCGGGTCGTGGCCGCCGACGGCCACCCAGTACGTGTCGACCTCCAGCACGACCTCGGGCGAGAGGCGACCCGCGAGGAACTCGAGAGCGGTGACGCCCTCGATCTCGCTCTCCACCTCGTGCGCGTGGTTGTGGTATCCGACGCGGACGCCGTGCGCGGCCGCGGCCTCCGCGGCGGCGTTGAGCTGGTCGGCGATCTGCGCCACGTCCGCGACGCTCTGCCAGCGCTCGGGGGCGACGTACGGGTCGATCACAGTCTGGATGCCGAGCTCCTTCGCGGCGCCGAACACCTCGTCGAGGTCGCCGCCGACGAAGCCCTGGTGCGTGGTCGGGGCGCTGAGCCCGGCCTCGGTGAGGCCCTGGCGGAGGGCGTCCCCGAACGAGAGGAAGGCGAAGGGCTCGACCTGGGTGAAGCCGATGTCCGCGATGCGCCGCAGCGTCCCGACCGTGTCCTCGGTCAGGAGCTCGCGGACCGTGTAGAGCTGCACGGAGAGTTTTGACGTCGACACAGTTCTCCTCGTCGAGTTCGTTGGTGAGGGCGTCGGGATGCCGACGTCGCGCATCCATTCAAACCGGACTTTTGTCGATTGTCAATCAAAAGTCGACCGATCGCGAGCACCTTTGGTCCGTCGCGGAACGGTGTGGTTCAATACGAGCATGACCGAGAGCGCCCGCCAGCCCGGCATCGTCGCTGCGGACGCCGCCGACCTGCTGGCGATCCTGCGTGACGGCGTGCCGCGCACGCGCGCGCAGCTGGCCGAACTGACCGGCCTCGCCCGCTCCACCATCGCGGTGCGCATCGACAGTCTGACCGCCGCCGGCCTCGTCGCCCCCGCCGGGGACGACGTCTCGACCGGTGGTCGCCCGCCGGCCCGCATCCGCTTCAACCCGGACTCCCGCGTCGTCATCGGCATCGACCTCGGCGCGACGCACGGCGTCGTGGCGCTGGCCGACCTTGCCGGCACCATCACGACCAGCGAGTCGCGACGGCTGCAGATCTCGGACGGCCCCGAGCGCGTGCTCGACTGGGCGGTGGACACCGCCGCCCGCCTCTATGCCGCCACCGTGCGCCCGCGGACCGACCTCGTCGGCATCGGCATCGGGGTCCCCGGGCCGGTGGAGCACTCCACCGGCCTGCCGGTGAACCCGCCGATCATGCCCGGCTGGGACCGCTTCGACATCCCCGCCTACGTGCAGCGCACGTTCGACGTCCCCGTCCTCGTCGACAACGACGTGAACCTGCTCGCCCTCGGCGAGCACGCCCTGGTGTGGCCCGACCAGACCGACCTGCTCTTCATCAAGGTGGCCACCGGCATCGGCGCCGGCATCATCAGCGGCGGCCGCCTGCAGCGCGGAGCGCAGGGCTCGGCGGGCGACCTCGGCCACGTCCGCGTACCGTTCGGCAGCGAGACGCCGAGCCACGGGGCGCAGGACGCCGACCTGGAGGCGCTCGCCAGCGGTCCCGCCATCGCGCGGTCGCTCACCGCCTCCGGCATCCCCGCCCGCACCAGTGACGACGTCGTCTCGCTCGCCCGCACCGGCAACGCGGACGTGCAGACCGCGATCCGCCAGGCCGGACGCGACCTCGGCGAGGTCGTCGCCACCTGCGTGAACCTCCTCAACCCGTCGATGGTGATCGTCGGCGGCAGCCTCTCCCACGTCGGCGAGCAGCTGCTCGCCGGCGTCCGCGAGGTCGTCTACCACCGGTCGACGCCTCTCGCGACCCAGCACCTCACGATCACCCAGTCGCGCTCCGGTGAGACCGGCGGCGCGATCGGAGCGGCGATCATGGTCATCCAGCACGCGCTCGATCCGCTCTCCGCCACCGCCCGGCCGCTCACACGCTGACCGGGCCGCCTCCCGCATCCCCGTCCACCTCGTCGACCCCACCAGCATCGAATCGATTCGACAACCGAACTACACTCATCTGAAAGGACAGCCGTGAGCACAGCACATCCCCCGATCCGAGCCGGCGTCGTCGGACTCGGCTGGGCAGGACAGCAGCACATGGACGCGTACGCCACTCTCCCCGGCGTCGAGCTCGTCGCGATCGCCGGCATGGAGGACGGCCCGCGCGCCGAGCTCGGCGAGAAGTACGGCGTCGAGCGCCGCTACAGCGACTGGAAGGACCTCGTCGCCGATGGCGACCTGGATGTGGTCAGCGTCGCGGTCCCCACCTTCTTGCACGCTCCGATCGCCGTCGGCGCGCTGGAGGCGGGCATCCACGTGCTGAGCGAGAAGCCGATCGCGCGCACCGCGGAGGAGGCGCAGACCATGGTGGACGCCGCGCACCGCTCCGGCCGGGTGCTGGAGGTCGCGTTCAACCACCGCCGCCGCGGCGACATCGAGGCGCTCAAGGCCGCGATCGACGCCGGCCAGATCGGCAGGCCCTACCACGCGCGGGCCACCTGGCTGCGTCGCGCGGGCATCCCCGCCCTCGGCAGCTGGTTCACCAACCGCGAGATGGCCGGCGGCGGCCCGCTCATCGACATCGGCGTCCACGTGCTCGACTACGCGCTGCACCTCTTCGGCGAGCCGCAGGTCACCGCCGTCTCCGCCGTCACGCACGCCGAGCTCGGCGTCCGAGGACGCGGCGGCGCCAAGTCGGACAAGCAGCACGTCGGCTCCGCATACGAGGTCGAGGACCTCGCCAGCATGCTGCTGCGCCTGGAGGGCGGCGGCTCGATCGTGCTCGAGACCAGCTGGGCCGCGTACCGCCCCGCCGGCGACGAGTTCGGCATCACGCTCTACGGCACCGAGGGCGGCGCCGACCTTCGGGTCGTCGACTACGCGCCTGCCGGCGAGCTGACCATCTTCACCGGCGACGGCGAGGAGACCGAGGACATCTCGGTCACGGCCGACCCGGGCCGCGGCCACCTGGCCGTGGTCGAGACCTTCCTCGAGCACGTCGCCGACGCAGGCAACTGGGCGAACTGGGACGGCTCGCTCGCCCTCGACCGGGCCCGCGTCATCGACGCCGCCTACGAGTCCGCCCGCATCGGCGCCGAGGTGCGCCTGAGCCCGGCGACCACGGGCCTCGAGGATACCGGCCCCCAGGAGACCGCATCCACCGCATCGACCGCATCCACCGCATCCACCGCATCCAAGGGAGCATGACCATGTCGGCACTTCGTGTCACCGTCTGGAACGAGGGCGTCCACGAGACGACCCAGCCCGAGATCGCCGCGATCTACCCGAACGGCATCCACGGCGCGATCGCCGAAGGCATCTCCGGGCTGCTCGGCGAGGAGGTCGTCGTGCGCACGGCGACCCTCGCCGACCCCGAGCACGGCCTCAGCGAGGACGTGCTCGCCGAGACCGACGTGCTGCTCTGGTGGGGCCACATCGCCCACGACCAGGTGGCGGACGACGTCGTCGAGCGGGTGCGCGAGCACGTGCTGGGCGGGATGGGCCTGATCGTCCTGCACTCCGGCCACTTCTCGAAGATCTTCATCCGGATGCTCGGCACCACCTGCTCGCTGCGCTGGCGCAACCCGGAGGGCGGCGAGCGCGAGCTGGTCTGGAACGTGAACCCCTCGCACCCGATCTCCGAGGGCGTGGACCAGCCGATCGTCATCGAGGCGCAGGAGATGTACGGCGAGTTCTTCGACATCCCGTCGCCCGACGACCTGGTCTTCATCAGCTCGTTCACCGGCGGCGAGGTCTTCCGCTCCGGCGTGACCTTCACCCGCGGCCGCGGCAAGATCTTCTACTTCTCCCCCGGCGACCAGGAGTATCCCGTCTACTTCCACCCCCAGGTCCGCCGCGTCCTCGCCAACGGCGTCCGCTGGGCGGCCCCCGCCGCCAGCACCCGCCGCGCCCCCGAGGTCTCGAACCCGCAGCCGGTGTAGGGACCCGTTCAGCGACTCCCGATGAGGATGAGTCCGACGACCACCGCCGCACCGCATCCCAGGACGAGAACCCACGGCGGGACGGCAGAGCGCCGCCTACCTTCGGCCTCGCGTCTGTCCGCGGCCGCCTTGTCGTGCCGCCGCGCCCACGGCATCACAAGCGCGGCCGCGCCCACGATCCCGATGATCCCTGCGATCAACCACGGTGGCGGCATCGTTCCCCGTTTCGGACGCTGGTGCTCGGAACGTTCGCTTCGGCGAGCCCAGAGCATTTGCTCTGTGGCCGGTGACCGTCGCGTACATCGACGTTGAAAACGCCTGCGTTCGAGAACGGTGGGAACGTTGACGGCCTGCGAGCGCCTGCAGTCGGTCGAAGGCAAGCCGCGCCCGCTCCGGCGCGGAATAGAGGACTGTTCCGCCGCGTACCCACAACCACGTCTCGGGTGCCGATTGCGGCGGGAGCGTCACCGCTGTCCATGTCGACCCGGACCACGTGTAACCGACGTTCGGCGGCCCGTTCAGCGGTCGCGGCGCCCATACCGCGACCGCGTCCGCGGGCAACGAGTATGCGCGCGGCCAGCCTTGCGCTATGGATTCCTCTGCCTTGAGGGATCGAAGTCCGCGCGGGCCCCAACCTGCCAATAGCGCGCCACCGAATCCGACCGCCTGCATGCTCAGGACAAACCAACCCCCGCTCGTGAGCACGAACCAGAATGGCACGGTCGAGCACGCGGCGAGGATAGTCGCGCACACGGAGAAGCGTCGCCGCCAGACCAACCATGCCTCCGCCACCACCCACGCGAGAGAGACCGCGACGGCTGCCCAAGAGAACGCCGACGGGTTCACCTGCGCCCCGGCCACTGTCACTATCGGGAGCCACACCACACCCACCGCAGCCACTCCGCCGACAGCCATCCGCCACACCGAGCTGCGAACATAACGACGATGCTCGCGCTCGCCCCAGGCGCCGATCGACGGATCGTGCCCACTCATCGGCCTGATTGCCTTTCACGCCAGGCGTGGATTCGGCGCGGTTTGGTCGCCATATACGGCGCAATGAACGCCACGCGACGTAGTAGCTGCAACGCGTCCGAAAGATGCCTCGTCATGGATTGCCGAAGCCAAGCAACGCGCTGAGTTCTCGTGAGGCCGCTTCCAATGCCATCGGGGTCGTAGCCGTACTCTCGCACCTGGTAGGGCTCGGGTGCGAGGTTAGACAACTCCGACCTGACGCGAGGTTGCGCCGCCGTAGCAGGCATGTGGATTCCCACCGCGTTGGAAGAGACCACAACAAGGACATCGATCGCCCCGAGTCCCGAGCCCCTCAGCGGTTCCGCCCACGTAACAATGGGTGGCAGCTCCACTGGGCTCGGCAACAAGCGGCAGACCCAAACCGAGTTATCCGTTTGAGAACATCGGCCAGACAGCGGACCGTGGGCCGTGCTTGAACGCACATAAGGAGTGCTCGCAATGCGAGGACGGTAACAATGGATGCCAGTAGTAACTGGAAGGCCCACAACGCTGCCGGGCTGCCAGCGATAGCCACGACTAAAGGGGTGAACAGCGCTCCCAGGACGCTCGCTGGTGCGATTGAACGAAGTGTCGTGATCATCAGAACACCCTGCATCCCACCACGCTTGAAGAATGGCGATTGAAGGCAGAGACCACGGCCGAGGAATAGAGTCACCTTCCCCCAATATCAACGTCTGCCCGACGCAATCGACTCCTCGTACGCGCGCACCCGGTTCATCGCCGCCTCCCACTGCTCCTTCGTAAGATTCGGCTCACCCGCCTCTCGTACGACGATGCCGCTCCTGGAATGCACACGCTCGACCTGATGGTTCCCGTTCACCGTGGTGTAGCCGGCCTCGATCTCCCTCTTCGCCTTGAGATCCGACCAACGGTCGAACACGAATGCCGCCACGGACCCACCCGCAAACAGCGCGAAAACGGCAATTCCCACGGGATCCCAAGCCTTAGTCTTCGGTGCCACTCCGAAGCCCCAAATCAGCGAGCCGATCGCGCCCACGGCCGCGATGGCGATGCTGATCAGGACCCACCCCCCGATCTGGAATGTTGTCGCCCCTGGCAAGAGATCGCGTCTCCTCCACTCCGGTTGGTCGCTCACTAACCCCATCCCTTCGATACTCCGAGCATGTCAAATGAGATACCCAATGCCTGCGACGCCTGCTTCCAAGCCTCCGTTATCCATTCCGCGGCATTTCGACTCATGGTCTTTCCGATCAATCTGCCCGCCCCTGGAATTACAGCCATGACGGCACTCACGATGCACGCACCAATGCCGTCTAGACCGCCGGTAATGCACATGTAGATCACGCTGGCCGCGCTGGCAACGAGCGCGATGGGTGCGAGCCACTGCATGCCCGGGATCAGCGAGAGCAGTCCCGCTGCAGCACCGATCCAACCGTGGTGGTTCAGGGACAGCTTCATCTCCGGCGAGCACCGTCCTCGTTTCGCCATGTCACACTACGGATCCCAATGGCGATCACCACCCCGCTCACTGAAGCCAGGCCCGCACGGGTACCTCCAAGCAGTAGCCCGAAATCTGTGAAGAGCGCGACGGCAAGTGCGATCAGTCCGCCCAATAGCAGCACCACGCCGACGACCAGATGGTGTCGACGTGCGAACCTGAACGTCCGGCCCCTTTTTAGCCTGCCGAGCACTTCAATCAGCATGACGCAGGCACTCCCATTCCGCCCAACCAACCGGTTGCCCATGCGCAGGCAGCTTCACCAATCGGGCGGCTGATGTTGTCCTTTACCCAGGCACCGGCGCGCCGCCATTGGTCCAGGTACAACTGGTAAACAACGTCTGTAACCCACATCAATTGCTTGTAGAGAACGATCTCCAGGGAGATAAGCATCCCCACCCCGACGTTGAGGATCCCTGCAAGCGTGGTGACGACCAACCCGAACACTCCGTTCCAATCCATAGGCGGGAAGTCAGACGTGGCGGAGGGAAGCTTGGCAAGTGCTACGGAGATGAAGTCCTCGTGGCGAACCGTGGTGTCGCTCTTGTCATTGGGTCCGTCCCCGTAGACGATTGGTGCGCCGTTGTCGTCGAACACAGGGACGGGTCCCGGGATGTTTGGTGGCACGGGTCGCGTCGTCTGTGGTGTCTGGGTGGCTCCGCAGCCGAGCGGGAGCGCGTCGGTGACGTTACGTGCCGCGCAGACGTGCCCGTCCGGATCCAGGTAGGTGGTCGGGTTGTCATGCACGTACTGATACCGCGCCAGCGACCTCGGCTGCGTCAGCAGGCCGGCCCACGTGTCCGGGGACGTCCAGGTGCCGGTGGCCGGGTCGTAGGTGCGGGCGTAGGTGTGGACCAAACCCTGGGTGGGGTCGTGGGCGTGGCCGGTGTAGTTCTCCGGCGCATCCCACCCGCCGGTCTCGAAAATCTGGGCGCCCCAGTCCTCGTAAGAGGCGAGCTGGGTGATCGAAGCACCGGTCCCACCGGCGACCGTGGAGGCCAGACCATCCAGCAGGTCCCAGGTGGCCTCGCCGGTGTCCGAGACGTGCTCGGCGAGGGAACCGGCCGCATCCCGCACCAGCGTGGTCGTGCCCTGCGTCGACGAGGTCGACTGGGAGAGCGCGGTGCCGTCATAACTGTTCCGGACGGTCTCCGTCCCGTACGCGGTCGTGTCAGTGCGGGATGCCTGGCGACCCAGGCCGTCGTACGCGTACGAAGTGGCGCGGCCGTCACGAGACACCGACGTCGTCTGACCCGTGACGTTGTAGGCGTACCGGGTGCCGACACCGGCGAAGTTCCCGCCGGTCGAGCCGGTCCGAGTCCGCCCAGTGCGGTTGCCGGCCGCGTCATAGCTACCCGACAACTGGAGGATGTCTGTACAGTCCACGCTACGACTGGCTAGTTAGAAGCAGTAATAGGTTGACTCCACTGACCAGACCACCGGCGACCGTCAGCACCCCGACAATGAGTACCCGACGTGGTGTCGAGGCGCGGATGAACGGCTCTGTGTGGCGTCCCAATGCTCGGATTCGTTGTGCGTCACGCTCGGTTATTCGACGCCGGAACACGATATGGACAATTCCCAGCGTCGTTAGCACGAGTGTGGAAATGCTAAGGCCGATTTCTGCATTACTCATTCGCGCTCACCAGATCCATACGATGGCGCCGTTGCAGCCGAGAGCAGCGCCGTACGCTGCACCGCTTCCCCTGCGTCCGTTCCGGCGAGCTCTCTGGTGTATTCGACGAATGCTCCAAACGAACCGTAGGTCCTTATGGCGTGGCGTAGTTGGGATGAACTGGTTCATCGGCCTGAACGTTGAAGGTATTCCTGCACGCGCTGCTTTGCTTCGCGTTCTTGAACACGGTTCAGGGCCTGCTGACCAGCACCACGAACAACGACTCCGGTCGGCGAGTGCCTGCGCTCAACGTCATAGTGTCCCTGCATCAGAGTCGTATATCCCGCGGCCAGCTCTAGACGTTCTTTACGCTTCATCTGCCTCGAACTGATCAAGAGGACCACACTGCCAATCAAGAAGGTCGTGAGACAAGCAATGGTGACCGCGTCGATGGCCTGGTTCGCTGCAACGATCGTGACAGCACAGATAGCAGCACCCAGCCCGCCCGCTGCAGCGGTGACCAAGCCAAGGACGCCAACCCGGGCCCATTCGAATGCTGAACGACCGGAGATCAGGTCGCGCTGCTCCCACTCCTCACGCGATGCCCCATCGCCCATTGCGAGTTCCGTCCCGTCACGCCGAGGCGCCATCGTCGTCACCAACCCTCTGCCACACCCACGATGCTGCCGGACAAACCCAAAGCCCGGACAGCGTCCTTGATCACTTCGGAGAGCCAGGCGGATAGCCGCCCTCGAAGGACTGCGCCCGCGGCGCCGCCCAAGCCTGGAATAACAGTCGTGAGGATTCCGACAACGCAACCAGTGAGCCGAACTCCACCGTTGATGCAGTTGTAGATTGTGCTGGCCAGACTCGCAATCATTGCGATCGGTGCGAGCCACTGCATGCCTGGAATCCACGAGAGCAGGCCCGCAGCCGCGCCGATCCAGCCGAGCACATCAAAGAACGTGCCCCAGTTTGCGGCCTGCTGCTTGAGGGCATCATTGGAAACGCAACTGGAGTTGGTGTAGCTACTGGCATACAACGTCTGCCCAGCGGGACAATCATGCCGGTCGCTCTCGTCGTTCTTGCTGTTGGGGCCGTCGGCCTGTGGCTTGTTCGGACCTGCGTGGATGTAGCCTCCGCCGTAAATGGGGTCGCTGATCGGGGTAGACGGTTTCGGAGGCATCTTCACGTCGTCGCGTGCCTTCACGGGTGGTGCGCCGCAGCCGAGCGGGAGCGCGTCGGTGGAGTTGCGTGCCGCGCAAATGTGTCCGTCCGGATCCAGGTAGGTGGTCGGGTTGTTGTGCACGTACTGGTAGCGGGCCAGCGACTTCGGCTGCGTCAGTAGGCCGGCCCAGGTGTCCGGGGTGGTCCAGGTGCCGGTGGCCGGGTCGTAGGTGCGGGCGTAGGTGTGGATCAGGTCCTGGGTTGGGTCCTGGGCGTGGCCGGTGTAGTTCTCCGGGGCATCCCAACCGGTTGTCTCGAAGGTCTGGGCGCCCCAGTCGTCGTAGGAGGCCAGCTGGGTGATCGAGGCACCGGTGCCGCCGGCGATCGTGGAGGCGAGGCCGTCCAGCAGGTCCCAGGTGGCCTCGCCGGTGTCCGAGACGTGCGAAGCCAGGGAACCGGCCGCATCCCGCACCAGCGTGGTCGTGCCCTGCGTCGACGAGGTCGACTGGGTCAACGCGGTCCCGTCGTACGTGTTCTTCGTGGTCTCCGACCCGTAACGAGTGGTGTCGGTGCTGGATGCTTGGCGGCCCAGACCGTCATACGCGTACGAGGTTGTGCGGCCATCCCGAGACACCGACGCCGTCTGACCGGACGCGTTGTACGCGTACTGGGTGCCGACACCGGCCACCGACTGCGTCGTGCGGTTCCCCGCTCCGTCATAGCCGTACGTCGCGATGCCAGCCGAGACCCCACGGCCCGAACCCGACGTCGTGGTCCGCGTCAGCTCGTTCGCGTCGTTGAACGTGGCCGTCTGGGTGAAGTTCCCGCCGGAGGAACCGGTCCGTGTCCACCCGGTCCGGTTGCCCGCGGCGTCATACCCGTAGACGTTCCTCTCACCCGCACTCGTCGTTGAACTGGCCAGCCGGTCCAACCCGTCGTAGCTGTAGTCGACGATGGACACGCTCGTCGCGGCACGGATCCCAGCCAGACGCGTGAAGGTGTTGTCCGGGGTGGTCGGGGACGGGATCGGGGTCACCACACCCGTCGCCTCCGGGGCCGCCGTGATCGTCCGGGTCGACTCGGCGAGGTTGCCGTCCTTGTCGTACTCGTAGGCGTAACCGAGGGAACCACCGTCCTCCACCGGGTTCGCCGGGGTCGGGAGGGTGCGGTCGCCGAGGTAGGCGTCGGTGTGCCGGCACAGGTTGTTGAACCCGGCACCCGGAGTGGTCCGATCCGCGAGGTAGCCGGCGACCGTCGCGCACTTGTCCGCGGTCGCCTCCCCCGCGGCATACGCCACCGGGGTCGGCGTCGGCGTCGGGGCCGATGCGGGCGCCTGCGGGGTCTGGTGCAGCACCGAGGTGACCCGGTTGTCCGCGTCGTACTCGAACGCAGACGTCACCCCGGAGGACCGCGACATCGTCGTCAGGTTCCCCACCGGATCCCACCCGTACTTCAATGAACCCCACGGGGAGGACTGCGAGGTCACCTGCCCCGCCTTGTCGTACGTGTAGTCGATCGCCTGACCGGTCGGGAGCCGCATCCCGGTGACCTGCGACGCGGCGTCGTACGAGGTGGACAGGTGGCCGCCCTGCTGGTCGATCTGGGTGGTGGTGCGGCCGTCCTTGTCGTACACCCAGCCGGACACACCCGTCGGGTCGGTCATCGCGATCAGCTGCTGATTCGCGTCGTACTCGAAGGACGCGGTCCCACCGGCCACCTTCTGGGTCGCCAGGTCACCGCGCTCGTCGTACGCGTACCTCGTCGTGGCCCCGGTGCCGGTGGTCGACAGCGACAGCCGCCCGGCCGGCGTGTACGCCCACGACGTCGCGACGCCCGTCGGCCCGACCTCGCGGGTCGTCCGGCCGACGGCATCCACGGTGTAGGTGGTGATGTGGCCGTTCGGGTCGGTCACACCGGTCAGGTTCCCATCCGGGTCGTAGCCGTAGCGGGAGGTGACATTGACGGCCGAGGACGGCTTCGCGTCCGTCTGATAGCCCTCGATCACCTGGATGAGCTGCCCGGCGGGGTCGTACCCGTACCGGGTGACGTGACCCTCCGGATCGGTCAGGGACGTCTGGTTGGCCGCCGCATCCCAGCCATACGTCGTGACCGCGCCGAGCGCATCGGTCGCGGTGGCCTGGTTGCCGTCCGGGTCGTACGTGTACGTGGTCGTGTGCCCGTTCGCATCCGTCACGGTGGCGGTGCGGCCGTTGCCGTCGTACGTGTAGCCGGTCGTGTTCCCCGCCGCATCCGTGGAGGACGCCAGCAGGTCCAGCGCGTTGTACGTGCTCGTCGTCGTGCGCCCCGGCGCATCCGTCGTGCTGACGAGGTTGCCATCGGCGTCGTAACCGTATGTGGTGGTCGCGCACTCCGGACTCGTGACGGTCAGCACCTGACCCGCTGCGTCATACGTGTACGTCCACGGGTTGCCCTGACGGTCGATCACGCTGGTCAGGTTGCCGTCCATGTCGTATCCGAACGTGGTGGCCTTCCCCGCCCCATCGGTGACCGAGGCGATCCGGTCCATCACGTCGTAGCCGTAGGTACTGGTGACGCCGTCCGGGTCGGTCTGGGAGAGCAGCCGGCCGACGGCGTCGTAGGTGTACGTGGTCTCGGCGCCGGTCGCATCCACGCTGGAGGTGAGGTTGCCGGCCGCGTCGTAGACGTTGACGGTCTTCGAGCCGGACGGGGAGGTCGTGGAGATCGGGTTGCCGACACCGTCGTAGACGTACGACCACTCCCCGCCGTTCGGGTCGGTGGTCTTCACCACCCGATCCTGCTCGTCCATCGTGTTCGCGGTGACCGCGCCGAGCGGGTCCGTCGTCGTCGCCAGCGCATCTTCGGCGGTGTACCCGTAGCGGGTCACCCTGCCCGTGGGGGACGTGGACGAGGTCAGGTGGAACATCGCGTCCCAGGAGTAGCTGGTCATCGCTCCGGTCGGGTCGGTGGCGGAGGCGAGGTGATCGTTGGGCTCCCAGCCGTACGCGAACACGCCACCCGCAGCGTCGACGACCTTCACCATGCGGTCCCCGGAGTCCCAGGAGTAGCTCGTCGTGTTGCCGCCCGGATCGGTCTGCCACACCATCCGTCCCGCCGCGTCGTAGGCGTACGTGGTCGTGCGCCCGATCGGATCCGTCGAGGAGGTGAGATGCCCGGCGGCGTCGTAGGCGTAGGTCGTCCGCGCGCCGGAGGGCTGCGTGCTCGCGGTTAGGTTGCCGGCAGCGTCGTAGCTGTGCGCGATCGTGGTCCCGTCCGGCTGGTGGATGGCGGTCAGGCGCCCGGCGGCGTCGTAGTCGTAGGCCCATGTCCGCACCGCGCCGTCGGCTCCGCCGTGGTCGGTCTTCGTCGCCACGAGTCCGGTAGGAGTGTACGTGTACAGCGTGACCGCGCCGTCGGATGCGGTCTCCTGGGTGATGTTGCCGGACGTGTCGTACACGTACGCGGTCTTCGCGTCGTTCTCGTCGGTGGAGCTCAGGATGTTGTTGCTCGCGTCGTACGTGAACGACGCGGTCGTGCCGTCGGGATGCTGCACCTTCGTGATCCTGTGCGAGGCGTCGAAGGAGTACACGCTCTTCCGGCCCAGGTTGTCGGTATAGGTGGTCTGCCCGGCCGTGGAGTAGTCCAGGCTGCGCTGGTTGCCCTCCACATCCCACTGCTTCACAACGCGTCCCGCGGAGTCGTACTCGTTCTTCAGGTAGGTGGCTCCTGTGGCGTCGGTGCCGGTCAGCAACCGGTGCGCGCCGTCGTACGTGAACGCGTGCCTGCGCCCGTCGGGCAGCGTGATCGTCGTGAGGTTGCCCGCGCCGTCGTAGGCGAGCGTCCACCGGTCGCCGCCGGGGCGGATGAAGCCGGTGATGCGACCCTGGGCGTCGCTGATCACCTGGATTCTCTGCCCGGCCGAGTCGGTGATCGAGGCGAGCGGGTAGAACTGGTTCACGTCCGGGTTCGCGGCCCCGTAGGACAGGGTCATCGTGTGGCCCTGCGCGTCCGTGTAGGAGGTCAGGTTACCGATGCCCTCGATGTCGGAGGCGTCGAACACCCAGCTCTCGCCAGACACGTCCGTCAGCTTCAGCCTCCCGGACCCGGCCTCCGACAGTGTCTGGTGCACACCCGCATCGGTCGTTGCATAACCGCCGTGCCCGTCGCCGCGGAAAACGAACGAGGCGCCGTCTCCGCGCACAACCATCACCGAGCCGTCGTCGAACCGCTGCGCCCGCGCGCCCAGCGCGAATGACCATCCTGCGCCCACCCGCGACAGCCGGCCATCCTGTGAGTTGTAGAACAGCGTCAGCTCCGTCTCGGAGCCTCCCTGGCCCGGCAGTGTGAACAGCTTCTCCTGCTCCACCAGGTTGCCGGTCGAGAACGAGAACGGCTCGCCTCCGTAGGTCAGGTAGTTCTGCAGGCCGAGCATGCGCCAGCGCTGGAGGTCCGCGGCCGAAGGCGGGGCCGGCCAGCCGCCGGTCACCGGGTCGGTGCAGTCGAAGCCCTGCGACTGAAGGTACTTGCCGAGGCCGGTGAAGACGCCGTCCGCGAGGTGCGGCATCCCGCCGTTGTCGATGAAGGCCCGGTCGTAGTTGTTGTCGATGTACAGCGCCTCGAGGTGCGTGAAGGCGTTCGGCGTGCCCGCGAACTCGTCGCCGGGGAAATTGCCGTTGTTACCCATGTTCGCCGCCGGCCGGCCCGTGTACGTCGGGAGGTTGCCGACCAGGGAGTCCGACACGGCGTTGTCCGGAGCACCGCCGCGTGAGTACACCTGACTGCCGCCCTGCTCCGGGTGTTCGCCGCCCCAGGCGACGCCCTCCCAGGTGTTGAAGCCGATGCCGAGGGTCACGGTCGGGTGCGCGGCGGCGATGATCCCGGCGCGCGTCTCCCTGCTGATGTACGGCACAGCGGGGTCCTGACGGGTGATCGCCACCGTTGCCAGGCACGCCGTCTGCAACCGCGACGCCACGTGCTGGGCCAGTTGGATGTTGTAGCCCAGCTCGGTCACGGGAGGCGCCGGTGTCTCTGCGTGGCCTTCGTCGTTGTCCGGGTCCAGCACGATGACCGGACCGGGAGGCGGCACGAACTTCTTCCCGATCACCACGAACTGCGACAGGTGCGTGGACTCGCCGCGCACCACCCCGGCGTCCGCGTCGTAGTACGAGGGCAGCAGCATCCAGGCGTCGCCCGCTCCCTCGCGTGTGTAGATCTGCAGCGTGTCGGGATCGATTCCGTTCGCCTTCACGAGCTCCGGATCCGGCGTCAGCTCGATGGTCACGCCCGGGATCACATCCGACACCACCGGGCCCTCGGCGCCGCCGCCGCGGATGTTCACCTGCTCAGCCGGGAACCGGGTCATCTCGTCACCGGAGCCGTCGGTCGCCGTCACGTCCACCGGATCCGACACGGGCACACCGCCGCCGGGCTGCTCCGCCCGCGCCGCATCCAGCGCGTCCTCCGCAGTCGCCCCGACGTCGACCGCCAGCTTCGAGCGCACCTGATGACCCGAGAACTCGACCTTCGCCCGCAGCTTCTTCGACGACAGGCTCGACTTCTTGCCCGGCTCGATCGTCCCCGTCGCGTCCGGCTTCGGTCGCTTGGTGTGCTCCGCTACCCGCGCATCCTGTACCGCCGACGCGGCACGCACCTCCGCCAGCGTCGCCGCCGCCGTCCGCGCGGCCGCCGCAAGGGGCGACGCGTCCGCCGGGGCCACGGTCCCGACCGCGGTCAGCGCGGCGACGACGACCCCTGCGACGAAGCCGCGCGCAACCGACCTGCGCCGCCCCCGGCGCCCCCGCGTCCCCCGCATCCCCCGCATCAGGCGGCCGCGCCCGTGGAGACTGCCGCCTGGAACAGCGCACGCTTGCGGTACAGCACCGCACCCGTGCCGACCAGCCCGGCCGCGATCGCGACCAAGAGCCAGATCGCGATCGACGCGCCCGTCGACGCCAGGTTCGAGCGGGGCAGCACGCACGCCGCCAGCTCGACCGCGTCCGAGACGCCGTCACCGTCGTAGTCCTCGTGCCCGGTGGCGCACGAGAGCGTGCCGCAGATCACCACGGACGCCCACCGCGGCACCCCGTTGCCGTTCACATCCGCGTTGTCCGTGTAGCAGGTCGCCGAACCGCAGGTCAGGATCCGCGCGTAGTCCGGGATCCCGTCGCCCACGCTGTCCCTCGTCGCGGACGCGCACGAGACACTCCCGCACGCCAGGACCTCGGTCCAGTCCGGCACCCCGTCGCCGTCGGTCTCCTCCCGGCCCGTCGCTCCCGTCGCCGTCCCCGCGACGACCCGCTCCACCTCGTCCGGAATGGAGTCGCCGTCCGCGTCGCACGACGACACATCCTGCTGACCCGAGCACGGTGCGGATTCCCCGGGCGCGGCCTGGGCCGGCGCCGCGGCGACCAGCGCGACGGTGACGAGAAGAGCGGAGAAGAGGATGCGCGTCAGGACGCGAGGCTCGGCAATGGACACGCGCCCAACTCAATAGGGCCCCGAACCGCCCTGCGGAAGGGAGGCTGCACAATCCGTGACGAAGACCTCTGATCTCAGCGGGTCGGCAGCCTCGTCTAGGTGGAACGCACGAGTTTCCTGGGTCGCCGCTGGGGGAGTCGGCGCGAGTCGGGAAGGCGCGCGGGGAAAGGGGGGATACAGGGGGACCCCGCGCGCCGGTCCGATTCACCAGGACGACCTGAGGTATTTATATCTCAGATATTTACACACTAGGTGTATCCAGCCGGTTCGTCAACATCAAATGGGTTCGCCCCTCCCACCATGCGCGGTGCAGACTGGGCAGATGCCCGCCTCCTCACGCGTCCTGCCCGCCCCGCGCCATCCCGACCCCGCCGACGCTCCCTCGTTGCGCTGGGGGGTGCTCGGGCCGGGAGTGATCGCGGGCGACTTCACGGACGCCCTGCACGCCCACACGGGACAGCGCATGGTCGCCTGCGGCTCCCGCTCGGCCGAGCGCGCCGACGCGTTCGCCGCCGCGCACGGCGTCGAGCGCGCGCACGCGTCGTACGAGGCGCTGGTCGGCGACCCCGAGGTGGACGTGGTCTACGTGGCGACCCCGCACAGCCAGCACCTCGAGCACGCGCTGCTCGCGATCGCCGCGGGCAAGCACGTCCTCATCGAGAAGCCGATGGCCGCGACCGCAGACCAGGCGCGGCGCATCCGGGACGCGGCACGGGGGGCCGGCGTCTTCGCGATGGAGGCGATGTGGACGCGGTACCTGCCGCAGACCGACATCGTCCGCCAGCTGTTGGACGACGGCGAACTCGGCGAGATCGCTCTCGTCACGGCGGATTTTGGGGGGCGGGCGCCATTCGACCCGGCCGGCCGACTCTGGGATCCGGCCCTGGCGGGCGGCGCGCTGCTCGACCTCGGCGTCTACACGGTCTCCTGGGCGTCGTTCGCGCTGGGTGCGCCGGAGAGCGTCGTCGCCGCCGGTTCGCTCGCCCCGACCGGTGTCGACGAGCAGGCGTCCCTCCTGCTCACCTCGCCGGGCGGAGCGCAGGCGCTGCTCAACACGACGCTGAGGGCGGGCACGCCGTCGCTCGGGACCATCTGCGGGTCGAACGGCCGGATCGAGACGGACAGCCCGTTCTGGGGCCCGAGCGGACTGCGGCTGCACACGGCTGACGGCTCGCTTGCCGCGCACTGGCGCGACCCGTACAACCGGCCGTACCGGCAGGGGATGTCGTATGAGGCGGCGGCGCTGGCGCGGTTCGTCGCCGAGGGACGGACGGAGTCGCCGCTGCATCCCCTCGACGAAGCGGTCTCGACGCTGGCGACGATCGACGAGGCGCGCCGTCAGCTGGGCGCGCGCGGCGTGGAGTGACGCCGCGCCCGCCCGGGCGTTGCAGAATGGAGGGGTGCTCGACCGTACCGCCGCCCGAACCGCCGACCTCTACCGGCCGGGCGTACTGGCGGACCTCGGGCCACGGTCGTCGGCGCCGGCTCCGATCGCCGTCGTCCCGGCGGTGCCGGGCGCGGAGGGTCACCTCGCCCGCGTCGTCGCCTCCTCCAGCGACAGGATCGGCTGGCTGCGCGCGCGCAGCCGCGGCATCACCGCGACCGACGTCGCCAAGCTGTCGACCCCGCGGTCGCTGCGCGCCGCCGCCCACGAGAAGCTGAACGGCTCCGGGTTCTCCGGCAACGTGTTCACGCAGCACGGCCGGAGCAGGGAGCCGGAGATCGCCGGCTGGGTGGCCGCAACCCACGGCATCCTGCCGTCGGACCTGCTGTTCCACGCCGAGCGCGACCGCCGGCACCTCGCGACGCCGGACGGTCTCGTCGTCCGCACCGGCGGTCGCATCGAACTCGCCGAGATCAAGACCACGAACAAGCCGTTCCGGAGCATCCCTCGCAGCTACCTACGGCAGATCTGGTGGCAGCAGTACGTCCTCGGCGCCGAGCGCACGCTCTTCGTCTGGGAGCAGCACGACGGCTTCGTGCCGCTGCACGACGAGCCGGAATGCCGGTGGGTCGACCGGGACGACACCGAGATCGCGCGGCTCGTCCGTCTCGCCGGCGAGCTGATCGACATGCTCCGGGATGCGACCTCGCGACCCGCTGCCCCGACACTGCCGGCGCCGGTGCAGCACACGATCCCTCGTGCCGCGGCTTCCGCACCCTCGCCGCTCACGGCACAACCGCAGCTCTACTGAGCGCGGCGGCTCCGGCCGCTACTCCCCCGCGGCGACGGGGACCCGGACCAGCGCGAGCGAGTACACGGCGATCCACGCGATCGCCACGGTGGTCCCCACCAGCTCCAGCCACGCCCCGACATCCGTCGCGACGTGCGCGATCGCGAGCAGGCCGCCCACGATCGTGATGAGCGCGACGGCAACGCAGCTCGCGAGCGAGAAGCGGGCGACGCGAGGCAGCCGGGTCGCGAACGCGACCTGCAGCATCGCGAAGCAGGCCGCGGCGAAGCCGAGCACGGCCGAGACCGTGTGGATGAGATCCTGCGCCGTCGAACGCGGGTCCATCAGCGGCACCGGGCAGTTCGCGGTGCAGGTCACCTGCGATGCGAGCACGAAGCACACGGCCGCGAAGCCGAGGCTGGCCGCCGGCGCCCACCCGTTCAGCACCCGGACGGAGGAGCGGACGTGCCCGCTGGCCAACGCGATGCTGAAACCTCCCGCCGCGACCAGCAGCAGAGCGACCGCGAACGGGCCGGCCGTCGGCGCGCCGATCGCCCCGAGCTCGCTCACGTACACCGGGTACGCGAACGTGAGCCGGGCCGCCCAGATGATCGTCAGGCCGGCGAGGACGCACACCGTGCCGATCGCGAGCAGCACGGGCACCGCGCGCTGCCAGCCGACGGCGAGCAGCGGGGCGCTGAACGGCTGTCGCACGATTCGCAGCAAGCGGCGCACGGGCACTCCTCGGGAGGTTCGGGTCGCAGCATCCTAACCGGCGCGCGGCTTGAAACATGCTGTGCGGGCGCGCGCGTCAACCGAGCGCCAGCGGACGCTCCATCACCCAGTCGTCCTCGAGGCGATCGCCCACCAGGAAGCGCTTCGAGCCGACCCGCTCGAAGCCGTGCTTGCCGTAGAACCGCTGCGCACGGGCGTTGAGCTCGTTGACGCCGAGCCAGACGCCCGCGGCGCCCGCCTCGGCGGCGGCGGCCAGGCTCTCGGTCATCAGCCGTCCGGCGACGCCCTCGCCGTGGTGTCCCGGCAGCACGTAGCACTTGCTCAGCTCGACGGTCGGCCGGATGCGGATGGCCGCGCGCACGTCCCCGTCCGCCGGCTCGCCGACGTTGAGAAGTGTGTAGCCGATCGCGCTCCCCCGCTCGTCCTCGGCGAGGAGGATGCGGCGGGAAGGATCGGTCAGGTACTCGGCGAAGCGCTCCTCGGAGAGATGGGTCGCGATGAACTCCGCCTTGGCCTCGTCCGTGGCGTGCGGCGGGCAGGCGAGCGGGAAGGTCACGGCCGCGACGGCGGCCAGGCCGGCCTCGTCACCGGGGCGGGCGGGGCGGATTCCGACGGTCACGCCCACCAGCGTAGCGGCGCGCGGCGCGCATCCCGAGCCCCGCACGACGGACCGGCCGCCCCGAAGGGACGGCCGGTCGTGTGTCGTGGGGCGATGCGGGCTAGTGCCTGCCCTGCGCCACGAAGTTGAGCAGCGAGAACGAGACGTCGCCGAGGCCCGTCACGTCGTCGTAGCCCTTGGCCGTCTTCAGCGATGTGTCGTTGTCCAGCGAGACCAGGTAGGTGTTGCCGCTGATCTTGCTGGTGTACACGAGCGCCTGCGGCGGGTTCTGCGGCACGATGTCGCGGAAGGCGGCCGGGACCACGCGCTTGACGGCGTAGAGGGTCGGGTTCGCGAACCCGATCGTCTTGCCGGTCGCCTGCTGCACGATCGCGATCTGCGCGGCGACGATCGGCGAGGCCAGCGACGTTCCGCCGTAGGTCTCGTTGATGTAGTCGCCGGTCGCGAGGGTGGTGTCGTCCACGATCGGGCGGATGCCGATCTGGAACCCGGTGTACGGATCGGCCAGCGCCGCCACGTCCGGCGACACACGGTGGCCGTTCGCGAGCGCGTTCGGGACGATCCCGCGCTGGTAGTCCGGCTGTGCGAACACGTCGCTCACGCCGCCGCCCGCGCCGCCGACGAAGCGGGTGCCGGGAAGCGGCGCGATGTAGCCGAGAGTGCCGTCCGCGTTCTTGACGATCTGGTCGAACTGGTCTCCCCAGCCCGTCTCGTACGCGATGGAGCCCTTCTTGTCGATCGCGACGCTCGTGCCGCCCACCGAGGTGACCCACGGCGAGGACGCCGGGAAGTCCGGCGACGGGTAGCCGAGGTTCTCGACCTCGTCGCCGTTGTCACCGCTCGAGAAGTAGAGGCCGATGCCCTCGCCCGCTGCCTGCAGCTGCAGGTTGACCTCGCCCTGGATGACGTCGGCGGGCACAGCCTCACCGACGTTGCCGTAGCTGTTGCTCACGATGTTGGCGAGCTTGTTGTCGAGGATCTTCGACATCGCCACATCCAGGCCGCCGCCGCAGTTCGTGCCGCCGACGTAGAGGATGCGCGCCCCGGGAGCGATCGCGTGCACGGACTCGACGTCCAGCGTCTGCTCGCCCTGCCATCCGCTCGGGTACTGGCAGAGCGCCTGGTCGGTGAACTGCGCCGGGCTCGGCACGAGCTGCTGGTAGCTGGAGTTGGTGAGACCCGGCTCGCCGTTCTGCTGCGAGTAGGAGTTCACGTCCTTCACGATGCTCGGGCTGGCGTACGCGTCGATGATCGCGACCGTCTGCCCGCGGCCGTTCACACCGCGCTTGCCGAGGTCGCTCAGGCCGTACGCGCTGCGCAGCTGCTGCGGCGTGTACCCGCAGTTGTAGGTGCTGAAGCTCGTCTTGCCGTACGCGGCCGGAACCGTGACCGTGTGCTCACCGATGTAGTGCGAGCAGGGGGTCTCGATCACGGGCCCGGCGTTCGGGGCGACCGACTTCATCTTCACCTGCGGAGTGTTCGACGGCCCGAGGTCGCCCTGCTTGATCGAGTCGGGCCGGGTCAGCGTGCGCGACTGCTCCAGGCTCACACCGGACACCTTCGTCCCGATGTTCGACGGCAGCGAGGGTGCGGAGGCCGGCGCGACGAGCTGACGGCCCGCGTAGCTGAACTCGTGCAGCGAGGTGCCGAAGATCGAGCCCAGCTGCTCCGGCGTGCCGCGGAACACCACGTACTGACGGCTTGCGGGAACGGCGGTGATCGTGAGCCCGGCGGCCTTGAGGAAGTTGACCACCGCGTCGGAGTCCGCCTTGGTCGGCGAGAAGCGGTTGATCCACTGCTGTGGGCTCAGCGCCTTACGGTAGCCGGAGAGAGAGGGGTTGGACACCTGCTTGGCCAGGGCCTCCGCTCCGTTCTGGTCGCGGAGCGGCAGGTAGATCTCGCCCTCGACCGTGGTGTCGGCCGGGGCGGCTCCTGCATCGTTCTGGGCGGTGGCCCACGAGGGGACGGAATCGGCATAGATCACCCGATCGGCGGCGTCGGCCGCGGATGCGCCTGCCAACGACAACGCCACCACGGCGGTCGTGGTGGCGAGGATTCCGAGTGCCCTCTTGTGGAAGGCGATTGTGTTGCGAGGTGTCATTGAAAAACGTTCCTTCGCTCGGACGGGCTCGGCATCGAGCCGGCGTGCGGTGCGCGCCAGGGCGAGACTAACCCGAGCCTTCTACCTCCACAAGAGGGGGTAGACAGGTCTGTCCAACCGGTTGACGTTTATGAACGTTCTCTCAGGAAACGGATTCTTCCCGGAATGCCGAACGGGGCCGGTCCCGGCTGCTGCCGGTCCCGACCCCGTTCAGATCGAAGCGCGTCGCTCAGATAGCGTTGACGTCCAGCGGGATGCCCGGGCCGAACGTGGTCGACACGGCGCCCTTCTGGATGTAACGACCCTTCGCGGCGGACGGCTTGAGACGCATGACCTCTTCGAGGGCGGCCTTGATGTTCTCGTCGAGCTGCTCGGCGGTGAAGCCCGCCTTGCCGACGACGAAGTGCACGTTGGCGTGCTTGTCGACGCGGAACTCGATCTTTCCGCCCTTGATGTCGGAGACGGCCTTCGCGACGTCCGGGGTCACGGTGCCGGTCTTCGGGTTCGGCATCAGGCCGCGCGGGCCGAGCACCTTACCGAGACGACCGACCTGGCCCATGAGCTCCGGGGTGGAGACGGCCGCGTCGAAGTCGGTGTAACCGCCGGCGACCTTCTCGATCAGGTCGGAGCCGCCGACCTCGTCGGCGCCCGCGGCGATCGCGGCCTCGGCGGCCGGACCGGTCGCGAACACGATGACGCGCGCGGTCTTACCGGTACCGTGAGGAAGAATGACGGTACCGCGGACCATCTGGTCCGCCTTGCGCGGGTCGACGCCGAGCTTCAGCGCGACCTCGACGGTCGAGTTGAACTTCGCCGAACCGGTCTCCTTCGCCAGGGTGACGGCCTCGGTGGGGGTGTAGTACTTACCGGCCTCGATCTTCTCGGCCGCGGCCCGGTAAGCCTTGGACTTCTGTGCCATGGGTTTTCTCCTTACGAGAATGTGGTGCGAGCCTGGCCGGCTCTGCCACGGTTATGTCTGGATGACGGGTGCGGTGAGGCCTCAGGCCTCGACCGTGATGCCCATCGAGCGGGCGGTGCCTGCGATGATCTTCGACGCGGCGTCGATGTCGTTCGCGTTGAGGTCGACCATCTTCTGCTCGGCGATGGCGCGCACCTGCTCCTGGGTCAGCTTGCCGACCTTGGTGGTGTGCGGGACGCCGGAGCCCTTGGGCACGCCGGCGGCCTTCTTGATCAGCTCGGCCGCGGGCGGGGTCTTCAGGACGAACGTGAACGAGCGGTCCTCGTACACGGTGATCTCGACCGGGATGACGTTGCCGCGCTGCGACTCGGTCGCCGCGTTGTACGCCTTGCAGAACTCCATGATGTTCACGCCGTGCTGACCGAGCGCGGGGCCGATCGGCGGGGCGGGGTTGGCAGCGCCGGCGTTGATCTGAAGCTTGATCAGACCGGTGACCTTCTTCTTCGGTGCCATGTCTCTTCCTTCTTTGTGTGTTCGAGCGGGTGGGCACGCGGCCCGCGTCGCTCTCCCGGTTTCTCGGCCCTTCCGAGATCCGGTGATTTCGTAAGTCTGTTGTGGTTAGAGCTTCGTGACCTGGTCGAAGCTGAGCTCGACCGGCGTCTCGCGCTCGAAGAGCGAGACGAGGACGGTGAGCTTGCCGCTCTCCGGCTTGATCTCGCTGATCGATCCGGGCAGGCCCGCGAACGAGCCCTCCTTGATCGTGATGGTCTCGCCGATCTCGAAGTCGACCTCGGCGGGGATGACGCGCGCTGCGGCCTTCTGGCCCTTCGCGGCGCCCTTGGCCGGAGCCGCCTCGACCTGCACGAGGCTCTTCAGCATCGAGAAGGCCTCTTCGAAGCGCAGCGGAGTCGGGTTGTGGGCGTTGCCGACGAAGCCGGTCACGCCCGGGGTGTGGCGGACGACGGACCAGCTGTCCTCGTTCAGGTCCATGCGCACGAGCACGTAGCCGGGGATGCGCACGCGGTTGACCATCTTGCGCTGGCCGTTCTTGATCTCGACCACGTCCTCCATGGGGACCTGGACCTCGAAGATGAAGTCCTCCATGTTCATCGAGACCATGCGGTTCTCGATGTTGGACTTCACGCGGCGCTCGAAGCCGGCGTACGAGTGGATGACGTACCACTTGCCGATCTTGGAGCGCAGCTCGGCGCGGAACTCCTCGTACGGGTCGGCTGCGACCTCGTCCTCGTCCTCGACCGCCTCGGCAGCAGCCTCGGCCTCCTCGGCGGAGTCCACCTCGAGGGCCTCGTCGACGGCGCGGTCGGCCTCGGGGTCGACGGCCTCGGCCATCGCATCCAGCACGGCGTCGAGATCGACCTCGGTGCCGTCCTCCGTCACGACGTGGAGAGCCTCGTGCTCGGCCGCGTCGACGGAGTCCTCGTCGCGTGCCAGCACGTTGCCGGTCTGCGCCTCGTCGTCTTCGGAGGACTGCTCGGCAGCGGTCGCCCAGTCCACGTCGTCGCGATTCGTCTCAGACACTGAATTCGTTTCCATTTCTGTCGGGGAGGCCTGGCGGCCAGGTCGGCGGGGTGGTTACTTCGGATTGCCGAAGACCCAGACCACGCCCAGACCGAACACCCAGTCGAGCAGGGACACAAGGGCCATCATGATCACCACGAAGACGAGCACGACTCCCGTGTAGCTCAGGAGCTCCTTGCGCGTCGGCGTGACGACCTTCTTCAGCTCGCCGATGACCTGCCGGATGAACAGGGCGATCCGCGCGAACGGGTTGCGCCGTGCGGCGCGGTCCTTCTTCGCGTTGGCGACGATCTCCTCGCTCGGCTCGTCGATTACCTTTCGGGCCACCTCGTTACACCTTTCGTGGACCGGCATCGGGATGCCGGTTTGCAGGGCGGACAGGAATCGAACCTGCAACCTGCGGTTTTGGAGACCGCTGCTCTGCCAATTGAGCTACCGCCCTAGGGAGACGAACTGCGAAGCCTTCGCGCTTCCTCGGTCCAGGCTAACCGATCACGTATCCGAATGCGTCGGATGCGTTCCCGCAGCAGGGGCGTCCTGCCATCGCCCGAACCGAAAAAAGGCGCAGAAAAGCTTGGCAGATTCAACCACCTCGTCCAGTGTACGGGACACCCGCACCCACCTCCAAACCGCGCCCGGGATCGGCTCGCGCCCAGCCGTAGAGTGCGGAGAGAATCCACGTACTCGACTGTTTCGGGGCAATTTTCTGCGTACTCGACGGCGGCGGTGGGCGTGACTCCGGGAGGTTCGGGCGCCCCCGCCATCAGTTCCTGAGTTGTTCACGCGACACACCGGTATGAGGCGTGAAGAACTCAGGAATGGACGCCGAACGGACTCGCATCTAGAGGAGTTTGCGCTCCAGCGCCCACGCGGTGAGCTCGTGGCGGGACGAGAGTTGCAGCTTCCTGAGCACCGCGGACACGTGCGTCTCGACGGTCTTGATGGAGATGAACAGCTCGGCGGCGACCTCCTTGTAGGCATAGCCGCGCGCGATCAGCCGCATGACCTCGCGCTCGCGCGCCGACAGCCGGTCGAGCTCGTCCGTCGTCTCCGCCTGCTCCCCCGCGGCGGCGCCGAACGCGTCGAGCACGAACCCGGCGAGCTTCGGAGAGAAGACCGCGTCGCCTCCGGCGACCGCGACAACGGCGTCGCTCACCTGGCCGCCCGAGCTTCCCTTCGTCAGATACCCGCGGGCTCCCGCGCGGATGACGCCGACAACGTCCTCCGCCGCGTCGGAGACGCTGAGGGCGAGGAAGCGCGTCGCCGGGCATTCCGGGGCGGTGCGTCTGGCCACCTCGGCTCCGCCGCCGCCCGCGCCGCCCGGCAGGTGCACATCCAGCAGCACGACGTCCGGCCTGGACCGGAGGATGGCCGCGACCGCCCCGTCCACATCCGCGGCCTCGGCCACGACGGTGAGGCGGTCGTCGAGGTCCGCCTTCAGCCCGGAGCGGAAGATGGAGTGGTCGTCGACGATCGCGACCCGGATGGGGCGCTCGGCGCCTCCGTCTGCTCCGTCTGCTCCGGTGGCGTTCTGGTCGGTCATGCTCTCATTCTTGCTCGGTCGGGAGCTCGATGCTCAGGTGGACTTCGGTTCCGCTGTCCCGGGCGGTGACGGTGGCCGAGCCTCCCGCCCTCCGCATCCGCCCGAGGATGGACTCCCGCACCCCGAGCCTGCCCTCCGGGAGGGCGTCGACGTCGAAGCCCGGCCCGCGGTCGCGGACGAAGACGTCGGCGGACCCTGCGCCCGCCTCGACGTAGACGGAGACCTCGCCGCCGGCGTGCCGTGCGGCGTTCAGCATGGCCTCGCGCGCGGCCGCGGCGAGCTCGGTCGGCGCGTGCCGCACCGGCTCGCCCACCGAGACGATGTCGAAGTGGACGGCGTGGTCGACCTCCAGGGCCGCAGCGACATCCCGCAGCTCCGTCGCCAGGTCGCCCTCCTCCGCCTCCGGAGCGTGCGCAGCATCGGCGTAGAGCCAGTCGCGCAGCTCTCGCTCCTGCGCACGGGCGATCCGTCCCACCTCGCTGGAGGCGCCGGCCCGGTTCTGGATGAGGGCGAGCGTCTGCAACACGGAGTCGTGCAGGTGCGCGGCCATCTCGGCGCGCTGCTCCTCCTTGATGCGCGCCGTGCGCTCAGTGATCAGCTCGCGCCAGAGCCGCAGGGCCCACGGGGCGACCAGGACCGCGGCCCCCGCGAAGGTCGCCGCGATGATCGCGAGCCAGAGCCCACCGGATGCGGCCCCGCCCTGCAGCAGGCTGAGCGCGAGAGCGACGAGCACGAGGAACGCGCCGGCCGACATCCGGAAGGCCGTGGCGGACACCGGTGCGGGAGCAGGACTCCCCTGGTCCATGAGCTGGTCCCAGGCGACCGCGGCCACGACCAGGACGATCGCCGTCACGAGCGCGCCGATGCCGGGGCCGACCGAGCCGACGGCGACGAGGACGATGGAGGAGATCCCGGCAGCGGCGCCGCCCGCCGCGAACACCCAGGGCAGATTGATCAGCCGGGTGACACGCTCCTCCGGGTCGTCGGGAGCGGCAGGGCGGAGCGGGGTCAGCGCCCAGAGCCACAGATAGAAGAGGATGCCGAAGCCGCTCAGCAGGGACGTGCCCACCAGCACCCACCGGACCGCGGCGACCGGCCAGCCGAGGTGGTCGGCGAGCGCGACGCTGACCCCGCCGACGACGCACGCACGGGGGCGCGCGAGTGGCGGGCGCTCGGTGCGCGGGGGGCCGGCGGCGCGCGCCGCGTGGTCGGAGGTCATGTTCAGAATCCAAGCAGACGGCGGCCTCCCCCGACACCGCCTCCCCACCGAATCAGGGTGCGCTCAGGGTGTCACCGGATATCGCGCGGGCACCGTCGGGCGGCAGGATTCTGAACATGTCACAGAACGGCTCGACACCTCCCCCGTACGGCGGACCGCAGACCGGCTTCGCCGGACGCGGCACGCGCTTCTTCGACTGGATGCGCAGCATCGGCGTCGTGCGCGCCGACGGCTGGCTCGGCGGTGTGTGCGCAGGGATCGCGTACCGCATCGGCATCGACCCGCTGATCGTCCGCGGGATCGCCGTGGTCGCCGCCATCCTCGGCGCCCCGGTGCTGCTGCTCTACGCGGTGGCCTGGGCGCTCCTGCCGGACCGCGAGGGCCGCATCCATCTGCAGCGCCTGTTCGACGGCGACTTCGAGCCTCCGATCGTCGCGATCGGCGTGATGCTCGTGCTCTCGCTGCTGCCGTGGACGGGCGGGTTCTGGTGGTTCGGCGGGCCGTTCGACCACGACTTCGGCTGGGGCGATGCGGTCGGCCGGGTCATCTGGACGCTGATCGTGCTCGGCGCCGCCGCCGCGTTGATCGTGCTGGCGGTGCGCAACTCCGGGGCCAAGGGTGGGGGGAACGTGTCGGGTGCGCCGGGCTCGCCCGCCTCGCCGACCTCCTCGGGGGCACCGGCGGCGAGTGCAGCATCAGCGGCGGGAGCCGCGGGCAGCGATCCCGCCACCACGACGGTGCCGGAACCCGGAGCGGCCGCCGCTGCCGGAGTCGGCGCCGGCACGGCTGCCGCCGGTGCCGTGACGCCCGACGCTCCCGTGCTCGACACCGCGGCGGAGCCCACCGCTCCCCCGGCGCCGTCCGTCGGCGCCTCACCGCAGGACGTCGCCGACTGGCGTGAGCGCCAGGCGCAGTGGAGGGCCGACCACGCGCAGTGGAAGCAGCGCCTCGACGCCGACATGCGCGCGGTCAAGGCGCAGCGGTCCGCGGAGATCCGGGCGCAGGCCGCCGCGGCCACCGCCGATGCGGACGCGCGACGCATCGCGTACCGCGCCTCCAATCCGCGCGTCGGCGCCGCCATCGGCTGGCTCGCGGTCGGCGTCGCCCTGGTGGCCGGCTCCCTCACGGCGGCGTTGTGGGGTCCCGCCACCGGAATCCAGAGCTACACGTTCACCGCGGCCCTGGCGGCGGCGACCGCCGTCTTCGGGCTCACCGTGCTCATCGCCGGGCTCGCGCGCCGCCGCAGCGGCTTCCTGATCTTCCTCGGAATGTTCCTCGCGGTGTGCACGGCGATCTCGGCACTCGCGCCCTCGACCGTGCGGTTCGACCGGGCGGGCGTCGTCATCGGCGGGGCGCTGGATGTGACGCCGGCCGCCGGGGCGAGCTACGCCCAGGGCTGGGGCGACACCACGATCGACCTGAGCAGGGCGGTGACCGCTGCGGGGACTCCGGTCGTGAACCTGGCGAAGGGGCGCGGCGAGACGACCATCCTGGTTCCGGAGGACGCGACCATCCGGCTGCAGGCGGCGACGCCGTCCGCCGTCACGGTGCTCGACTCCTCCGGCGCCGCGCAGACCCACTCGTGCCACGAGGACACCGGCGAATGCGACACCGACGTGACGATCGGACCGGCGGGATCGGCGGACGCGATCGTCCGGGTCGCGCAGATCGACGACCTCACCATCCAGCAGGTCCAGAAGTGAAGGACGAGGACATGACCCAGAAGAACGGCACGCCCGGAGACGACGACCAGCCGACGGTGCCACTGGACGAGGTGGCGGCCGCGAAGGACGCTGATGCCACCGCTGCCAACGCGGCCAACGCGGCCACCGTGCCGATAGCGGAGGCCGAGCCCGCGGATGCCACCGCGGCCACCGCGGCCACCGCGGCCACCGCGCGCATCCCCGCCGAGACGGCGCCCGCCGAGCCGTGGCTGACCGCGCCTCCCGTCGCACAGCGTCCTCCGGTCGCACCGCCCGGTCGGCCCCCGGTGCGCTGGGGTGGAGTGATCTGGGGACTCCTCCTGCTCGCCTTCGCGGCCCTGACGCTGTTCCTGGTGTCCTCGCCCGCGCGGCTCGCCGGAGCCATCGCCTGGTTCGCCACCCTGACGCCCGGCTCCGCATGGGCGCTCTGGATCGGTGTGGTCGGCCTCATCATCGCGGTGTCCGCGGTGCTCGGCGCGGTGAACTCCGCGCAGCGGCGCCGGCGACGGACTCCCGCCTGACCACTCGCTTCTCGCCGTAGGTCGACGCTCCTTCACAGCCCCGGGCCGGGGGTCGGTTCTCCACCGATCTCCGGCCCGGGGCTTCCGGCGTCGGACCCGTCTGGAACGATGGCTGCATGAGCACCACCGGCACCGCCTCCCCCACCGACGCCACCAGAGTGCGTGCGCTCGCCCGCCTCCGCGATCTCGTGGGGCGGCCGGACGCCGACTTCCACGACGGGCAGTTCGAGGCCATCAGCGCGCTCGTCGACGAGAGGAGGAGGGCGCTGGTCGTCCAACGGACCGGGTGGGGGAAGTCCGCCGTCTACTTCGTCGCCACCCTGCTGCTGCGGGAGAGGGGTGCGGGACCGACCATCCTGGTGTCCCCGCTCCTCGCGCTGATGCGCGACCAGGTCGCGGCGGCCGAGCGAGCCGGCGTCCGCGCGCTCACGATCAACTCGGCCAACCGTCACGAGTGGGACGACGTGATCGCGCGCCTGCGCGACGACACGGTGGACGTGCTGCTCGTCTCCCCCGAAAGGCTGAACAACCCCGACTTCCGCGACCAGCACCTGCCCGCGCTCGTCGAGCGCGCCGGCCTGCTCGTCATCGACGAGGCCCACTGCATCTCGGACTGGGGCCACGACTTCCGTCCCGACTACCGCAGGCTCCGCGACCTGGTGGCGGCTCTGCCGTCCGGCGTCCCGGTGCTCGCGACAACCGCCACGGCGAACGAGCGCGTGGTCGCCGACGTCGCGGAGCAGCTCGGCGGTTCCGCGACCGGCCACGCCGACGTGACGACGATCCGCGGTCCGCTCGCCCGGCGCTCGCTGAGACTCGGAGTGCTCCGGCTGCCCGACGCCACGGCCAGACTGGCCTGGCTGGTGAGCAATCTCGCTGACCTGCCGGGCAGCGGCATCGTCTACACGCTCACCGTGTCGGCCGCCGAAGACACGGCGCGGGTGCTGCGTCAGGCGGGACACGAGGCCTACGCGTACACCGGTCAGACCGACACGGCCGAGCGCGAGGAGCTCGAGGACAAGCTCAAGCGCAACGAGGTCAAGGCCCTGGTGGCCACGAGCGCGCTGGGGATGGGCTTCGACAAGCCGGACCTCGGGTTCGTCGTGCACGTCGGTGCGCCGTCGTCCCCCGTGGCGTACTACCAGCAGGTCGGCCGCGCCGGCCGCGCGACAGACAACGCGGATGTCCTGCTCCTGCCCGGTCCGGAGGACCAGGCGATCTGGCAGTACTTCGCCACCGCCTCGATGCCGTCCGAGGAGAAGGCCGGTGCATTGCTCTCGGCGCTGACCGATACGCCGCAGTCGACGCAGGTGCTCGAGAGCCGGGTCGATCTGAAGAAGACGACGCTGGAGCTGCTGCTCAAGGTGCTGGATGTCGACGGGGCCGTGCGGCGCGTATCCGGTGGCTGGGTGTCCACCGGGCGGCCGTGGACCTACGACCGCGAGCGGTACGAGCGCATCGCCGCCGCGCGGGAGGCGGAGCAGCGCTCGATGCTCGAGTACGAGCGCACGAGCGACTGCCGGATGCAGTTCCTGCAGCTCGCCCTCGACGATCCGGACGCACAGCCGTGCGGACGCTGCGACTCGTGCGCGGGAGCCTGGTACCCGTCGGCGATCGAGGAGGAGGCGAGCGGTGCGGTCTCCGCGCAGCTCAGCAAGGCGGGCGTCGCCATCGAGCCGCGCAAACTCTGGCCCACCGCGGCGGACCGGCTCGGCGTGCCGGTCAAGGGCCGCATCCCCGCGGAAGAACAGCTGGAGCCGGGACGGGCGCTCGCCCGGCTGACCGACCTCGGCTGGGGCAATCGGCTTCGCGAGCTGTTCGCCGCGGACACCGTCGATGCGCCGTGTCCCGCGGACATCGTGCGCGCCTGCGTCACGGTGCTCGCCGAGTGGGACTGGGAGCGCAGGCCCGCAGCGGTGGTGTCGGTCCCGTCACGGCACCGTCCTCAGTTCACCGAGAGTCTTGCCCGCACTCTCGCCGAGATCGGCCGGCTGCCCTACCTCGGCGCGCTCGGCCACCGCGGGGCGGGTCCGAGCGGCGGTCCCGGCGGCAACAGCGCGTTCCGGCTCTCGGGAGTCTGGGATGCGTTCGACGCCGGCGCGCTCGCCGTGCCCGCGGGTGAGCCCGTGCTGCTGGTGGACGACATCGTCGACAGCCGCTGGACGATCACGGTCGCCGGGCGCGAACTCCGGCGGGCGGGCGCGGGTGCCGTGCTGCCGTTCGCTGCGGCGATGCAGGCCTGACGGCGTCGGTCGCGTCGGTCGGTGTCGGCGGCGATGGTGGACTACCCGGCAGAGCGGCCGCCCGTTCCGGTGTCCGACGCGACGGCGGGATCGGCCCGCTCGCTCCGCCCATCGGGCGTCATCTCCGGCTCGGTGAGGGCCGGTTCCGTCTTCTCGGCGCGGACGAACGCGATGCCGCCGAGGATGAGGACGCCGCCGAGGAGCTGGAGGGGCTGCAGGCTCTCACCGAGCAGCAGCCAGGCGTACAGCGTCGCCGCCACCACCTCCAGAAGGCCCGTGAACGACGCCAGACGGGAGCCGAGGATCTCGGTCGCCGTGATGCTGGACGCGTAGGCCATCGCGGTCGCGAACACGCCGACGACGAGCACGGGCACCCACCACGGCACCGCCGAGCCGAGCAGCGGCACGTCGGTGAAGCTCACCGTGAACGGGAGAAGACCGGTCGCGCCGACCGCGGCCAGCGCGAGGCCGCCGATCAGCAGACCGCCGCACGCCAGCGCCACCGGCGGGAGCCCATCGCTCGGCCGGGCGGCGATCACGTAGAAGATCGCGCAGCCCACCATCGCCGCGATGGCGAGCGCGAGACCGATCGCGTCGAAGGCCTGGGCACCGCTCGGCGAGACCACCAGCACGAGCCCCACGACGGCGACGACCGAGCCCACCAGCACGACCGGCTTCGGCGCACGCCGCGAACGCGCCCACACGAACACCACCAGCAGGATCGGGGCCAAGTACTCGACGAGGATCGCCGTGCTCACCGCAATGCGCTGGATCGCCGCGAAGTACAGCACCTGCGTGCCGGCCACGCCGATCAACGCCATGCCGAGGATGCGCCAGCGGCCGCGCCAGACCGCCGCCCAGCGCCCGCGCACAGCGAAGAGTGCGACCGGCAACAGCACGACGCCGCCCGTCAGCGCCCGGACCGTCACCGCGGCGACGGGCGACCAGCCGCTCTCCAGGAGCGGCTTCACGAATGCTCCGGACATCCCGAAGGTCGCAGCCGCGAGCACGGCGACAAGGAAGCCGACGGTGAGCGATGAACGTCGCATTGCAGCCTCCCGGTCAGGGTCTAGTGAAAGAATGATCCTGACGCTAGCCCTGAGCGAGTAAGGAGTCAACTTGCATTTTGCCCCTGACACGGAGGATGCGCTGGAGTTCGCCGTCGTCCTCTGCAACACCGTCCCCGGCGCCTCGCGGAGCGGCGAGGACGAGCTCGCGACGCCCGAGCAGCTCGTCCAGCTGCTGACCGAGAACCAATACTCCGGCCGCGTAGACGGCGACGAGGCCGAGCTGCGCGAGGTGCACGACACCCGCGAGCGGCTGCGCCGCGCGTGGGCGATGGCGCGGGACGAGGCCGCACTCGAAGTCAACGCGATGCTCGCCGACGCGCACGCGCTCCCGCACCTGCTTCGGCACGACGGTTTCGACTGGCACCTGCACGCGACGGCGCAGGACGCGCCCCTCGCCGAGCGCATCCGCGTGGAGATCGCCCTCGCCCTCGTCGACGTGATCCGCTCCGACGAGATGGGGAGGCTGCGGGTCTGCGCGGCCGACGACTGCACGGGACTGCTGCTCGACCTCTCGCGCAACGGGTCCAAGCGGTTCTGCAGCGTGCGCTGCGGCAACCGGATGAACATGGTCGCCTTCCGCGCACGGAAGGAGGAGGCGGCCCGTCCGGCTGACCCCCGTTAGAGGAAGTCGCCGCCTCCGAAGTCCCCGCCGCCGAAGTCCCCGCCGCCGAAGCCGCCGCCATCCCAGCCGCCCGCGTCGCCCGCGCCGCCGCCGTCCCAGCCGGCCGTGTCGGCCCCGGCCGCGTCGACGCCGCCGTCCGCTCCACTGGAGCCGTCGGCGCCACCGCCGTCGCCGGCGTCCGCTCCGCCGGAGCCGTCGGCGCCGGAGTCGGCGTTCGCGTCCGCGGACCCGTCCGCGCCGGCCTGATCCGCGCCGGGCGCGGGAAGGAACGCGCTCACGAGGGCGGAGCCGATGACATAACCGGCGACGCTGCCGAGCAGCGAGCTCGCCACCATGCCGCCGAAGCCCATCCCGCCGGGACGCCCGCCGCCACCGGCTCCACCGCCGCCGAACGACCGCTCGAGCGTTCCGGGCTGGCGCAGCTCGGAACGGGTCGCCGACTGCGCGAGCGAGCGCGGGTCGTCCGCGCGCGGCTGATCGCCGGCGGGCGCGTTCTCGCTCAGCTGCCGGAAGACCAGCGCGCGCTGCTCGGGCGTCAGCTTCGCGAACGCCTCCTCGTGCACCTGCTCGATCGTCTCGGGCGGTGCGGTGCGCAACAGGTAGCGATATCGCTCGACGGCGATCTCGTCTTCGCTGCGTGCAGCCGGCTGCTGCCGGGTCTGCTCGTTCTGGATCGGGGCGGACGGGCGCGGCTCTTCGCGGCCCAGGAGGCGATCGAGGAATCCCATGGCCAGAGCGTAGGGGCGCTGCGTGAGAATCCTCTCAGAGGCAGCCGCCGGTTCGCCGACAGGCGGTCAGAGCACGAGACCCACGAGGATCGGCTCCGGGCGCAGCAGCACGCCGAACTCGGACTGCACGCGGGCCTGGATGAACGAGGCGAGCTGCGCGACGTCCGCGGCGGTGGCATGGCCGCGGTTGACGATCGCGAGCGTGTGCTTCGACGAGATCCCGGCGCCCGAGCCCGGGAGCGCGTAGCCGCGGCGGATGCCCGCGTTCTCGATCAGCCACGCCGCCGAGAGCTTCACCTGGTACGGCCCGTGCGCGAGCGGAGGGATGTCCATCGGGTGAACGCCGCCCGGGGCGAGGCCGATCACGGTGTCCGGCTCGGCGGGGCCCACCGGCCAGCGCGGTGCCGTGGTGGGCAGCCCGCGCGCGAAGCTCTCCGAGACGATCGGGTTCGTGAAGAAGCTGCCCGCGCTGACGGAGTCGGGGTCGTCACGGTCGAGCACCATCCCCTTCGAGGAGCGCAGCGCGAGCACGGCCCTGCGCAGCTCCGCGACCGGGACCCGGGTGCCGAGCGGGACGCCGAGGGAGTCCGCGAGCTGGGCGTACGCGATCGGTTCGCTGAGCGGCGCACCGAGGCCGCCCGGGACCGTGTTGTCGGCGAGCTCGATGTCGACGGAGAGGACGACGCCGAGCATCCCGCGCTTCAGCGCCGACGTTCGGTAGCCGAGGCCGAGCTCCCGCCTGGTCAGGGTGCGCACCTCGCCGGTCGCGTAGTCGAGGAACTCGACGCCGACCAGAGCGGACTCGATCTCCTGGCCGTAGGCGCCGATGTTCTGCACCGGGGCGGCTCCGGTCGACCCGGGGATGCCGGAGAGGGCCTCGATACCGGCCCAGCCGTTGCGCACCGTGAGGGCGACGAGATCGTCCCACGGCTCCCCCGCCTGCACGCGCAGGCGGACCCGTGACTCGGGCGCGGGGAGTCGCTCGACCCCACGGGTCACGACCCGGATCACCGTGCCCTCGAAGCCGTCGTCGCTCGCGACCGTGTTCGAGCCACCACCGAGCAGGAGCCAGTCGTCGCCGCTCGCCCACACGTCGAGTGCCGTCGCGACGAGGGCGTCGCGGTCGACGGGGGCGACCAGGTCGTCCGGCACGCCGCCGACGCGCATCGTCGTGAGCGTGGAGAGGGCGGGGAGGTCCGTCATCGCTCGAACGACACCCGGACCTGCGCCTTGCCGAGCACCGTCTCGCCACCGAACGTGGTGGTCAGGTCGATCCGGGCGACGCGCGCCTCCGCATCCAGCTGGCCGACCTTCGCGGTGACCGAGACCGTCGCGCCGGTCTCCGGGTCGACGATGACCGGACGGGTGAAGCGCACCTGGTAGTCGGAGACGCGGGCCGGGTCGCCGATCCAGTCGACGACCGGCTGGACGGCGACGCCCATCGTCAGCATCCCGTGGGCGATGACCCCGGGCAGGCCGACGGAGGTCGCGACGTCGTCGCGGTAGTGGATGGGGTTGAAGTCGCCGGAGGCGCCCGCGTAGCGGACGAGCGCGTCGCGCGTGAAGGCGAACTCGCGCTCGGCGACGACGTCGCCGACGGTCAGGCTGTCGAACTCGGGTGCGGCCATCACTCGTCTCCTCGCACGACCAGGGTGGAGATCGCCGTGACGACGTGCTCGCCGTCCGCGTCGACGATCACGGATTCGGCGGTCACCATCGAGTGCGCGCCGAGCGACTTCACCGCGGTGACGGTCAGGGTGGCCGTCAGTTCGTCGCCGGCGACGACCGGACGCGAGAACGTGAACCGCTGGTCGCCGTGCACGACGCGGCTGAAGTCGATCCCCGCCTCCGGGTCGGCGAGCAGCTGGTCGAGTGTCAGCTGCTGCACGACGACCGGGAAGGTGGGCGGCGCCACCAGGTCGGCGTGGCCGGCGGCGCGCGCGGCGTCGACGTCGAAGCTGGTCGGGTCGGTCGCGAACACCGCGCTCGCGAACTCGCGGATCTTCTCGCGACCCACCAGATACGGCGGCGTGGGCGGGAAGCTGCGCCCCTTGAGGTCTGGATTCACTGGCACCCGACGATTCTACGGGGGCGGCCGCGCGCCCGGCTCTGCGCCCCGGATACGAGGAAGACCCCCGGCGCTCACGCACCGGGGGTCTTCGAGGCTTGGGTCAGCCGGCTACTACTGGCAGCTGTCGCACTGCAGCATGTCCATCGGGTCGACGGGAACCGCGTAGCCGCCAACGCTGTCGTTTTCGTAGTCCATGATGGCCTCCCCTGAAGTCTTGGTTTTCTCCGCGTTCCGCGGTGTTCCATCACTATATAACCCGAATGACAGGATTGTCATTCCACTAGATGTAGTGGTTTGGGACTTTTTTCGCGTCCCTCCCCGACACGCCTGAATTTACGCGGAACCACCGACATCCGGCCCCCGTGCGACACGCCCGGACACGGCGTGTCGTCGGCGTGTCGCCCCGGACCGGGCCATGGCGGAACCGCCGAGATGAGTGAGTCGCCTATCGCCGTGGTTGCCGGCGACGGTTGGAGGTGGAGTGTGCGTAACTCCGCAGTCGGCGCCTACCTCGCCACCTGTTCGTGTCGCGTGAACAACTCAGGAACCGATCGCGGGGATGCCCGAACCTTCCGGAGTCACCCACACCCCAGAACACGCGAGTACGCAGAAAATCGACCCGAAACCGTCGAGTACGCGGATTCTCTGCGTACTCGACGGCTGGGGAAGCGGCCGTTCCAACGGACTCAGCGCCCTACGCGAGGAGCCAGCGGACGGCGCGGGCGAGGATGAGCCTGTGCGTCTCGGAGTCGTAGGACGCCGCGTCGTGGCCGAGGGCGTCGACGACGACCCGCGCGCGGCCGTAGTGACGGGTCCAGATCAGCGGGTGCCCGCGGCCGTCGTGCTCGTGCGAGGCCAGTGGTTCCACGTCCGGTGCCACGCGGAGGTCGGTGTAGCGCTCGTCCTCCACCTCGAAGTCGGCGAGACCGGCGACGATGTCGTGGCGGTCGGGGTGCACCAGGATACGGGCGCGGCCGTACTCGGGATGGAAGCTGGTGCCGCGCACCCAGATCGCGCCGGCGATCGTCTCCCATTCCGGGATGCCGCGGAGGGAGGTCAGGGACACGTGCGAGGCGAGCAGCCGGCCGCCGCGGCCGAGGAAGGCGAGCAGCCCCTCCCTGCCGCGCGCCTCCGCCTCGGGATCGACGTCGCCGGCCCGTGCCGGGTCGCCGATGTTCACGACCAGCAGGTCGGGGTCGTCGCCGGGAGCGGCGAGCGATGCCATCCGCGCATCCACGTCGCCGGAGATCTCCACCTCCAGCCCCTCGGCGCGCAGGATGTCCGCGAGCCGTTCCGAGGTGTCGGCGAACGGGTGCCAGGGGTCCGCGTAGCGGCCCGCGCCGCTCAGGATCAGCGCACGCATCGCTCAGCCCTCCCCCTGCAGCACACGCCGGAAACTGTAGTGTGCGTTGGCGAACACCGCGTACAGCAGCAGCCCGGGTGCGAGCGCCCCGAGGACCGGCTGCAGCAGGAGCACCACGACGATGAGGGCGAGCAGTGCCAGCGCGAGGACGCTGAAGTACCAGCGCCGCACCGACAGGTACAGCGCGGCCTTCGCGGTCGCGCGCAGCGACGCCGTCTCGAAGACGCTGAGGCCCACGACCGTGGTCACGGCCGTCGTCACGGCGAGCAGCGCGACGACGAGCAGGGTCGGTCCGAGCAGCACGGCCCACGCCGTGCCGGAGACGATCGCGCCGTCGTAGAGGACGAAGCCGACGACGAGCACGGTGGCCGCGCCGACCAGGGCGGCCTGTGCGCCGCGGCGGCGGTAGCCGCGCCAGAACGCGGCGAACGGGCGCGGCTGCCCCTCCCCCATCGTCCGGTAGACCTCGAAGGCGCCGGCGAGCGACGGCGCGACGGTCAGCGAGAGCAGGAGGAGCAGCGGCCACGCCTGCAGCAGGTCGCGCGCGACGAGCATCATCACCGCGAGCGGGAGGTTCGCGAGCACGAGCAGCACATCCACCATGAGGATCGCGTAGGCGTAGCCGAAGATCGTGTCCAGGGTCTCGTGCCGCATCCGGAGGAGGCCGCGGGGCGCCCGCGCCGTCGTCTGGCTCATCCCTTCATCCCGCTCGTCGCGATGCCGGCGATGAAGTACCGCTGCCCGGCGAGGAAGATGACGAGGATCGGGATGATCGAGATCACCGACCCGGTCATGATCATCGCGTACTGCGCCGAGTACTGGCCGATGAACGATCGCAGCCCGATCTGCACGGTCCAGAGCTCGTTGCTCGAGAGGTAGATGAACGGCCCCATGTAGTCGTTCCACGTGTTCACGAAGGTGAGCAGGGCGAGGGAGGCGAGAGCCGGCTTCGACAGCGGCAGGATGATGCGCGCCCAGATTCCGTAGTCGCTCAGGCCGTCGATGCGCGCCGCCTCGTTCAGCTCGTCCGGGATGGTCATGTAGTACTGGCGCATCAGGAAGACGCCGAACGCGCTGAACGCCTGCAGCAGGATCAGCGCCGTGAACGTGTTCGTCAGCCCCGCCTTCTGCATCATGATGTACTGCGGGATCATGTACGCCTGCCAGGGCACGGCGATGGTCGCGATGTAGGCGAGGAACAGTGCGTCCCGGCCGGGGAAGCGCACCTTCGAGAAGCCGTAGGCGGCGAAGCTGCCGGTGACGACCTGCAGGATCGTGATGACCACCGCGAGCAGCGCGGAGTTGGCGAGGTAGCCGGCCATCGGGACGGCGGTCCAGATGTTCGCGTAGTTGCTCCAGACGAAGTCCTTCGGGATCCACTGCACCGGCACGGTGAGCACGTCGTTGTCGTGCTTGAGCGACGAGGACAGCATCCAGAGGAACGGCAGCAGCACGACGACCAGGAGCACGACCAGAAGCAGGTACATCCCTGCGCGGCCGAGCCTGGTCCGTGCGCGAGGGCGGCGGCCGCCGCCCGGTCGCGGCGGGGCGGGCTGGAACCTCCCGGTCTCGAGCTCCTGGGCGAGGTCGGTGGTGAGAGTCGACATCAGCGCTCCCGTCTCTGCTGGATGCGGAACTGGAAGACCGTCACGAGCAGGACGATCAGGAAGAGGACGAGCGAGATCGCGGACGAGTAGCCGAACTCGCCGTTGATGATGCCGTCCTGGTAGATGAGCTGGGAGAGCACGAGGGTCGCCCGGCCGGGGCCGCCCTGGGTCATCACGAAGATCAGGTCGAAGACCTTGAAGCTGGAGACGCTGAGCAGCACAAGCACGAGGAAGGTGGTCGGCCGCAGCGAGGGAAGCGTCACGTTCCAGAACGACCGCCAGCGCCCGGCGCCGTCCATCTGCGCGGCCTCGTAGTACTCGCGCGGGATGGCCTGGAGCCCGGCGAGGAACAGCACCATGTAGTAGCCCATGTCGCGCCACACGCTCGTGATGATCACGGCGGGGAGCGCCCAGGTCGTGCTCGCCGTCCATCCCGGAGCGTCGGCGATGCCGATCGCGTGCAGGAACTGGTTGATCGGCCCGCTGGTCGGGTCGAACAGCATGTTCCAGACGATCGCGATCGCCACCAGCGAGGTGATGTACGGGAAGAAGATCGCGACCCGGAAGAAGGCGATGCCGCGCAACTTCTGGTTCAGCAGCAGCGCGAGCCCCAGCGAGAACGCCAGGGTGAGCGGCACGTGGCCGATCGCGTAGAGCACGGTGTTGGTGAGCGCGACGCGGAAGTCGTCGTCGCGGAACAGCCGCAGGAAGTTGCCGAACCCGGCCCAGGTCGGCGGGTTGTATGCGTCCCAGTTCATGAACGCGAGCACGAACGCCGCGATCACGGGGACGAGGGTGAACAGCGCGAAGCCGAGGAAGTTCGGCAGGATGAAGCTCCAGCCGATCAGGATGCTCCTGCGCCGCAGCGAGCGGGGGCTCCGCCGGGGCGGCGTCGCCTCGGCGGTCTTCGGTCGTTCGGTGATGGTGGTCATGGTCTCGGCTCCGCCCGAGGCGGCGCGACTCCGTTCTCTCCGTCGAGGGACGGTGCGGCGGGGCAGTGACGGCCCCGCCGCACCGAGCGGATATTACTGGTGAAGCACGTCGGACTTCACGCGGGACGCCATCTCAGCCGTGGCGTCGGCGACCGACGTGCTGCCGGTCATGATCAGCTGGTGCTCCTGGTTCAGCACGGTGCCGATCGCGGCGGCGTTGGGACCGGTGGGGCCGTCCGGCAGGATCGTGTCCGGCGTGAACGCCTTCTTCGAGAGCGCGTCGGAGGGCATCCCGTCGAGACCGAAGTACTGCTTCGTGATCTCGTCGCTGTGGTAGGCCGGGACGATGCCGACCCCGGCGACGGCCTTCGCACCGTCGGGTCCCGCGGCGAAGGCGAGGAACTTCTTCGCCGCGTCCGCGTTCTTCGAGTTCTTGTTCACGCCGAAGCCGGTCGGGCCGCCCATCGTGGCGATCTTCGAGCCGGACTCGATCTGCGGGACGGGCGCGATGCCCCAGTCCACGTCGGTCGTGCCCGCCTTCGCGTCGGCCAGCAGCGGCGCGATCAGCCAGGTGCCCATGGGCACCATCGCCGCCTTGCCCTTCTCGAACATGTCCTTGTACTGCACCTGCTGGCTGTTCGCCGTCGCCCAGTCCATGATCGTGCCGGCCTTCTGCATGCCGAGCGTCAGGTCGTACTGGTCGGTCATCCAGGAGTAGTCGGGCTTGTCGTAGCTCTTGCCCTGCTGGGCGGCGGCGTAGCCCTGCACCAGCGAGTTCCAGGTGTGGATGTAGGCGCCGTAGACCTTGTCGGCGCCGCTGCCCTTCGTGAGCTTCTTCGCGTCGGCGGCGAAGTCGTCCCAGGTGAGGTTCTCGGGAGCGGCGACGCCGGCGTCGGCGAACATCTTCTTGTTGTAGTAGAGGACCGAGAAGTCCTGGCGGTACGGCACCGCGTAGTACGCGCCATCCGTCTTGTAGTCGTCGGTCGCCGGGATGTCCGTGGTCGGCAGTCCCTTGACGACATCGGCGACGTCGAGGAGCTGCTTCTTCTGGGCGTAACCGGCGTAGTCGGTGAGGTTCTTCACGGTGATGATGTCGGTCGTGTCGCCGCCGGCGAGCATCGTGGTGATCTTGTCCTCGTAGTTGGCGGCGAGGATGTCCACCGGCTGGATCTTGATCGAGGGGTTCGCCTTCTCGAACGCGCCGAACAGCGCGCCGAACTCGGGCGTCTGCTGGAGGTTCCACACGGCGACGCGCAGGGTGGTCTTTCCGCCGCTGCTGCCGGAGCTCGGGGAGCCGGTGCCTGCGCAGCCGGCGAGTCCGAGCGCGAGCGCGGCCACGGTGGCGCCGGCCGCGATCAGTGAGCGTTTCATGGGTGATGAACTCCTTTGTTATCGGTGAAGGGAGGGAGACGTTGCGGGGGTCACGCGCTCAGACGGAGGTCCTCGCTCGTGATCTCGTCGAGGAGGGGCTCGCCCGCGACGTAGCGTTCGAGCTCGTCGAGCGCCGCGTCCGTCATCCGGTGGATCTCGGAGCCGAGCGACCCGGCGAGGTGCGGGGTGACCATGACGTTCGGGAGGCGGTAGAGCAGGGAGTCGGCGGGCAGCGGCTCGGGGTCGGTGACGTCGAGGATGGCGTTGAGCCGGCCGGACGCGCACTCGCGTTCCAGGGCGGCGGTGTCGACGAGGCTGCCGCGCGCGGTGTTGATGAGGGTCGCGTGGGTGCGCAGCGCCGCCAGCTGCGGCGCGGCGATCATGTGGTGCGTGGACGGCAGGGCGGGCGCGTGCAGGGAGAGCACATCCACGCGGGGCAGCAGCTCGTCGAGCGTCACCGGGATGCCGCCCGCCGCCAGGATCTCGACCGGGTCGGCGTACGGGTCGGAGACCAGGCAGGTGACGTCCTCGAGCTGCTGGACGAGGTCGACGACGCGCCGCCCCACCCGGCTGAAGCCGACGACGCCGATCGTCCTGCCGAGGTTGGACAGCTCGCCGAACCGGCTGATCTGCAGCCCGTGATCGCGGCGCACCTCGGGGTCGGCGGCGATGAAGGGCGCCTTCTTCCCGGCGAAGATGATCGCGGCGAGCGTGAACTCGGCCACCGGGACGGCGTTCGCCTCTGCGACCGAGCTAGCCCGGATCCCGCGCTCCCAGAAGTCCGGGGTCACCTGCGGACGCACCGTGCCCGCGCAGTGCAGCATGGCGCGCAGCCGCGGCATCCGCTCCAGCCTCGCGGCGTCGAGCCGCGGGGCGCCCCAGCCGGTGAGCAGCACCTCGACGGTGGCGAGCCGGCCGGCGAGCGCGGGGTCGTCGAGGTCGTCGGTGAAGACCGGGTCGGGGACGCTGGCGAGCCGGCGCAGACGCGCCAGCCGCGCGCCGTCGAACTGACGCTCGTACACGTCGCGTTCCATCACCACGAGCGCTTCTGGGGTGTTCATGTCGGTCATCGCCGCCGGGTCCAGCCTTTCCCTCGAGCGACGTTTCCGCGGGTCGTTGCGTCGTCGCGAGACTCAGTACATACTCAGACCCGTCACCAAACAAACTAATCGATCCGATTCGAACAGATACAGACACGAAACGTACCAGGGAGGCACCGGTGCCGAACCATGCACGGCCGGAGACGGCAGCGGATTCCGACCGTGACGACGCGTTCTCGCGCGTGAGCGCGCACACCGCTCCGCCGGCCGGGACCGAGGCGGTTGCGGCGGCGTTCGCGGGGCCGCTGTCCGAACACTGGGGCGACGGGATGCGCGAGCCGGCACTGCGGGCGGGGTTCGCCTCCACCGGCTCCGACGGGCTGCGGCGTCGCAGCGGCATCCCCGAGGCCGGGGACCGCGCCGTCTGGGATGCGGCGGACCCGGTCACGATCGATCGGCTGCGGGTGGACGCCGAGGCGGAGCGCGGCCTCCCTTGGGCCGACGTGACCGCGTCCCTGTTCGCCCGGTACGTGCGCGACGGCGACCGGGAGCACTACGAGGCCGCGGTGTACGCGCGCCAGCACCGGTTCACGCGGGCCGTCGTGCTCGCGGCGGCGACGCGCACCGACGAGTGGATGGACGAGGCCGCCGACGGGGCCGTCGTGCTCTGCGAGCAGAGCACGTGGTCGCTGTCCGCGCACGACGACGCCAACGCGCGGCGCGGGTTCGTCGTTCCGGACGCGGCATCCCCGTACGTCGATCTCTGGGCCGGGGAGATCGTCGCGCAGCTGGCGGTGGCCGACCGGGTGATCGGCGCGGACTGGGAGCGCCGCTGGCCCGGCGTGCGCGAGCGCATCCGGCACGAGGCCGAGCTGCGCGTCTTCACGCCGTTCGAGACGCGCGACGACTTCTGGTGGCTCGGCTACTGGCGCGAGGTCAACAACTGGAACCCGTGGATCCTGAGCAACGTCCTGCTGGCGGCGGTCCTGCTGCTCGACGACCCGGAGCGCATCGCACGGATCACCGCGCGGGCGCTCGACAGCCTCGACCGCTACGTGGCGACGCTTCCCGCCGACGGCGCGATCGACGAGGGCGTCGCCTACTGGTGGAACGGCGCCGGGCGGATGCTCGAACTGCTCGCCCTCGTCTCCCAGCTGACCGACGGCGGGCTCGAGGCGGCATCCCTGCCGCTCGTCGCAGAGGTGCTGCGCTTCCCGATGCGGATGCAGCTCGGCGGCGACTGGTACGTCAACGTCGCCGACGGGCCCGCGCGCAGCCGTGGCGGGGAGCCGTGGCAGCTGCCGTTCCGGTGGGGCCTGCGGACCGGGGACGGCCGGGTCGCCGACTGGGCGCGCGGCGCCAGGCGGCCGGGGCGCCCCCTGGCGTCGGTGGCGGGCGGGCTGCCACGGTTCGTCCGCGCGCTCGCGGACCCCGAGTGGCGGGATGCGACGCCGGCCGACCCTCCGCTCCCGGCGTCCGTGTGGCTGCCGTCCGTGCAGCTGCTGGTCTGCCGCTCGCGGGCGGGCGACGCGTCCGGGCTCGCCCTGGCGGCGAAGGGCGGCACCAACGACGAGAACCACAACCACAAAGACCTCGGCTCCTTCATCGTCGCGGCGGGCGGCCGGCCGCTGCTCGTCGACATCGGCAAGCCCACGTACACGCGCCAGACGTTCAGCGCCGAGCGCTACCGGATCCGGGCGATGCAGAGCGGCTGGCACAACGCACCCGCGCCGCACGGGCTCGAACAGGGCGAGGGGCCGGACTTCGTGGCCCGCGTCTTGCGTGCGCCGGCCGCGGATGAGCCGATCGAGCTCTCCCTCGACCTGGCCGGGGCGTATCCCCTCGCGGCGGACGAGGAGTGGACGCGGTCGTTCCGGCTCGCGCGCTCCGGGCGGATCGAGATCACCGACACCTGGCGGCTGAGGTCGAGCGCGGCGGGGGCGGGCGCCGCCACGCCTGCCGCCGTCCTGCACCTCGTCGCCGCGGGCGAGGTGCGTGTCTGGGGCGGGCGCGTGCTCGTGACCGCCGACGGTCACAGCATCGCCATCGACGCCCAGGGGATCGTGCCCACCGTCGAGGAGTGGCGGCTGGACGACCCCGAGCTCTCCGGTGTGTGGGGCGACACCCTCACCCGCCTCGGCTACGCACTGCCGGACGCGTCCGGGAGCATCACAACGACGATCGAGGAGGCCCGATGAGCGGACGCGAACCGCTGTACTCCGTGCAGCGCCGGGAGCGCATCATGGACGAGCTGCGCGAGCACGGTGCGGTGAGCGTCAGCGCGCTCGCCGCTCAGCTCGGCGTCAGCGAGCTGACGGTGCGCCGCGACATCAACACGCTGGCGCAGCAGGGGCTGGTCACCCGCGTCCACGGCGGCGCCACCCTCCGCAGTTCGCTCGACACTGGCGTCCGCTCGGCGGCGGCGCCGCTGCCCGCCAAGTACACGATCGGGATGGTCGTGCCCTCGCTCGACTACTACTGGCCGCCGATCGTGCACGGCGCCCGCGCGCAGGCGGCGCAGCTGCGGGCATCCCTGCTGCTGCGCGCATCCACCTACGACTCCCGCGACAACCGCCGGCAGGTGGAGGCGCTGCTGAAGACCCCGGGACTACACGGGCTGATCGTGGCGCCGGACACCCTCGGCGACGACGCGATCGAGACACTGCGCTGGCTCGACTCGCTGCCGGTGCCGGTCGTGCTCGCCGAGCGGCGCGTGCGCACGGCCGCCGCCGCCAGGCGGCTGGACTCGGTCGCCTCCGACCACACCGCCGGCGCCGCGCTCGCGGTCCACCACCTGCACGAGGTCGGCCACACCCGCATCGGGCTCTTCATCGAGAGCGAGAACCCCACCGGCCGCTACGTGCGCCGGGGCTGGAGCTCCGCGCTCGAATCGCTCGGGCTGCCGACCGACGTCGCGATGCTGCACG